>CAIQUS010000082.1 GCA_903875045.1 uncultured Bacteroidales bacterium
ATATTTACTATCTTTGAGGCTACCAAGCAAAAACAAACCTTTCCATGAGTAAAGATACAAAAAGCCCCAATACCAATTGCATTTCTGATTCAGGAAATTTTTCATCTACCCTTTTTACTCTTTCTTCTGTTTGCAAAAAGCCAATAGAAATGAGCTTTTCCGCAGAGAAGATTTCTTCAGATGGAGGCTTACTGTTATTGCGTGAGATAGAATCCCAGAACAGCATATTACAATCCATTACCAACTGTATTCAGGAGGATCGTCACCCTGGGTATGTAAAACATTCGATTAGCTCAATGCTGACCCAGCGGGTATTCCAAATCGCTGCCGGATACGAAGATGCCAATGATTGCGACACTTTGAGGGACGATATGATATTGAAAATTTGCGCCGAAGTATTACCGGAAAGTGGAAATTCTTTGTCTTCTCAGCCAACGATGAGCCGGTTTGAAAATTCCCTTTCACGTAGCGAACTTTACAAGATAGTAGTAGCATTTGTCGATAATTTTATCCAATCCTATTCAGAGGAGCCCGCTGTCATTATTCTTGATCCCGATGACACGAACAGCAATACCTTCGGAACACAGCAACTTGCACTGTTCAATGAATATTATGGCGAATACTGCTATATGCCATTGCATATCTATGAGGGCCAGAGTGGGAAATTAATAGCCACCATTTTAAAGCCTGGCCGTAGAAGTAAAACCGCAGATGTTTTTTCCATATTACACCGCATCATTTCCCATTTGCGTAAGGTTTGGAAAAACACGATAATCATTGTTCGAGGAGATGGTCATTTCTGTAGCAAAGAACTTATGGCATGGACAGCGGGACAGGACAAGGTGCATTTTCTTACCGGGCTTACTGGCAACAAGTTATTGAATGACTTGGCCAGGATTACCATTAACTCAGCGGAGAAACAGTTTAAAAGTACCGGCAAGCCTGTAAAACGATACCATAGTTTTGATTATGCAGCAGGTTCGTGGAGTGGGAAGCAACGTGTTATCGTAAAAGTCGAAGTCAGCGAAAAGGGAACCAATATCCGGTATGTGGTTACCGACATCCGATGTGTGCGTACAAAAGCTTTATATGAGCATGGATATTGTGCCCGAGGTCACATGGAATTGTACATAAAGGAAAGTAAAGTCCATCTGCTATCAGACCGAATGTCGTGCAGTCGCTTTGAAGCCAATCAGTTCCGGTTGTTCATGCACTCTGCCGCATATGTTTTGTTACATGCCCTGCGTGAAAAAATGTTACAGGGAACCGAATATGCAAATGCGACGATGAAAACCATTCGTTTACGCCTGATCAAGGTTGCAGCTTATGTAAAGGAAATAAAAACAAGAATTAAAATCGAACTCCCAAAACAATTTCCGGATATGGAGGTGATTGCAAATTGCCTGGGAAAATTCAAAGGGTTACGCTGTTAGTTCAGTGTTGATAACCACTGGAAACACCGGCCAAATCAGCAAATTTCCAGAACAACCCACCGAAACCGCACAGCGGACGCAAAGAGTATTGTTAATAACCCGGAAAAACTGTTAGTAACGATTGGATTTCAAAGAAATCGCACCAAAAAAAATAATTTCCTCCTGATCAATCCTGACAGCCCATTGCCATTTCTCATCAGGAAAAACAATTTTCTGTTCCCCCGATGCCAAAGGCATCAATTTTTTGTCGAAATTTGGGTTTGTGAATAATGCAGGTTAGCTTCAATTTGTAAAAATAAGCTAAAAAGATTATAATTGTTATGATAATCACAAAATAATATTTCATCATTTACCAAAGAAAAAACCCTGCCATTGCTGACAGGGTTGGATTCACACACTACTATGAACACAAAGGATATTTTACCAGGATGCAGAAGTCGGATAATAAACAAGTGCTCCGGTGAATAGGGTCAATGACCATCAAATGCGCTGAAATTTAACACTCGATAGCCAGGAAAATATAAAATCCAGTGTGCTTCCCTTTGGTTCCAGATCCATGATGCCAAAAATGGTACGGTAATAAGTTTCCTGACGCGGGTTCTTCTCTGTGTTTCTTTTGATAATACCACGCATCATCCGGCTTTGTACATTAAACGTGATCGGATATTTGTTCCGGAATGATCCATGCCGGTAAAACCCGTATAGAATAGAATCCTGCCAGCGGTCATCAACCTTTTCTATGACCTTCGAAATCCAGCCATAGACAGCAGGATTGGCTTTGGAGATGATCTTGAATCTCATGGTATGCTCCGGATCAGCAGCCATCAACTCCGGCTCCAGAGAATATCCCATGTCGAAGGCATATTTTGCCAGTTCATCCATGTCCTCTTCGGTAAAACGGACATAAAAAGAATCATTACGGCATAATCCTTCTGTTTTAAAACCATTAACAATAAATGGATTAGACATTTTATTTCGTTTTTTTAAATTATTTTTAAGAAATTTCTGTGAAGACAGACCCATGTTCTTGGGATAATCCCGGTTTAAGGGGTTAAAACACGAGTAAAAACCTTCCTGCTATCCCTAAAAAAGAGATTTTTCCCATCTCACTTTGTTGCACCAAGCACCACCGATACCCTATTCAATTTGTTCTACCAAACTGAGCATACACAATATTCTATTATATATTAACCAATTAATAATAACAAAATAAAGAAACTCTACAATAGGTAAGATCTCTCAACTAAACACTATGTTACTAACGTTTGTTAAACACATTCGTATAAAAGTATAGTAAATCATGTAACCCACTGTAAAACAGTCAACACCGGATGTGTCTATGTTCCATCTTCTGTCGTTATCTTACGATACTACAGTGGTAATTCTCATCTCCACAAGGGATTTTATCCCCTGCTTCTACGATTTAATGCCTGATAAGGCAAAGAATATCCTGTTACATGGTCCTTTTTAGAGAATAGCATTAGTGGTTGATAATCAATCCATAACCTACCTTATTTAGAATGATATTTATACAGCCTCAGTTTGGTTGGTCTAACCCTCGTAAATTTAGCACTTGATTTCAAACATCATTTGACAATCAACAAGTTACATTATTCTAAATAACGATGTAACTCATTGATAATCATTAACGGTTTTTAGCCTCTTTGATCAACATGTACCATGCAACAGGCTGAGTGATGATTGCAAGTGCTGCCATAATCCATTCCCATGTTTCCATTTTTACCTCCCTATATATATTAAAGGTGTAAATGAAGTCCTATTACTTCTTTCAATCCTTAAAAAAAAGAGAGAGGATTTCTCCCCTCTCTTAATTGTATTACGCTATGACCGGCTTCGTAACTTTTGGTTCTTTTACCTTTTCAATCTTTTCAACTTTTGGTAAAATTACTTTTGCTTTTTCGAGTCCTTTGATTTCGGCATTTTGATACTTTTTACCGTTACTTTCAGTCTCGGTAATGTCAACTGACTATACTGGATCAAAGTGTACCACCCATTCCGGAGCAAAGTGTACCACGATTCCGGAGCAAAGTGTACCACTTTTTAACAAGATTTAACATTTAGAAAGAGTTGTATTTCAGGTGAGTTTACCTGACATTCCGGCAG
>CAIQUS010000083.1 GCA_903875045.1 uncultured Bacteroidales bacterium
TGCCGGAATGTCAGGTAAACTCACCTGAAATACAACTCTTTCTAAATGTTAAATCTTGTTAAAAAGTGGTACACTTTGCTCCGGAATCGTGGTACACTTTGCTCCGGAATGGGTGGTACACTTTGATCCAGTATAGTCAGCCAGAAGCGTTCTATGAAGATATTATCGATAGCCCGGCCTTTCCCATCCATACTGATTTTAATTTTAATGTCAGGACTTTCAAGAAATTCAGTCCATAGCGCACAAGTGAATTGACTCCCTTGGTCAGAATTGATAATTTCAGGCTTCCCGTGCTCTGCAATGGCTTGTTTTAACACAGCCAGTGTATTTCTCGCTTCAAGGCTATTATGAAGATCCCAGGCTACAATATAGCGACTGTAGATATCGATAATGGCTGTCAGATATAGAAACCCTTTAGCCATGGGTATGTAGGTTATGTCTATCGCCCACACCATGTTGGGATGATTGATATCCAGCCCTTTGAGGAGATATGGTTTGATATACTTCGCCAGCCCGAGTTTGCTTAAGTTCCTCTTAGGATAAATGGCCATAATCCCCATAAGTCTCAATAGCCGGCGAATCCTTTTCTCATTGACCACTAAACTCAACGTCAGTAAATGATCCTGAACCCTTAAAACTCCTTCCGTCGGATAGTTCAAATAATGCTCATCCATGATCCTCATAATGGCGAGATTTTTCTCGGATTCTCCTTTGGGTGTGTAATAGATATTACTGCGATTCACGTCCATTAGCTTACATTGATTAAGGATGCTTATCTTCTTATGCACAGCTACATAGTCCATTCTTTCACT
The DNA here is from genome assembly GCA_903875045.1 of uncultured Bacteroidales bacterium. GTDB lineage: Bacteria > Bacteroidota > Bacteroidia > Bacteroidales > FEN-979 > CAIVAT01. The sequence continues at coordinate 813 of CAIQUS010000083.1, forward strand.
GAGAGACCAGCTTTGACAGAAATTTTTTTTAGCCAATCACGTTCCACTTCCAGTCGCCCGATCTTGGCAAAAAGCCGTTCCCGCTCATCATCAAAATCTGTCTTAGGCGGTTCTGTTTCAAACACTACCGAGGAATGTTCAACGAACTCTTTTTTCCAGGTAGTGATCATGTTGGGATGAACCTCAAATTGTTTTGATAATTCTGCCAGAGATTTACGTTCCTTGAGCGCCTCAATGGCTACCTGAGCTTTAAATGCTGCGGTAAATTTTCTACGTTTTGCTTTCATAATCCGCTGATAAAGTTACATGTTTTAGTAAACTTAACCAGTTGTCCGAATTTTGGGGAGTACTATATCTTTCCGACGGCGATACTTATTTGCTTTGTTATTTGTTGTGGAAACATATTACAGGGGTGGCCAATGTTGATGTTGAGACGGCTGTTAACGGGATATTTGATATGACTCGAAAGAGGTTTGAATATAAGCAGGAGCTAATGCTCAATCAACATCCACTTATACTGCATAATTTGATCGAAATTGAAAAAAGCAGGATATTTAACAACACCTGGATAAAATTGCAGGATAAAACAGTTGAACTACTGGTTTCTGATGGGTTACAATTATCACTGACCAAAGGGAAAAAAGAAAACATCATCAGTCCACTAGAGATAACACGCAAGGAACTAATATTTAACCAACAGGAATCCAAGCAAATCAATCAATTAATCCATTCTCTTCAGGAAGTGAAATTTTTGGAAATCCAACAAAGAATGAAAGAGAAGGGACTTCCATTTGGATTTACCGTTCTGCTTTGGGGATTGCCCGGGACTGGGAAGACGGAATCAGTATACCAGATTGCCCGTGAAACCGGTCGCGAAATAATGTCTGTTGACCTGAGTCAAACAAAATCAATGTGGTTCGGCGAAAGTGAAAAGATCGTGAAGAAACTATTTACCGATTATTATTCTTATTTCAAAGGATGTAGCAAAACTCCGATCCTGTTATTTAACGAAGCAGATGGTATTTTTTCCAAACGAAAGAATGTTGGGAATTCTACTGTAGGGCAAACCGAAAACACAATCCAAAACATTATTCTTCAGGAGCTTGAAACATTTTCTGGAATTTTGATTGCTACAACAAATTTGGCATCTAACTTTGATAAAGCGTTTGAACGAAGATTTTTGTATAAAATCGGATTATCAAAACCGGATATTTCGACCAGGTCACAAATTTGGAAAGTCAAACTACCCGGCATTTCGGAACCAGACTGCGCTGTACTTGGCGAAAAATTTGACTTCTCGGGAGGACAGATTGATAATATTGTTCGCAAATATGAAATTGTTGGAGTGTTGGAAGGGCGGACGCCTGACCTCCCCGAATTGATCACCTTTTGTAATGAAGAACTACTGGATAAATCAACCTACACAAAAATCGGCTACTGTACATCCAAATCATAAAATATGTCAAAACAGGAGACACAATTACGTCAAAGTAAAATCATTAGTAAACTTCAAGCCACAAAAGAACTGACTTTTGAGGAAATATCCGATTTTCTACAAAACCAGTCAGAGCTTCATGGCTACGATCTGCTGATATCGCAACGAACATTCCAGCGTGATATCATTGCAATACGGTCACTGTACAACATTCAAATTCAATTCGATCGTTCACGCAAGGTATATTTCATTGAGGAGGATGAGAATTCCGATTTGAATAGCCGCTTGATGGAAGCGTTTGACCTTATTTCAACGTGGAAAATGTCGGAAGGCCTGACTAAGTTTATCTACTTTGAAAAACGAAAAGCTCAGGGGACCAATCATTTCTATGGATTGCTTCATGCGGTCAGGAATCGGTTTGTCATTGAATTGACCCATCAGAAGTTTGAATATGATGAACCCACAAAACGGTTGGTAGAACCATACGGATTAAAAGAATCCAAAGGCAGGTGGTATTTATTGGCGAAAGAAGTTGGGAAGGACAAAGTGAAGACCTTTGGCTTGGATCGTATCCTTGATTTTGATATTACCAGGAAACATTTTTCGCCACCGGATAATTATAACGCGAATGATGATTTCAAATACTGTTTCGGCATCATCAATTTATCTGATGTTAAGGCCCAGGAAATCATTCTCTCCATTGATCCTGATCAGGGCAAATACCTGAAAAGCTATCCCCTTCATGAAACGCAGTCAATCCTGGTTGATAATAAAGATGAATTAAGGATCAGGCTGTTTTTGTTAATTACCCAGGACTTAGTTATGGAGATCCTATCTTACGCGGATGACATTACGGTAATTTCTCCAAAAAGTCTGATCAAGGAGGTACAAACGCTTCACGAGAAGGGCTGGAAACAGTATCAAAAAAACATATAATGACAATATGCTTACTTGCAATAAGTATAAGGCAAGCCAAATTTGCAAGTTGAAGGAAAAAAAAGGAAACATAATTATCCGGATTCTGATGAAGGTTCTGATGAAATAACCTGAAAATTCTGAACCGTTAATACAACTTCAATCCAGATATCCTCGATGTCAGCAATATCTTGATAGGATAGAATCGTATGGTCAATCAGGTCGTGGAACAAATAACAATGACGGAAGCTATATAATGGATGGCCCTCGTGAATTACTTCAGTATGATCTGTTTTGAACAGCCAATCTTTATGGTACTTCCTGTCAGATTCAGTACGATCAGCTTTTGCAAACCAGATTGGTTCACATTCGAAAAATGGGTTGCCTTGCAAATCAGGGATGCTGGAATATTTTCTTTCGGAAAAGAAGTTCAGATTAAATTGTAATTCATAGTCGGAAATAAAAGTATCCGGATTCTGCATAAAGGAAAGAACAAAGTTTTCCAATTTTTCGGCGTGCTGGTAGGCCTCTTCCGATTTTTCAGTCAATAGTGCATTGATGACACTGAGCCGATTGATGTTATTATCGGAAAACACAAATTCCTTATTCAGTAAATGCTTGCGTTCATTCAGTTCAGGGTCCCAGCCTTTTCGATGATATCGGTGTAAATAATTTGAATAGCCCATGCGGGCCTGCTTCAAAAATAGTTTGTCGTATTTATTCATCATAATTTATTTTTGGTATCTTCTTTCCCAGGTAACACCCAGTTCCCTTGCCTTGTTTTGCCAGTGTTGCCTATGGCCATGACCTGGACCGACCAGTGCATGGGCAATTTCATGCAAAACCAAGTTCCTGACTGCTTCATCAGAGGCATTCAGGATGTAAAAAAGATCGATCTCAATAAGGGTTCCCTGATGACAAAGCCCAAGATGACCTGGGCTATGACAAAAATCAAATTTCAAATGCTCCAAACCATAGTGTTTCATCAGTTGATTTGCTGCTTCAGTAACACAATCCATTCTCTCTTTTTCTAATGGGGTTAAATTACTGATTTTGATGGTCATCCTTTCAAGATAAATGGTTTTGAGTTTCCGGCTTGCCATTGCTTAATTCGTTTGCCTCAAAAATAATGCTGCAACCCGCCAAAGGATGTCGTTTTGAAAATAAAATTTGATGATTCTGTTAGGAAAATTGATTTTGGCGGTCGTCCGTCAACCGGAATCTGTTCGACTCACTAATGGCTAAACGGATCACACCTCGTTTTCCATTGTCGTTTTGAAGAATATGCAGGTATAGTTTGTCTTCGGTGGACGCCCCCTTTTCATCCGTTTTTAGCCGGTAATATTCGGGGCGGTGTACCCCGATGATCTTGTTGAAGGGGCAATTTATTCCCAGCAAGTGTTTTATGTCCAGGAAAGTTGGTGGGGCTTTTTCGTGGATGGTATCTGACGATTTAATCCTTGTCAGCAATAAAATAGGCACATGGTACTTCAAGGTCATCATTTTCAAGTTTACAGCAATATCTTTTTCTTCCTGATCTCTGGAATGGGTTCTGATCTCTTTCGATAAGAATATGTTGTTAATCTGATCAATAAGGATGATTGCATCTTCTCCAGATTGTGAGTGGAACGTTGAAATTGATAAATCAATTTCTTCCATAAAGCGGGCTTCATCTTCGATAAAAATGTTGTTGGCCAACTGTTTCAATTCGTCCAGCATCGGCTCATCGATTTCAGGGATGCCGTCATTGGGAAGAAGAACAGACCTGAGTTCCCTTGCTGCAACCTGTGTTTTTTTGGTCGTATGAATAAGTAAAACACGATACTGCCTGCTTAACCCAATGGAAAGGTTAAGCATGAGATTACTTCCCCAATTTCCGGTTTTGGAGGCAAGGAGCACCAGATCGGAAGTTGAAATCCCGCCCAGGTTGTCGTCCAGAGAGGGATAACCGGTTTTATAACCTGGTACTTGGTAGGAAAATGGGGCAGGATTGCCCAGGATGTTTGTTAAGGATTGAATCATGGTTCGAGAAGGTCAAGGATCCTCACCAGACTTATTGTGTCCATTTTACAATAGGCCAGGAGATTTTCCCGTTTCTGCTGCACCGATCCGGGATCATTATCGTGATATAGACTTTCGTAGATGATGCTAGCCGTTCCACCTTCCTGTATCTCAAGATCATCATAAGACAGATCGGTCACTAAAGCCGGTAAAACAGCTTTAAGGGAATATGAATCATTCATCTCGGGGGTGTAGAGATGCTTCCTGCGGAATGGCACCATCATGTCTGCCACCCTGGGAAAGAGGGAATCGATGTTAGATGCATATTCCGGAAAATCCCGGGCAATCTCCCTGAGCCTTGTGTTTTCAAAGGCTTGGTTCCAAACGATGATGCTCCCAATTTCACCCAGAGCAGCTAACAGAGATTCGATAAAGTCAGGACGAGGATCGACCGGGGGAGTTCCAAGGAATTCGAAATGTTCGACGGGACCATTTTTGGTTTGTTGAACATGCAATGAATATTGAAATGGTATTTGCTGGTATGGCCGGCTTTCGTCATACTGGGGAACGGCGAACTGGATGGTCTCAAAGTCCATGAAATAAAGAGGATATTCCAACTCGTCCAGGAACTCATCAAGGGCATCCTGGTCTCGGTTGGCTGGCCGGGGTTCATTCACATTTTCACCTTCGGTGCAGCTTTGCCTACAGAATTCCAGAAAATCACAGGGAAACGGATTCCCGCATTGGGGGCCCATGGATATTTCCGGCATCATACCGGTTTTCAGCATATCCATCAGTGAGTATAGTCTCCCGGGTATGACTTCCTGCATCGGCAGGATCAGGTCAGTCATATTTTCAACTGTGAACAGTTGCTGTATGTCTAATTCTCCATGCCGAATATACTGGTTGTTCACATGGACCAAGGATACACGCCGCAGAGGTAACCCCGAGCGGGTGATCACATAGTACTGGAAAGCCACATCATTTACCTGGTAATCTTTAACGCGTGTAGATGCTTTCACCTCGTATGCGACCCAGCCATCAGACTCCTTCACCAGGATATCCATATAGCAAAGGGTCTCCCCGTCGCTGAAGGCAGCTTCATAAATCACTGTCGCACCGTTGCTGATCAGTTCGGCAGTATAGGCGATAGCCTCGTCAACCTGCGCATGTTCGCCGCGACTGGCATCAATTCCACCGGGGAAGAGTTGCTGGGCCAGGAATCCGACGTTGTGCCCGGTGTCGAAGATCTGCTGCTGGGCATCGCTGGTTTCATCCCGTTCATCGGGTTGATTAAGATGCAACCAGAGTGATTTGGGACATTGCGTGCCACGGATAAAGGAAGATTTAGAGATGAGGCGGTGTTCCATAATTATATCAGGTTATTTTGAAGTATTCTTTCAGTTTGCCATCGAAATCATTGTAGATAATCTCCTTTGAATTTTCTGAGAGCAACACAAAGAATTTGTTTAAGATCATTTTTGAAAAATCATTGACCATACGCTTTTTTAGTTCCCGCTCGAGTTCCCTGAGGTCTGCGGCAAATTCAAAATTCTCATGATCAATAGCCTCAAGTTTTTTCTTACGAATATAAATCAGTCGTTCGCAAATCAGTTTCCCATTTTCTGAAAGGGTACCATATTCAGGTGACTCCGGGTCAAACCGGGGCGTAATTATGTTATAGCCCTGCTTGACAAATTCGGTAAAGATTTGCCGGATCCTGGTTTTCTGTAAAGAGTCCTCATGAAGGGAATCATACTTTTCACAAAGCATGTTTAACTCAGCAAGTTCCGACTCAATTGGGTTCATATCTTTGATATTGAAATAACAAAGATATACCCTGACTACGCCAAACTATGACGCAGTAAAATAATAACAAGAATTTATATCTGTTTCTTATCTGTTTTTTCGGGGCAAAGTCCCTTTGAAAAAATGGTATTAAAGGTGGGCATAAATGATGTACACCTTGCCTTTTGCCCTGGAAGTGCCAATAAACAATTGGAACAGGTTTTTTGGTTCAATCAGAGATGAACAAACCAGGAATATGGTGTCCCATTCCAGCCCTTTTGCTCGCAGGGCAGTGGTATAGTGAACTTTTTCGGAAGGCTTATCCAGGTTATCAATCGTCAACATTTCCAGGACAGATTCTTCTTTTAGAAGGTCTCTGATTGGAGAGCCCTCCTTCATAAGATCAGCCGTGAGGAGCACGACCATGTTTTCAGGTGTACATTGGCTCAGTGTCTTTTCCTGGGTAATATATTGCTTCAAAAGAATTGGAACTTCGGTTGGTGTTTTCCAGGAGATAAATTTCACATCATTCCCGTAGATCTTGTGTGGATCAGCAAGTCCGTGCCCTGCATCCTGGATCAGATCTGTGATGCCATGGCCTGTGTTCACACGAAGGTTAGAGAATTGCATGTAATAAGCA
>CAIQUS010000084.1 GCA_903875045.1 uncultured Bacteroidales bacterium
CGCTTTCTGCCGTCAACAGAGGGTTTATGGCAGTGGTAGCTCCGGCATTCGAAATGAATCTCGAGAAATCTCCCTGTACTTACTGCGGACAATGTGTATCTGTTTGTCCTACCGGTGCCTTAACCGAAGTTGACCACTCGCGCAATGTGATTAATTCACTCGCAGACCCTGCCAAAACAGTTGTTGTTCAAACAGCACCTGCCGTCCGCGCCGCTCTTGGCGAAGAATTTGGCCTTGCGCCAGGCACTCTTGTAACGGGTAAGATGGTCGCAGCACTAAGACGACTTGGTTTTGACTACGTGTTCGACACCGATTTTGCTGCCGACCTGACTATTATGGAAGAAGGAAGCGAACTACTCGACCGCCTTACCCGTTACCTCAAGGGTGACAAATCTGTGAAACTGCCCATCCTCACATCATGTTGCCCGGGATGGGTGAACTTCTTTGAGCATAATTTTCCTGATTTGATGGATGTCCCTTCCACAGCTAAATCGCCACAGCAGATGTTCGGACCAATTGCCAAAGAGTATTTTGGCAAAAAACTGGGTATCGAACGAAAAAACATGGTTGTTGTTTCCATCATGCCTTGTCTTGCTAAAAAATATGAATGCCAGCGCGATGAGTTTAAAGTAAATGGCGACCCGGATGTCAATTATTCTCTGTCAACCCGTGAACTTGCCCATTTGATCAAGTTTGCCAACATCGACTTCAACAGTCTTCCAGATGAAGAGTTTGACAACCCGCTCGGCGAATCAACAGGTGCTGCCGTGATCTTCGGAAATACAGGCGGTGTCATTGAGGCTGCATGTCGCACGGCCTATGAACTTTATACCGGCAAAAAACTTGAAAAAGTTGAATTCAATGAACTGCGCGGATTAGATAACATCCGGCACGCAACCCTCGATTTCAATGGCTTGCCTATCAATATTGGCATCGCCCACGGATTGGGGAATGCGCGAAAATTGCTGGAAGATGTGCAGGCAGGCAAAAGTCAGTACCATGCCATTGAAATCATGGCCTGCCCGGGTGGGTGCATTGGCGGAGGTGGACAACCTTTTCATCATGGTGATTCTGAGGTAATTAAACAACGTGCCGCTGCCCTCTACCGCGAAGATGACGGGAAACCCATTCGAAAGTCGCATGAAAACCCATTTGTTATTGAACTATATAAGGAATTTTTAGGAAAACCCTTGAGTGAAAAATCGCACCACCTTTTGCATACACATTACTTTGATAAGAGTATGGGGACGTATGTAGAGGAATGAACATAATTAACGAAATGGCGAAATGGTGAAATAGCGAAATGGCGAAATAAATAAAAGTATATGGCTAAGATTAAATTATCGGAAAAAAAGTTGCAGGAGCTGAAAGATGTTTGTAAATCCTTTAACAACGAAAAGGGTGAACTCATCAATGTGTTGCACAAGGCTCAAAGCCTTTTCGGCTATCTTCCGGCTGAATTGCAGGAAGTCATTGCAAAGGAGTTAAATGTTTCGGTGGCACACGTTTATGGCGTTGTGACCTTCTACTCATTTTTCACAATGACACCGAAAGGAGAGCATCCCATTTCAATCTGTCTTGGTACGGCATGCTATGTGCGTGGTGCAGAAAAGGTGTTGGAGGAATTCAAACGTGTGCTGAAAATCCAGGTCGGAGAGACCACCGCCGATGGAAAATTTTCCCTGAGTTGCCTGCGCTGTGTGGGTGCCTGCGGGCTTGCTCCGGTTGTACTGGTGGGTGAAAAAGTTTATGGTCGTGTTTCCCCTGATGGGGTTAAAGATATTGTTGCTGACTACAACAATTAGGTGTTTTGGTTAATACTTATGTGGAAAACCTGCCGGATGTATTTCTGGCAGGTTTTTTTTATTACTGCCTTGCCCTGACAAAAAACGGGACTTAACCGTCTCTTTCTGGCTAAAGCAACGGATCATTGAAATTAATTGTATTTTTGTTGAAATTTCAACTGTTAAATGCTGGCTCCACTCGAAGAACGGCTAAGTTTGATGCGCTCCCTGATGTGGGATTACGACATTCCGCCCGAACATTGCCTTGAAGTCCTGGAAGGCAAACGTGAGAAGGCAGGACATTACACCGAGGCTACTTTATTCCGGAAGTTGTTGGAGTCGTACCGATGGTTTACCATACTTAAAATTATTCCTCCCGAGAGAATTCTTATTTTGCTGACAGAGGATGTTATCCGCTCATTACGGTTTAAATCGTTATCTGAACACTATGACTTCATCCGCAAAGAATTACAACGAACTTTACAGATTACAAGATAAAGTTTTATTGGCTTTATCCGGCCATTTTGGCATTTTTCACCTGACCGGAGGAACCGCGCTTGGAAGGTTTTATTTAAATCACAGGTATAGCGAAGACCTTGATTTTTTCACCAATCAGAATAATGCTTTTACCTCGGAAGCAAACAATATACGTAGTTTACTTAAAAAGCAATTCAATACCTCTGATGACAAAATTATCCTGTATCAGGATTATATTCGTGTTTGGGTACCCGGAGAAGAAGATTTAAAAATCGAAATGGTAAATGATGTTGCTGAGCGATGGGGGTCACCGATTTTAGCGGGAACAACTCCGGTGGATACCGTCGGAAATATTTTAGCCAATAAACTTACTGCCATTTTAAGCCGTGATGAACCTAAAGATGTGTTTGACATCGTATGCATTGCTTCAAATTTCAGTTTTAATTGGGGTGATGTATTTGTTTACTCCCTTAGAAAAGCCATTATTGCAGAACCTGATGTGCTGATGCGTATGACCACCTTCCCTGTTGAATGGCTTCCGGAACAACGATGGCTTAAAGACCCGCTTGATCTTCCTGCTTTCAGAGAGAAACTGAACCGTATTGCCGATGATTTTCTTTTGGCTAAAGACAACTCGCTCGGGGTTGGGAAGACACCGCTTGAAAATGCAAAACCAGAATTTATTGCCCTGAGATAAAGGGAACCCTTTCCTTAAAAAAACTTCATCGTCACCTCTTTTAAAAACTTCTCTTCCAGCGTCCGGGTAATCCGGTGCACAACGGTGCGGCGGAGTTCAAGTTCAACAGGCATCGTCGGATCCTGATGGGCTGTGTTGATATTCGTTCCCACCAGGAAATGGATCTCATCGCTTTCGAGAAGATATTTTACAATTTCATCGGCAGGTCCCTTTCCAAGCTGGTAGTTGTTACTGTATTTCTTCAGCAATTCGCTTACCTTGGAAAGTGTCAGAATTCCTTCGGTGATCAGGTCAACACCATTCATATAAGACACCGGAGGCAGTTCAGCATCAAGCATCACCTCGCTGTCGGTGATCTCCTCTCCCCATTCACGTGCTACCATGTCGCCTGTTGTTGCCCCGCAAATAATCTTTTTTCCGTCGAACTGTTTCAGCAGCCCGGTAAACATGGCATCATTTGCCGGATCCTGCGGCGGACCCGAGAAAACCATCAATTTTCTTGGCTCCCGAAAATAGATCACGCCGCAACTGATATCATCGAGTGGATGAAAATTATCATTCTGGTTTGCTTTGTTGATCACCCTCGTACCCAACTTTACAGCGGAAATGTCACCCTCCTCATGGATCGATTCTTCGACAAATTTCTGAAGATTTTCCAGGCCCCAGCCCATCTGGTATTTGTCACTGCCCAATCCTGATTGGGTTACTCCGTCGGAACAAAAAACAATCCGGTCTTCCTTTTGGGGTTTAAATGTTGTGGTGAGCACCTCCCGGCCGGCATTCTTTTCGCCATCCAGCACAACACAATTCCAATTCGGTTCATGTAATCTGGCTCCACGCAATACAAGCGTTTTCGGATTTTCATATTCCAGTATACGCACCTCCCCTTCCACATCTATTTCAACAATGGTAAAAGTAGAGTAATTCATGTTTTTTACACTGTCAACCGGCAGTGTTTTCATGATAATCTCCGTACTTTTTTCAACACTTTTATGTTCTCGGGTAAAATTGACTGCAAGGGTGGCTGTAAGCGTGGCCAGAATATTTGCCTTGATCCCATGACCCATGCCATCGGACAATACAACAATGATTCGCCCCTCTTCCTTGACACGCCTGGAAATGAAAACATCTCCGCAAACCCGCGCTTCACCATGGCATTTTTGCTGACAATTAACCTCTATGTAGAATTTTTCATCCATGGAATCATCCATTTACATTTATGATTTGAGATTTACGATTTACGATCGGCAATAGCATGGTTTTCATACACAAAAGTTTATTGCCGCCAAATCGTAAATCGTAAATCGTAAATCCCAAATTATTTTTTCGTGGTATCTTTATATGAGTCTATCACCGAATTAAGCATCTGTTCCGTTTTTGAGGCTCCTTCACCAAGAAGGTAGGCGATTTTTTGTACCATGTCGAAATTTTCATCAATCACTTCAGTAAGACGTGTGATGATTTGCTCTTTTCGTACTTCGGGAACGTACATGTCACGTAAAATTCCGCCTGCATATTTATGGCTTCGTATCGGAAAGATCGAAACACCCAGTTTAATCTCACCAAACTGGACATCCTTGTTTTCAATTGTTTCATCGGAGGTGAGCACATAAGAAAACATTTTATAGAAATGCACAGGCAGCAGGGATTTCAGGTCAGCCCCCACCAGGCCAGGGATCACTTCATCGATCATGGCAGCCTCTTCGCCGATAATGCGGATAAAGGCTTTGTTGCTTTGGTATATTTTCAGATCTTCATCAACAATCACAACGCCTGATAATAAATTTTGCAGCATCGTCGAAATGATTTCAGCCGACTCCTTTTGCGATTCATGTTCATGTCTGGCCTGTTCTTCCGACTCTTTCAAAGCGGCTTTGGTTTTAGCCAGGTTATCATTCGTAGTTCGCAGGGTCTGAATATATTCCTGACGATTATGCCCGCTGAACACATGACACATCTCAGTGGTGGCAAGACCTTGTGAAATGGCGATGGCAAGGTCGCGACAATTTGTGTAACCACATGATTCGCAACCAACGTCATTGTTAATGTGGCCTTCTCGATTGATCATTTTAAGAACTTCTTCAATCTTATCTTCATCGGGAACCGGAAGGCGCTGGTCATCAGGTTCGAACTGCCTTGAAAGATCGAGGTTTTCATAATAGCCGATCTCTTTTATCCAGGTTTCTTTATCAAAAGTTGTTAAACGCTTGTTTGCATAATCAGTTACCAGCGACATTCTTAAAAATTTTTCACCCCCGGGTGATGTTCCTGGTCCCATCAAACATCCTTCATCATAAAACAGGTTGAAATTTCTTCTGATAAGTTCAATGCGCGAGTCGAATTCCTTAACGGCATGAACCATGTTATTCCGTCCCTCAGTCGTAATTACACTGCCTGTCAGAAGGTTTTCGCTGATATCAACAGCCTGGAGAAAACCATGGCTGATGGGGTACAGAGATCCCTTGAACCCGAGGGGTGCATCAAATTCGGAGAACTCAACCTGGCTCTCGCGGATATTAAACTCATGAAATAACTGGCGTAACTCGACAAACGTCAGTACAGCATCAATTTTAGCATCCCCTTCAAATTTTAACGCTTCATCCTTGGTAGCGATGCATGGCCCGATAAAGACTACTTTAATATCCTGTCCGTAGTTTTGCCTGATAATCTTTGCCGTGGCAACCATTGGCGATACGATCGGAGCAAGGTTGGTGATTAAATCAGGATAGTATTTTTCAATGTAAGAGACGACCGAAGGGCAATTTGACGTAAAATGATATTTCCCCTTAAAGTTTTCAAAAAGCTCCTTGTATTTCATGGCTACCAGGTCGACACCGAAAGATGCCTCACTGACAATCGAAAAACCAAGCTGCCTGATCATCTCTACAAATTTCCGGTAATCGGTAATATCATGGAATTCCCCTGAAATGGTCGGGTCGCAAATGGCTGCTACCTTTTCGCGCGATGCAAGAATTGTCCGGGTTGCTTCGATAGAACTCCTGTATGAAATAGAATTGGGGGCACAGGCCCGGTAACAACTGCCACATCCGATGCAACGCTCAGGAATGATGGAGGGAAATTCAGTGACAGTGTCAACCTTTATTGCTTTTACCGGACAAATGCGGATACAGGAATAGCATTTAATGCAGGTTTCATGGGAGATATGGAACAGAGGTCCTTTAGGCATATTCTGGTTATTATCGTCAAATTTATGAATATCTCCTGGTTAAAACAGCATCGAATAAAAAAAAATCAAAAAATCGGCATTCCGTATATTTGTTTAATTATTCACATTGATAAATATTTCACAATTTATCTTTCTTATTTAAGTTTAATTTGTTATTTTTGTACGGCTGATATTGAATTTTATCCCATCATGACAAAAGAGAATCTCGAACTTTTACTTTCAAATTATCCGGCAAATAAAAAGGATGGATTGCTCCCGATATTGCAGGATATTCAACAGCAACATGGTTATCTAACTGATGAATTACTCGTGAAGGTTGGCAAGTATCTGAATTTACCTGCCAATAAAGTTTATGGTGTGGCAACATTTTACGACCAGTTCAGGTTCCACCCCCAGGGATCGTATCACATCAGGATTTGTCGGGGCACAGCATGTCATTTATTTGGCACTTCAACCTACCTTGGCCAACTGGAAGACCAGTTAAACGTCAAAGCTGGATATACAAGCAAAGACAGGAAATTCAGTCTCGAAATCTCAAACTGCATGGGTGCCTGTGAATCTGCTCCCGTTGTTCAGGTCAATGAAAATTTTTACACCCATGTCACAGCGGCTGATTTATCCAGGATCATCCGTTCCCTAAAAGAAAAAACATCATAAGATGGCCTCTCTGACCTCCATTGAATCCAAAGAATTCCTGGTCGAAAAGATCCTGAAAAATCATTCAAACATATTTGATAAGGCAACTGGTGAGCAACTTTCTCTTATCAGGCGTGCCAAAGTGCTCCAACCGGTAGTTTACATTGGCATGGGCACTTGTGGCATCGTCGCGGGTGCCGATAAAACAATGGCCGCTGTTAAAAAATACCTGTCAGATAACCAGATTGCCGGAGAGGTTGTCAGAGTCGGATGTTTAGGCTTATGTTCAGCCGAACCCCTGCTTGATGTCCAATTGCCGGGAAAGGCCCGGTTGTCATTTCATCATGCCACCGAAGATAGGGTTGAAGACCTGCTCAACTCGGTATTTCATCGTACACTGGTGCAAGAAACAGTTCTTGGGCAGTATAAAACCGAATCACTGGAAGAATGGCCAAACATACCCTTTATCGGGCAATTACCCTATTTTGCCAACCAGCACAGGATTATCCTTCGTAACTCAGGAATCATTTCACCTTACCTGATAGATGATTATTTAGCCCAGGGTGGGTATAAATCACTATATAAAACAGTCTTGAATTATACCTCAGAAAAAGTATGTGAAATCGTTGACCAAAGCGAGCTACGTGGTCGCGGGGGAGGTGGTTTTCCTACAGGCAGGAAATGGCTGGTTACCCTGAGTGCAGGCAGTGATCAAAAATATCTTATCTGCAATGCAGATGAGAGCGATCCCGGAGCCTTTATGAACAGGGCAATTATTGAAGGTGACCCTCATCGTGTTCTCGAGGGAATTGCCATTGCAGCGTATGCAATTGGAGCAAATCATGCTTATATTTATATCAGGTCGGACTATGTGCAATCCCTTTCAATTCTTGAAAATGCCATTAAACAGGCCAAAGAATATGGATTCATCGGCGAAAATATCTTCAGCAGCGGGTTCAACCTGAATATGTATATCCGTCGTGGAGCCGGAGCCTTTGTTTGCGGGGAGGAAACCGCCCTGATCGCCAGCATTGAAGGGCGCCGGGGTATGCCTCAGGCGAAACCGCCCTATCCTGCAGAAAAAGGATTATTCGGACATCCAACCATTGTAAATAACATCGAAACGCTGGCCAATATTCCTACCATTCTGGAGCATGGCCCCTCCTGGTTTAAATCGGTCGGAACCAAGGATAGCAGGGGAACAAAACTCTTCAGTGTGGCTGGTAAGTCAGTCTGCACTGGCTTTATCGAAATACCAATGGGTATTGCTATCTCGGAAATAGTTCAATCAATTGCCGGTGGTGTGAAAAATGGGAAAAATCTCAAGGCTGTTCAACTTGGAGGGCCTTCCGGGGTTTGCATCCCACTTCAGGATATGGAAACACCCATTTGCTTTGAATCATTGCAGGACATTGAATCGCCCATCGGATTGGGGGGATTAATCGTACTTGATGAAGATACCTGCATGGTGAACCTGGCAAAGTATTTTATGAAATTTCTCCAGAAAGAGAGCTGCGGCAAGTGTATCCCATGCCGTGAAGGAACCCGTCGAATGCTACAGATTCTTGAAGAGGTAACCCATCGTCCAAAGGAAGAGAGTACACATGAGACGCTTGAACGGTTCAAAGGAGTTGTCGAACTGGAAAGTCTTGCAGAGGTTATCCGGGATACTTCCCTGTGCGGTTTGGGACGGAATGCGCCAAATCCCGTATTGTCCTCTTTGAAATGGTTCAGGGATGAATTCGAGGAACATATTTTTGACAGGAAATGCCAGGCAGGGGTGTGTCATGACCTGAGAACTTTTTTTATTGAGGCCAACTTGTGCAACGGTTGCAATATTTGTCAGATAAAATGCCCGGAGAATGCAATTATCGGGTCCCCTAAATTGCCGCACTTTATCATCGAATCGAAATGTACCGGATGCGGAATCTGTTTTGATAGCTGCAAGTTCAATGCTATATACTTCAAATAAACGGAAAAATGCAATTTGATATTGAGATAAACAACCAGCCGGTATTGGCAAAACGAGGGGAAACTATCAAAAATGTGCTTGACCGGATCGGAATCCATGTGCCTACCCTGTGTTACATGAATGGTTTTACCCCTACAGGAGGATGCAGATTGTGTGTGGTGGAAGTTGATGGTATCTCTGAACTTGTACCCTCCTGTTCACATCCCGTGAATGAATGGATGAAAATTAAAACTCATTCCCCAAGAGTACTGAAAGCCAGAAAGGTACTTGTTGAACTGCTTTTAGCCGGGCACCCTGATGACTGCCTCTACTGTGGGCGTAACGGAAACTGCGAATTGCAGAATCTGGCTTTTGAAATGAATATCCGTGAACGAAAATATCATGGTAAAAGGCAAAACATACAGATAGATAAAGCATGTGCGTCAATTGTCCGGGATCCGGCAAAATGTGTTCTTTGTGGCCGGTGCATACGCGTTTGTGACGAAGTGATAGGCGTTTCGGCCATTGATGTGGTTGGCCGCGGCAGCGAAAGCAAAATCGGAACGACTTACAACAAAGGCTTAAACACTCATACATGTGTCAAGTGTGGCCAATGTATCATGGTTTGTCCTACTGGGGCACTAGCCGAAAAAACAAGCATCCAGAAGGTGATTGATGCCTTAAATAATCCGGAACTATTCCCGGTTATTCAGTTCTCCCCTACTGTCCCGGCATCCATCGGCGAAGATTTCAACATCAAGGCCAGCAAAGATATTCTTAACCTGTTGAGGGCAGGCTTGAAAAAAATTGGGTTCCGTCAGGTGTTTGATACTTCCATGGCTGCAGATCTGACCATTATGGAGGAAGCCGCTGATTTTATCGGAAGGATTGCAAACCATCAGAACCTTCCGATGCTGACCTCCTGCTGCCCGTCATGGGTAAAGTATATAGAATCAGCAAAACCACAGCTCCTTCCAAAGTTATCAACAACAGCCTCACCCCAGCAGATGATGGGCAGGCTCATTAAAAACTATATAACCACTTCGGCTGGTCAAAAAACTGAGAGTGTTTTTGTGGTTTCTGTGATGCCTTGTACCGCCATGAAATATGATGCTGACACTGATGTTATGAAAGATGGAATTTCCCGTAACGTTGATGCGGTACTTACAACAAGGGAACTCGTTGCCCTGATAAAGCTGCTTGGCATCGATTTTAACAACCTTGACCCTGAACCAGCTGATACACACTATGGATTAAGAAGTTCTTCGGGTAATCTGTTTGGCATTTCCGGCGGACATCTGGAAGGATTGATTCGGACGATTCATTATATGTTGACGGGAATGGATATGAATTCATTGAAAATAAATGAATTACGGGGATTAAAAGGCAGAAAGGAAACGCGGATTAAAATCGGTAAAGTAATATTTAATGTTGCAGCCGTTAGTGGTTTATCAAATGCCAGGGCATTGATTGATGATATTGAGGCCGGCAGAGAGAATTTTGGCATCATTGAGGTGATGGCCTGCCCCCATGGTTGTATCAATGGAGGGGGGCAAAGGCTGAATTCTGATGAAAAAAATCTGAAGTCGCGCATGAAAGCATTATATGATGTTGATGAGGAAGAAATGATCAAGGTTGCACATAAAAGCCCTGTAATCATAGATTTGTATGATAAATTCCTTGAAAAACCAGGCAATGGGCGAAACAGGGAATTGCTCCACGTAAACAGGTCACTAAAGGAGGGTTTATGAGCCATTCATTTCACCGGCAACTCGTTTTTACCATCAAGGACAGATGCAGGGTTTGTTTTACCTGCGTTCGTGAATGTCCTGTTAAAGCCATCAAAATAATAAACGGGCAGGCGGAAGTTATCAACGACCGCTGTATCGGATGCGGCAATTGTGTAAGAGTATGCAGCCAGGGTGCAAAGATTCCGCTACGGTCGGTTGATGCGGTAAATGAACTTCTTAAATCTGACCATAAAATTGCGGCCTGCATTGCCCCCAGTTTCCCGGCAGAATTTGCAGAATTTCATGATCATAAAACTTTGGTTGGAATGATCAGAAAACTTGGGTTTGATTTTGTTACAGAGGTTTCCTTTGGGGCAGATATCGTAGCCCGTGAATATGAAAAAATGATCAATGGGAGTGATTATGAGGGTGATATCTCCTCCGACTGTCCTGCGATAGTATATTTCATTCGTCATTACCATCCCGACATGGTACCCTATCTTGCACCCATTGCATCACCCATGGTTGCCATGACAAGGGTTTTGAAAAAAAAGCATGGGCAGGAGCTCAAGGTCGTTTTCATCGGTCCCTGTTTTGCCAAAAAGGCAGAAACGACCGAAGTCGATGAAGTACTTACTTTTCGGGAACTTCGGGAAATGCTCGACAATCTGAACATTCGTCCTGAAAATTCGGAACTTTCTGATTTTGACCCTCCCCAGGCCGGTAAAGGCGCGATTTTTCCCATCAGTCATGGGTTGTACTATACCGCCAACAACAAGGAAGCCATCCCTGAAGAGAGAGTCATCATTGCAGAAGGACAGGCCAATTATAAGGAAGCTATCAGGGAATTTGAAGAGGGCTACATACGGAAAAAACATCTGATGTTGCTTTGTTGCGAAGGGTGCATCATGGGACCGGGAACATCCCCCGGAGGAAAAAGATTTGCCCGCAGCAATGCAGTTGGAGAATATGTTACCCAAAAGCTTCAGCAAATTGATCAGCAGTCATGGAATCAGAACATGGAGGAGTTTAGTATCCTGGATTTTTCGCAAAGTTTCACCCCGGAAGACCGCCGACTGGCACCGCCAGGCAACGAAGCTGTGCTGAATGTGCTGCAATCGATGGGGAAATTCTCTCCCAAGGATCATTTAAATTGCGGAGCCTGTGGATATGATACGTGCGTTGATCATGCTGGCGCCATCGTAAACGGGCTGGCTGAGACCGAAATGTGCCTCCCCTATTCCATTGAAAAATTGCACGACTCCATCAGTAACCTGAATGTCTCCAATGAAAAACTAGCACGTGCAAGGGCTGCGCTCAAACAATCGGAAAAGCTGGCCCACATGGGGCAGTTGTCGGCGGGAATCGCCCATGAACTAAACAATCCATTGGGTGTGATCACCATGTACAGCAACATTCTCATGGATGAAGCCCAGGAAGGGGCTGGTGTACGCGACGACCTTAAACTGATTGTTGAACAGGCCGAACGATGTAAAAAAATAGTTAGCGGATTGCTCAATTTTGCCCGTAAGAATCAGGTGAACCTGTCCGAAACAGATGTCGTCAAATTCATGCAACATAGCCTAAACTCTATTGTCAAGCCGGAAAATATCATTGTTTCTTTCAAATCTGAAATTGAGGATCCGATTGCAAAACTGGATATCGACCAGATGATGCAGGTTTTAACAAATCTTGAAAAAAATGCAATTGAAGCAATGCCCGATGGTGGCCATCTCCGTGTTGGAGTAGAAGGCGATACCGAAGAAATAACCTTTGTTGTGGCAGATACGGGCAGCGGCATTCAAAAAGAAAACATGGACAAACTTTTCACTCCCTTCTTTACGACCAAAGAAATTGGAAAGGGAACAGGTTTGGGACTTGCCCTGATCTATGGGATTGTGAAAATGCACAAAGGAAAAATACATGTTGACTCCAATGCAGATCCAACCCAGCGACCAACCGGAACCACTTTCAGAATTACGGTACCACGTGGAAAATAATTAACGACGATGCAAACACTTTAAACAATGTAAGCAATGTGAGCAATGCAAACAATGCAAACAATGCAAACAATGCAAACAATGCAAGCAATAACCCCCATTCATTAACCCTTAACACTTTTAACCCTTAACCCTTTTTTCATGAAACCGTCTAATTATACAATTTTACTTGTTGACGACGATCAGGATTATCTTTTTCAACTACAGAATAAAATTCAGAATCTCGGGTACAAAACAATCACGGCTGAAGGCCAGAAAGAAGCTGAAGTATTGTTGGAAAAAACCAAACCGGATTTGGCGATTTTTGACCTCATGATGGAAAATGAAGACAGTGGGTTCATCCTATGTTATAAAATGAAAAAGAAATACCCGGATGTTCCCATTATCATCGCAACCGGTGTTACCGCTGAAACGGGAATCAGTTTCGATATCAATGATGAAAATAACCGCAAATGGATAAAGGCCGATCGTTTTCTTGATAAAGGGATAAGAACCGAACGTTTGAGAGAAGAAATTGAGAAATTACTGTTAAAAAATAACAAGTAATGCTATGTTAACGGATTTTGGCTTATTTTTGAGGTGAAATAAATTTATGTCTACATTAAAAATTCTTATCGTTGATGATGAGCCGGGTATCCGGAGCGGAGTTTCACGGATTTTGCGAAATTTCCGGGTAGATTATCCATTCATGGATGAAGCATTTGATTTTGAAGTCATTGAAGCCCCAACCGGGGAAGCAGGAATCGAGATCATTGACGCCAATCCACCGGATATCTTATTGTTAGACAATAAATTACCAGGTATTCAGGGTATTGAAGTTCTTGAGTATATCAAGAAAAAACAGAAAAGCATCATCGTCGTCATGATTACCTCCTATGCTTCACTTGAATTGGCTGTAAAGGCTACGAGTGACGGAGCTTATGATTTCATTCCCAAACCTTTCACCCCGCAGGAATTAAAATCATCCATCGAGAATATCACCAAGCGTGTGTTTCTCAAAAAGATGACCAACCAACTTCAGGATTCAGGAAAGCAGATAAGATTTACTTTTTTATCAGTCCTCTCCCATGAACTCAAAGCCCCCCTGAATGCTATTGAAGGTTATCTCAAAATGATAAGGGAGCGTCAGAATGGACCCAAACTCGAGGATTACGACGTAATGATTGACCGGTCCCTCGACCGGATCAAAGGGATGCGGAGCCTGATACTGGATATGCTTGACCTCACCCGTGTTGAATCGGGAAAAGCCAAAAGAAACATCACCGGAGTTGATCTTTCCGTGGTTGCCCGGACGGCAATGGACACTATGCGTCCCTATGCCATTCAGCGGGATGTGAAACTCAACCTCCATCACAATGGGACTGTAATACTGCAGGCTGATGCCGAAGAAATGGAAATAATTTTCAATAATTTGATTTCCAATGCAATCAAGTATAATAAAGATGGCGGCACGGTCGATTTCACCATCGAGCAGCAGGATAATTGTATGGGGATCACTGTCGTTGATACCGGAATTGGTATGACCCCGGTTGAAATCGAAAAAATCTTCGATGATTTTGTACGGATTAAGAATGATAAAACCAAAAACATAGCCGGAAGCGGACTGGGACTTTCCATCGTAAAAAAGCTGATTGACAACTACGCAGGAAAGATCGAAGTACAAAGTGTTCCGGACCAGGGCAGTACATTTAATGTTAGACTTCCAATTGACAAACCATGTTTATAAAAAACTTACCCCATAAAACCGTAGAGCGGTTAAGTCAATACCGCCGTGCATTGCTTATGATCCTGTCAAAGGAAAAAACACATGTTTTTTCTCATGAAATCGCACAGATGCTTCACATTACACCTGTACAGGTAAGACGTGACCTGATGCTGATCGGATATTCTGGAAACCTGCGAAAAGGCTATGACATCAAGGAGCTCATCGAATTGATCGGAAAAATCATCGATTCCGACCGCGGACAGCGGGTAGCAGTCGTTGGCCTTGGCAATCTCGGGAAAGCAATCATAAGCTATTTTAAAGGAAAACGGTCAAAACTTGCCATCATTGCCGCTTTTGATATTAACCCGGAAAAGATCAACCGGGTTTACGATGGCGTTGCCTGCCACCATATCAGCCAGATGGCAGATATCGTTAAACAGAACAACATTTCAATCGGTATCATTGCTGTTTCTTCTGAACAGGCACCAGAAATCGCTGAAACAATGGTGATTGCCGGAATAAAGGGAATCCTTAATTTCACACCCAAACCATTAAACGTCCCTCCTTTTGTCTATCTTGAAGAGTATGATATGATCACCTCGCTCGAAAAGGTCGCATTCTTCGCGAAAAAAAATGATGAACGTTTTAAGTAGAAAATACTAAGTGAAAATATTTTATGATTTCGACCATCTTGGTGAAATCCGCAACGCGGTTATCACCACAGGGTCCTTTGATGGCGTCCATATCGGTCATAAGGTAATTCTCCAGCGACTTAAAAAACTTGCTGCTGAAATTGGTGGAGAAACTGTTCTGATCACGTTTCATCCACACCCGCGTAAAGTACTGTACCCCGACACTTTAGGTAAGGAACTTTTTCTGATCAATTCACAGCGTGAAAAAATTAACCTCCTGCAAAAAGCAGGGCTCGACAACCTGATTATTGTAGAATTCACACTTGCTTTTTCGAAGATCACCTCCATAGATTTTGTGAAAAATATCCTGCTGAATAAATTGCATGCACGGATGATCGTTATCGGGTTTAACCACCATTTTGGCCATAACCGCGAAGGTGATTATGGGGAGCTTCGCAAATTCGGCAGCAGCAATGGATTTGAGGTGGAAGAAATACCAGAACAAGATATTCATAATGAGTCTGTTAGTTCAACAAAAATCAGGAAAGCTATTCAGAATGGCAGCATTCAGAAAGCGAACGCTTATCTTGATCATCAATACATCATGATGGGTGTGTTGTTCAATAGTAGTGAAACCCTTGAAGAGATCGGATTTCCCTGCTACAGCATGAAAATTGAGGAGGCATCAAAACTGGTGCCGCCCAATGGTGTTTATGCTGTAACCGTAACCGGGGAAGACATTTTTTCGCGCGCAATGTGCTTCATCAGAAAAAATGATGATTCTCCGCTAGATACACTTGTGGAAGTCCATCTTCTGGAGAATTATGGCAGTATTGAAGGCCAGGTGGGAACCTTGCTCTTTCACAAACGGATTCGCGAAGAACGTGTTCTTACCAGCACCGATGATTTAAAAAAGCAGCTTACCATCGACCGTAACCAGGTCGACGAACTTATTTTCTGATGACGACCAAACCCAGCGACCGGTTAAAAGTCACCTTCCTTGGAACAGGTACCTCCATCGGTGTGCCGGTAATCACCTGCGACTGTCCTGTATGCATCTCCGCTGATCAGCGGGATAAACGTATGCGGACTTCAATAATGCTCGAAATCAAAGGATTAACATTTGTGATTGATTGTGGTCCCGATTTCCGCCATCAGATGCTGCGCAAAAATGTAATGAACCTGGATGCTGTTATTTTCACCCATGAACATCGTGATCATATTGCCGGGCTGGATGATGTCAGGGCCTTCAACTACGTTCTCAACAAGAAGATTGATATTTATGGAACCCCCCGCGTGATGGAGGCCATCAGAATAGAATTTCCCTATATTTTCTCGGAATCACGATATTTTGGCGCACCCCAGCTTACCATTCACCCGATTGATGATCAACCATTTACCATCATGGGAATTGAATTTATTCCTATTCAGGTAATGCACGAAAAACTCCCGGTTACCGGTTTCAGGGTTGGCGATTTTACCTATATTACTGACGCAAGTTACATCAGCGGTCCTGAATTGATGAAAATTAAAGGATCCAGGGTAATTGTACTTAATGCCCTGCGCAATTCAAAACATGTTTCTCATTTTTCAGTTGGTGAAGCGGTAGAAATCCTGAAGGAGTTGCAACCGGAAAAAGCATTTCTTACACATCTGAGCCATTTTGTCGGACTCCATGAGGAGGTAAACAAAAAATTGCCCGATTTTATTCAATTGGCCTGGGACGGACTGGAGTTAGAGGTTTAATGCAGAAAACTTGATAATTTACGCATGGTTGTTGATATTTTGACCTTGTTTCCGGAAATGTTCGACGGGCCCTTCAGCCATTCAATAATAAAACGTGCCCAGGAAAAAGGCCATGTGGTCATCCACTTGCACAACATCCGCGATTGGTCGGTCAATAAGCATAAAACCGTTGATGATTATCCTTACGGCGGCGGGGCCGGTATGGTGATGATGGTTGAACCCATTGTGAAGTGTATTGAAGAATTAAAATCCAAAACGCTTTACGATGAGGTTATCTATCTCAGTCCCGACGGGGAACTGCTGAATCAAAAAGTTGCCAACCACCTTTCTACCTGCGGGAATCTCTTAATCCTTTGCGGCCATTACAAAGGTATCGATGAACGCATTCGGACAAATTTTATCACGCGTGAGATATCTATTGGCGAATATGTGCTGTCAGGCGGCGAACTGGCTGCCATGGTGCTTACAGATGCCATTGTAAGGATTATCCCGGGAGTACTTAATGATGAAACGTCAGCCCTCTCCGATTCGTTTCAGGACAACCTGCTCTCTCCACCGGTTTATACACGTCCTTATGACTTCAGAGGATTGAAAGTGCCCGACATCCTTCTGTCCGGAAATGACAAGGAGATTGCAAAGTGGAAATATGAGCAATCTGTTATCCGAACGAAACAGAGGAGGCCGGGGTTATTGAATGAAGGTAGCGGTTGTATTAACTGATATGAATTTGTAGCTTACATCATAGGCTACTCAACCTATTTCACAGGAAATACAATATGCGTCTCCCATTTCATGGTGTCCTTTTCAACCATCGGGTTGGTAATGTAAATTTCAGAAGGTCCTCCGGTTTCAATTTTACCTGTTTCCTTGATATACTGACCCAGCGACCGGTAAGCCGGTTCCATTTTGCTATAGGGGCCGAAATAAATAGCCCTGACAACCTTTTGCTCCGGAAGAGTTGAAATCTGGATGCGTCCTTTGCCTTTGTCTGCTTTTTCTACTGGAATGCAAATTTTCATAACGGAAAACAAGGTCACGGAGTCCCATTTGATATAGGTCGCAAAAGGTGATCCTGCCTGTACAAGTTTACCAGCCTGAAGAAATCCATATAACTCACCGAAAGCTCTTCCCATGACAGATGAATATTCTTTGGGACCGGCAGAATCAACCACCATGATAACTGTTTGGGAAGGGATCACATTTTCATCAATCATGGGCCAGTTGTTCCGCTCTTCCGCGACCTTTTTTAGTTTGGCCAGACCTTTTTCAAAATCCGGTCCCATCATCATATCCATGAATAACCCGAAGTACCGATCGATTGGGTTATACCCCAGATCACCTTCATCCAGCCAGGAAACTTTTATGGAATCACCTTGATTTTCAATGATAATTTTACCTTTTGACCGGTATTTACCATGATCAAAAGCCAGGTCGTATCCAATGAGCTGGCCTGGCAAAAGTTCCGTCAGGATCATTTCACCGTTGCCCAGAATTTTTCCGTTCCAAGCCCAGGATGTTCCAACCTTGGCTGCCTCCCCGGTCATTTCAAAAACAGCGGTTGAATCTACCTCTTTTGTCCAGGCTACCCAAAGATGCCATTGCTGAAAATTGCTTGTCAGGCCATAAATCACATCAGGATTTGATTTTATCAAAATAGTCCTTTCAACCTTGTAGGTTTTCGGAAGGAGGAATGCAACAATCACTAATATGGCAACGATGCCCAATAACCAATAAAAAATTTTTACAATTGTTTTCATATCTGTTAAAATTTTATTTGTTCAATCTGTTTATTATGAGATAAAATTTATTGCGTAAAATTAATCTATAATTACTGCAATGCACAAATCCTTTAATGAAAAATGCAATCGGAATCTATTGGTATTAATCTATTGACATTAATCTATTGACATTAATCTATTGACATTAA
Source organism: uncultured Bacteroidales bacterium (assembly GCA_903875045.1). Taxonomy (GTDB): domain Bacteria; phylum Bacteroidota; class Bacteroidia; order Bacteroidales; family FEN-979; genus CAIVAT01. The sequence continues at coordinate 18,473 of CAIQUS010000084.1, forward strand.
TCTATTGACATTAATCTCCTACGGAGAATTAAATCTCCTCCCCCCCAATAGCCCTTAGGGCTTCCATATCAATAAAAAGGCATATCCTTTCTACTCTTAGCCCGTAGGGCTTCCATGACAATTACACCGGCAATCCATTATCATAAAAAAAACAAATACCATTGTGAAAAAGCCACAATCCAATTCATTTACATAGCTAAAAAGATTTTAAATTTACCTGTAATTTCATCCTTCGGCGCTCATATATAGTATTATTTTACAAAAATCATCACCATGGCAAACACTTATACTCAATTGTACGTACACTATGTATTTGCCGTGCAAAACCGGCAAACATTAATTCGGGAAAACTGGCAAACCGATCTTTATAAATACATGAATGGAATTATTGAACAGCAAGGCCACAAACCCTTTGCGATTAACGGAATGCCGGATCATGTTCATGTACTTGTGAGCATGAATCCAACTCAAGCTCCTTCTGACTTGATGTATCATGTTAAACGAAGCTCGTCATTGTGGATAAACGAAAATAAATATGTGGCTGGAAAATTTTCATGGCAGGAAGGATTTGGAGCCTTCTCTTACGGGAAATCACAAATTGCTAAAATTTGTCAATACATTGAGAACCAGCAGAAACATCACACAAAAAAAACATTTTATGTGGAATATCTTGCTTTTTTAAAATTGTTTGATATTGACTACGATGAACGGTATGTTTTTAAACCAATCGAATAATTCAAATGCTATTGGCATTAATCTCCTACGGAGAATAATGCGGATGATTATATGGGAATGCTATTGGCATTAATCTCCTACGGAGAATAATGCGGATGATCTCTTTGAAAAGCGATTGGCATAATCCCCTACGGAGAATTAAATCTTCCCTCCAATAGCCCGTAGGGCTTCTATATCAATAACAAAAAGGTATAACCCTTCATCCAATAGCCCGTAGGGCTTCTAAGACAATATAAAGGCAGGTCCGATCTACTCTTAGCCCGTAGGGCTTCCATATCAATAAAAAAAGATATCTCCTCATCCAATAGCCCGTCGGGCTTCAATGTCAGTAAAAAAAATGTACTTTTACACATAATTTCACTCAAAATGAAAATCGCTGTCACTGGTGCCAACGGACACGTTGGCGTAAATCTTTGTGATGCCCTGCTTGAACAGGGACATCAGGTAAAAGCACTTACACATAATCATAATCAGGGGCTTAAGTTCATCCCTGTAACCATTATAAAAGGTGATCTTCTTGATAAAAAGTCATTAATTCCATTGCTTTCCGAGGTAGATGTTGTTTTTCATCTTGCAGCTAAAATATCCATCACCGGTGACCCTGATGGCATGGTTTCGAGGATTAATACCGAAGGAACCAGAAATATGCTGGCAGCTGCCATTGACTGCAAGGTTAAGCGGTTCATTCATTTCAGCTCTATCCATGCCTTTCAGCAACAGCCACAAAATGAACCGCTGGATGAAACCAGACCGATTGTTTTTAATGAAGGGTTTGCTTATGACCGGTCAAAAGCTGCCGGGGAACGGGCTGTCATGGAAGCTGTAAAAAACGGTCTTGATGCCCTGGTCCTTTCCCCAACGGCAATCATTGGTCCGGCCGATCCTGAGCCTTCACTCATTGGGAATGCTGTAATCGACATTTACAATCATAAAATCCCCTCCCTTGTACCCGGAGGTTATGACTGGGTCGATGTAAGGGACATTGTGTCTGCTGCCATTACTGCCATTGACAAAGGCCGTACTGGTGAAAAATACCTGCTTTCAGGTCATTGGCATAGTTTGCAGGAATTTTCTGCATTTATTCAACTTCATTCCGGGAGAAAAACAGTGAAGACTGTTTTACCAATGTGGATCGCCAGAGTTGGGTTGCCTTTCATTTCACTGTACAGCTCAATTTCGGGAACAAAACCATTGTATACCAGTGAGTCGCTTACCATTATTTCGGAGGGAAACCGCATGATCAGCAATGCCAAGGCAAAGAATGAATTGAATTTCGCTCCCCGCCAGTTTACTGAAACAATAAGGGATTTATTAACCTGGCTTAAAGACCATGGTTATATCAAATAATGTTGACTCAGGAAAGGAACAATTCCTGGCATTTAAACTTCCCGGATAGCTCGAACTGGAAGGCATTCTATTGTTCCAGCAAATCATTTGCCGCCTGAATGGCAGAATCTGTAACGGTTTCACTGCTCAGCATTTTGGCAATTTCTTCAACCCGCTCTCTGGAAGATAATTGTTTAATATAGGTTGTGGTTTTCTGATCATTTTCGGATTTAAATACCCAATAGTGACGGTCACCTTTTGCGGCAATCTGAGGCAGGTGGGTAATCGCGATCACCTGCATATAACTGCCCATACGTTTCAGGATACCCCCAACCCTTGCCGCCACTTCACCGGAAACACCATTGTCAATTTCATCAAAAATGATGGTTGGCAGAAGGTTTTTCTGACTGATCATTGATTTGATAGCCAACATGATCCGGGATAATTCACCACCTGATGCACTATTTGATAAATCTCTTAATTCGATGCCCTTGTTCGCACTAAATAAAAACTTCACTTTGTCAACTCCATCTTTATTCAACGAATCCGACCTGAAAAAATCGATGGTAAACCGTGCTTTTGGAATCCCAAGTTTGGAAAGAATGCCAATCACCTCTGTTTCAAATTCCGAAACAACTTTTTTCCTACTTAACGAAAGTGTCCCGGCTTTTTCTGCAAGATTACTTTCAAGGTTTCGTATTTCCTTACGAAGAAAAAGAACCTGTTCCTCTAACCCCACCTCATCAGTTACCTTTTTTTCTATGTCAAGCTTCAAGAAAATCAACTGTTCAACTGATGTCACATGATGTTTCTTCATCAGACGATACAAGTGGTCAACACGCTGAGTCAGGGATTCTACCCGCTGTGGATCAACAAAAACCTGCTCCTCAATCGTTTGTAATTCGTTCGATAAATCTTTGACATCAATATAATTTACATTTATCCTTTCTGCAAGGTTTTTCAGTTCGGGTTTGAATTTTGCCACACCATTGAGCAAATGTCCAATTTCTGACAATTGAGCAAGAATATTCTCATCAGCACCTGATATCATAAAATTTGCGCGGTAAAGGCCGTGTTTTATCTCCTCTGCGTGGGTGAGTACCTCAAGTTGTGCTTCAATCTCCTGCAATTCGCCGGATGCAAGCCTGGCAAGATCTAATTCATCCAGTAAAAACCTGAAATAATCCTTCTCCCCTGCAGCTTTGGCTTCTTGCTCTTCAAGTGTAACAAGTTGCCTTTTAATTTCGAGAAATTTGGCGTACCCTGTTCTGAAGTCGGCAACTTCTGCCTGAATACCAGCATAATTATCAATGACAGCCAGCTGAAAATTGGAGTCATTCAGGGTTATGATGGAATTTTGAGAATGGACATTCACCAGCCTGTCACCCAAATCCTTGAACAAACTTAGATTTACTGGTGTGTCGTTCAGGAAAGCCCTTGATTTTCCATTCTGATTAATTTCACGACGAAGAATTATATGATCTTCATAATCAAGTTCCTGGCCACAAAAGAAATCTTCAAGATGATACCCACTTATTTTAAAATAGCCTTCAATGATGCACTTTTTTGATTTATCCAGAAGAATGTCAGAATCGGCCCTCTGTCCCAGGATCAGCGACAATGCTCCCAGAAGTATTGACTTTCCTGCTCCGGTTTCACCTGTGATGACAGTGAACCCTTCAGAAAAATCAATCTCTAGGTCATGAATTAAAATGTAGTTTTTTATGGATAATTTTAAAAGCATCTGTGACTCTTTTAATAATCCTTGCCAGATGGAACAGGCCTATTTCGCCTCAAGAATCGTTGTGTATTTCGAACCATTGGCCGGATCTATTTCCTTTAAAAGATTTGTAACATTTGTTTTTTCCATTGGAGGAACCCGCTGATCTGAATAAATATTGACAAATTCATCGCGTTTTGCATCAAAAACCAATTGTAAAGCATACAAATTGGGTTTGGCATTGTATATTTTTTGTAACATCTCCAATCCTTCAGTTGTAACATTTCTTCCCTGGTCAACCTTCTCATACATCTGATCGAGGCCAAGCCGGTGATAGCGGTATGCAAAATCACGCAACCCTGCATTGGCAGAATTTAAGTAGTTGTTTACAATCCAATAGCGGTTCTTCTCACTTTCAAAAGCTTTCCATCCCGGGTCTGAGGAATTTTGTGCAGCATTCACCACCTCCTGGGCTTTTTCAAAAAAAGGATTCCCCCCACTGGGTGAAAAAGAATCAAAATAATAGCCCAGAATTGTGTAGGAGTAAAATGCAAGAATAGAGGTGAGATTTGAAGTAAATGTACCATCAGAATAATCAAGAGGCTGAAATTCAACATATTTGAATTGAATATTTTTATCAACTGTATTCAAAAGGACCGAATTATACGATGAATTCAAAACCGGCCTGCGAATGACTACATTCATCGTCCCACGAAACTCATCAGCACCGAGCCGGTCGTTAATGGTTATCATCATGGTACATTCTATCCGCTCTTCCTGTTTAAAATTAAAACTTGACCATTTGCGATTATTTACAAATTCAAAAACAGCATTTTGTAAAGTCTCAAATATTTTCTTATCCGACCCATCCAGTTTCTGGGTGTTGATGTTGATCATGCAATTTAGTTCCTGTGAATGTAATCCGGCTGAAGAAAAGACATACAGCAGGGTTACCAGTAAAACTTTAACTCTTGTCATGGTTGAATGGTTCTGTTTTTAACAATGAAATCTAAGATTTCCGCAGCAACAGCAGGTTTGGTGCCCAATTTGCCCTGATAAACTGTGCCGGAACGATCAATGATACTGATTTTGTTGGTTTCAAGTCCGAAGCCCGCCCCTGTTTCGTTCAATGAATTGAGTACTATAAAATCGAGATTTTTCGAGATCAATTTTCGTTTTGCATTCTCCGATTCATGATCTGTTTCAAGGGCAAAACCGACAATTATCTGGTCATTCTTCTTATTGGCTCCGATCGTTTTAAGAATATCCCGTGTTGGAGAAAGTTCCAGCAGTAAAGGAGCCGAACCTTTTTTTAGTTTAATGGGAGATTGACGGCTGTATGTATAATCAGCGACTGCGGCAGCCATGATCACCATATCTGCCAGAGGCGCTTCCTGCATGCAAATTTGGTACATCTCTTCAGCTGATTCGATATCAATCCGATGAATATTGGGATGTTCAGATGTCAGATTTGTTGGGCCGGCAACCAGGGTGACATGAGCCCCGCGTTGTGCTGCTTCATGGGCTAGAGAAAACCCCATTTTACCGGTTGAATAGTTACCAATAAACCTCACAGGGTCAATTTTTTCATGTGTCGGACCTGCTGTGATCAGGATTTTTTTTTTATCCAGGTCATGCTGCCTGGTAAAATGATCTTTCAGTATCTGAACAATGGATTCGGGTTCCTCCATCCGTCCCGGACCAGTCAATCCACTGGCAAGTTCTCCAATCTGCGGTTCAATAATGATATTCCCGAAACTCCTGAGAATGGCCATGTTGTTTTGGGTGGAAGGATGGGCATACATGTCGAGATCCATGGCAGGTGTAATAAACACAGGGCATTTTGCAGACAGATACGCCGTAACAACAAAATTATCTGCAATGCCATGGGCCATTTTACCCAGGGTATTCGCAGTTACCGGGGCAAAGATCATGGCATCAGCCCATTGCCCGAGTTCAACATGATTGTTCCATTCACCGTTATCAGCTTTGAATGGGTCAACGATCACAGCATGTTGCGAAAGTGTCGCAAGAGTCAGGGGTGTAACAAAATCCTTTGCCACCGGTGTCATGATGACTCGTACCTCAACACCTTCTTTAACAAGAAGCCGGACAAGGAACGGGACTTTATAGGCAGCGATGCTGCCGGTAATTCCGACAACAACTTTTTTCCCTTTCAACATGACACAAAAAGTTAGTATTAAAAATCCTCTGGCCGTTCTTTATGAGGATTGCGGAAATAAACCTCATTGTTCAAATATTCATGAATGGCAATCAAAGTGGGTTTAGGAAGTTGTTCGTAGTATTTTGCGATCTCAATCTGCTCACGGTTTTCAAAAACCTCTTCGAGGTTGTCGGTTGTTGTGGCAAACTCCGATAACTTTTGGTTAAGTTCTTCTTTTATTTCAAGACCAATTTGATTTGCACGCTTGGATATGACAGCAACAGTCTCATACATATTGTTGGTACCGGCTGTAAAGTCCTCAATGTTGCGTGTTACCGCGTGAACATCCGTTTTTACCTTTTTATAATCCATGGTCATTTTGTTGGTTTAGATGATTGAATCCTGGAATTTTCCTGATTTATTTTTAGTTGATCTTTATTATAGATTGATTCCAGTTCTTTTCTTGATCGTTCTTTTAAATCAGCCGCTTCTGCCATAAATTTGCTTTCGGGATACTGCGCAACAAACTCATTGTAGGCGGCAATCGATTTGGTATGACGATCTTTTTGTTTTTCAAAAATGCTCTCCTGAGCAAATTTGTGATAAGCTTTAACGACAAGAAAAAGCACCTCCTCCTTGTGGGGTGTGTCGGGAAAATCTTTCAGGATGTTGTTCAGCATCTGGATCGCTGCAGCATAATCATCCATCCTGTAAAACAATTTCGCGATTTTATAATCCTTCAATTCAAGTTTCAGCCTGAGTTTATCAATTAAATCGTTGCACTCCGACACCCTTTTGCTTGTCGGATATGTATTGGTAAACAGTTGCAAATCTTTCAGTGCGTCGTAGGTAACCGTTTGGTCGAGACTATACTCAGGGGAACTTAGAAAATTGCAATATGCGCTCATAAACATACACTCTTCAGCTTCCGGTGTGTTTGGATAATTGGTTGTGTACCTTTTAAAATAATAGGATGCAAGTGTATAATCCTTTTGATTAAAATAGCAATAAGAGTAATAGTAAGCGATTTTTTGAGATTTGTCGGTGGCGCGCATGGCCCCGGTCAACTGATCAAAAAGCTGCAGTGCTCTTGAATAATCTTTATGTGAATATAATTTAACCGCTTCCTCATATTTCTCATCAACAGAACCACTTTTAACAAGTCTTTGAAATTTACATGCAGAAAGGGTGAGTAACAGGCCGAAAGCGATAAAAAAAATGGCATTGTATTTCATGGTGCAAAATTACAACTTTATGTCGAAAAATCATAATATAAAGAGTTACTAACGGTTGACCCGTTGAAAAAGTATTTGTTTTTTGGTACTTTTGCAGCCAGAGAAATCAATTCGTATTTATTAATCCTAATTCATTAAAATCGTGGATATTTTCGATAAAGTTGCCAACAACATGGGTCCCCTTGGCCAGTATGCCGATCAGGGTTTTGGTTATTTCTCTTTTCCTAAACTGGAAGGGGCGATTTCTAATCGTATGTACTTCAGAGGTAAACCGGTTTTGGTATGGAGCCTGAACAATTATCTTGGTTTGGCCAATCATCCTGAAATCAGAAAAGCCGATGCGGAAGCATCCGAGCAATTTGGACTGGCTGCACCTATGGGAGCGCGGATGATGTCTGGCCAGACAAGCTATCACCAACAACTGGAGCAGGAATTGGCTGCTTTTGAAAATAAAGAATCCTCATACCTTCTGAATTACGGATATATGGGCATGGTGTCTATTATTGACTCTTTGCTCGACCGCCATGATGCTGTTGTTTACGACTCCGAATCACATGCATGTATCCTTGATGGCCTGCGTTTACATATCGGAAAGCGATTTGTGTTTCCACATAATGACCTCGAGAAATTCGAAAGCCAGATCAAACATGCAAGAAAAGTCGCAGATGCTACAGGAGGCGGAATTCTTGTTATTACGGAAGGTGTTTTCGGAATGCCAGGAGACCTGGGAAATCTGAAGGGAATCCTTCAATTCAAGGAAAAATACGGATTCAGACTTTTGGTTGATGATGCACATGGCTTTGGCACTATGGGAAGCACCGGGGCGGGTACCAGTCAGGAACAGAATGTGATGGATGCCGTTGATGTGTATTTTGGCACATTTGCCAAGGCAATGGCCGGCATTGGTGCATTTGTGGCTTGTGAAAAACGAATTATCAAAGCACTTTCCTTCAAAATGAGGTCGCAAATCTATGCCAAATCGCTTCCCTTACCAATGGTTGTCGGTTCATTGAAACGTCTTGATATGATCCGTACCCATCCTGAATTGCGCGAAAACCTTTGGACCATTGTAAGAGCTTTGCAATTGGGATTACGTGAAAACGGTTTTGATATCGGGAAAACACAATCTCCCGTTACCCCTGTATTTTTTAAAGGCGGCCCGGGTGAAGCAGCACAGGTGATTGTTGACCTGCGCGAAAATTACGGTATTTTCTGCTCGGTAGTCATCTACCCTGTTGTCCCGAAAGGAGTCATCATGCTCAGACTAATTCCGACAGCGGCCCACACTCTTGAGGATGTTCGTATTACAATCGAAGCCTTTGCCGAAATCAGAAAAAATCTGGATTCAGGGAAGTACACCTCAGGTGGAATTCCAGCTTATGCTGATAAATTTTAAGAATGCAGAAGCAACGTCATTTCTCAGGAAACAGGTTATATACAGCCTACCGGAAAATCCGCTTTCTTGCGAAAAAAGGATCACTGTTCTCACTTTCAAAACCTGCCAAAGCAGGAAAAATTGAAATATCAAAAAGAACATTTCATATAATCACTATCAATTCCTGTTTTCTCTTTTTAATCGCTTACCTGATCATTTATCTGCTAAACCTGTTTATCACAGGTTACACTGCCATTATTTTTAATATCCCTGTTATTGTTTACTTCTATGATGTTGATTACCTGATCAGGGGAATCGACTGGACACCGGATTCAGTATCAGGTGTTTTCAGCAGTGGCCCGATTGCCATGTTCGTGCTATCAATATTTTTGTTGATACTTTACAAGGCAGTTGAAACCGAAACAGGCATGTTAAGACTTCTGCTTCTCTGGATGATTTTTCATTCACTTACCCGTTTTTTTGGTGAAGTTCTGGTAGGAACCATCCTGAATAAAGGATTTGGATTTGTAATTCTGTATATGTTTGTGATGGATACAGGTAAAGTTATAATGACCATTATTGGTTTTGTGGCCATGTTTACCATGGGACTATATATGACACGGATGGCGCTCTATTCTGCCAATATATACTTTAACGATTTGCTCAGGAGTTACCTGTTTAAATTCATCAATAGTCAGTTTTTTTTGCCTTTTTTCATTGGCAACATTCTGATTTTTATCATTAAAATACCAGAATTCAGTCTCTTTGACGTTGCCATGAATGCTTCGATGATTCTGATGCTTATCCCTGTTTTGGTAAGGAGTATAAATATTGAGGACTTTTATTTTGACGATTTTCCCAAGGAAATTAAAGTAAAATGGATTATCCTGATTACAGCTTTCCTGTTGTTTTTTGTCTTTAGGCTTGTTCTGGGATTTGGACTACGATTGTAACAGGAAACACTACTTTTTAATGATCAGCTTGTCCAGATAAATCCTGTAACCGGAATTAAACTTTAGATAATAGAGTCCGTTTGAAAGGCTTGGTATTTCAATCTCTACTGTTGAATTTCCAGAAAACCGTGTAACTTCTGAAGAATATACAACAGACCCCATGGTATTGATTATTTGAATGGAGCATGATGGGTTGATAGGATTTTCAGGCAAAATCAACCTGAAGTGGCCATCGGATGGATTTGGGTAAACAAGCACTGAAACAACACTTTTATCCTGGGCATCGTATGTAAGCGGGCGAAGCTGCACATCCAGGCTGGTCGTAGTCCATTTCGATACATTCACATCTTTAATGGTTTTTGTAAAATATCCGGGCGATGAAAATGTAACATTGTAACTCCCTTCATAAATGGGCCGGGCATAAAATCCAGTGGAAGCACGTGAATAGACTTCAGAAAGATCTTTATCATGACCGTTAATGAAAACCTTGGCAGCAATCGGCTGGTCGGTAACCGTATCGGTAACAGTTCCGTTAAAGCCATAATGCGACTGCCTGATAAAATTCAGAAAAGATCGGTAATTATAATTCCAAAATGACAGCAACTGATTGACAGGAAGCAACTTGGTGTCTGATATTTCTAGTGTTACTTCACGGCAATTATGCCAATAATTCATATAATCCTGACGGCCACCGTTGACTTCGTACCATGCATTTCCGTTTGTAATTCCATTATTAAGGAAGGTAAAATAACCTGCCGGGCCATTTTGATGTACAGTGTCTGCCCACTCGCGCCCTACAAATTGCCACCACTCATCATCCGCCGCCAGCTTAACCCAGGTATCCCAGGGATAGTTGAATACTTCAGCACCACCATGAAAATTGACAGCCATTGAAAAATGATTGTTTTCTGCGTAAGCCATCCAGGCTTCGGTTTCCTTTTGCCAGGCATTCCCATCAGGGTGCTGCCCTACCTTAGGATCCGGGAAATTGCGGTTTATATCAATATTGTTGGCATTATATCGTACTGCACCATATACTGAATTGTTGCCACCATGATATGTGCCGTCGGGATTTGCCAGTGGATTGATACAAATTTCCGTGGTGTTGACCATCTCAGTAATGGTTGGATCGATACCATAATTTGACAACAGATAATCGATTAAATGCATCATCAAAATATATCCGGTTGTTTCATCGCCATGGATGCTGGAGGTGAAAAGAAACTGGGGTTCTGCTTCCTCCTGGTTGATATTTTTACTGATTTTCACAGCTAAAATCAACCTGTTGTCAATGCTAAAACCTACAGTATCCAGTTTACAGATACCTGGGTATGATGTAGCAAAACCAACCATGTAATCAATGTATTGCTGATAAGTTGGATAGAAATTCCATATAGTTCGGTCACCAGGCCTGAAAGGCTTTTGATTCTGATTGACTTCAAGTTCACTTAATATCGTTCCCGGATGTGGCAGGATCTGGTACGGAATATTGTACCCAAGAAAGTCGGCAAACTCCTTTTTACTTGCATACGCATAAACGGTATGTCCCACAACGTTATCTATGGATATCATCCGGGTAAGCATATAAATTTCATCCTTATCCGCAATTTTGAAGGTAAAATAGACCTCTCCCCTGTCTTTAAAAATGTTATCGGATAGTTGTTCCAGATGATTTTGGGAAAGAACAGGTTGGGACAAACCAATCATTAAAAATGCCAGTATTCCAATGTAGAGGTTTTTCATATTATTTATCGAATTGATCTATACAATGTTGAATTAATTTATATGCTTCCGGGTTAACTGTGACCAGTGGCAGTCTTACAAAATTAACACAAAGATTTTTAATTTCCAAGGCTGCTTTGATACCTGACGGACTGCCATCACAGAATAACGCATTGGTAAAATCAATTAGTTTATAATGTAAAATCCTGGCCTGTTCAAAATTGCCTTCGAGGGCATACCTAACCATATCTGAAAACTCTTTGGGAAAGGAGTTTGCCGTAACTGAGATGACACCGTCAGCTCCGGCAGCAATTAAGGGAAGGGTTAATCCATCATCTCCGGAGAGTACAAGGAAATTATCCGGCCTGTTTTTTATGACCTGGAAAATCTGATCAAAATTACCTGATGCTTCTTTGATTCCAATGATATTGGAACAATCTTTTGCAAGTCTTAAAGTGGTTGAAGCTGCAATATTGCTGCTGGTGCGGCCTGGCACCGTATAAAGAATCACGGGTACCGGACATGATTCCGCTATGGTTTTAAAATGCTGATAGATGCCTTCCTGCTGTGGTTTTGAATAATATGGACAAACAGACAAAATGGCATCAACCCCTTTCAACGGGGTTCCATGGATGGCCATCACAACCTCGGAGGTGCAGTTTCCGCCAATCCCGACCACCAAAGGAACACGTTTAGCTATTATCTTTACAGAAAATTCAATAAGCGCTTTTTTCTCAGGTTTTGAAATGGTGGATGATTCACCTGTTGTTCCAAGAACAACAATAAAGTCAACACCTCCGGCGATAATGTGGTTAATAATGTTTTCAAAAGCTTCGAAATCAATAGCTCCTGATCTTTTAAAAGGGGTGACGATGGCTACACCCGTTCCTTTGAATTTAGGGGATTCTTTGCGCATGTGGTTTGATCACTGTAAGATAATGTTGAACCTGTCCGAGATATTCTTCTGAAGTCATGGTAGGTTTCAGGTCGATCATCAGATCATAATATTCGGTGTTTTTTTCTGAAAATTTTCCAACGCGAAACAAGGCATTCGAAAGACCCGAAATATATTTCAAAGGAAAATTATCCTGCAAACTAAGATCAATCAGGAGATCAAACTCCTTCTCTATAAAGTCTTTAACTTGAGAATGGATTGGTTTATAAAACCATGTAAGGTCCCTTTTTGAAAAGAAATCGTACGATAATTTTGGTAAAAACCGCTGAACCAGGTTCTTGTTTTTAACAAATCCCAATGCCTTCACCTCTTTGTGGTCGCCTTGTAATTGAGACACAAATTCGGATACCCGTTCATAATCAGGTACATCATCAAGGGTATAAAGGATACCAATGCGTTTTGCATCCTTCAGATTTACCATCTGACATTGTCTGTCAGAACGGGAATGATCCTGTTTGAAATAGTATTGACCAATTTTAAGTCTAAGATTAGCAAACATATTTTTCAGTTAATTATTCATTTAGACTGAATTGCAAAGTTAATGATTCCATTTGAACCATCCAAAATGCAATTTCATTTGTAATAAACGCAGGCCAGCAAAACAAAGTATCGAATGCTGTGTTAATAAAACATAATTTTGTGGTGTAAGGTTGAAAAATGAAGATAACATTTCTTGGCACCGGAACTTCCCAGGGTGTCCCGGTAATTGCATGTAATTGTGACGTATGCAAATCTACGGATCTGCGCGACAAACGGCTACGGTCATCCATTGCCATCGAAAAAAACAACAGGAGGATCATCATCGATTGCGGGCCGGATTTCAGGCAGCAGATGCTGCGCGAAAGCATTCCTTCCATTGATGCCATCCTGGTAACTCACGGACACAAGGATCACCTGGGAGGATTAGACGATGTACGTGCATTTAATTACGTAAATCGCAGTCCTGCAAATGTTTATGCTGCGCCAGATGTACAGAGAATCATAAAACGTGAATTTTCCTATGCCTTCAAGAAAAATCCCTATCCGGGGGTCCCTGAAATAGTTCTGCATACGCTGACCAATAAGCCATTTACCTTACACGATCAGAAAATTATTCCGGTAAAGGCACTTCACTATGGCAACGACCACTATGTTTTCGGTTTTCGCATCGATGATTTCACATATATTACCGATGCCAGTAGCATTTCAGAGCGGGAAAAAGCCAAGATCAGGGGATCAAAAATCATCGTTCTGAATGCCCTGCGAAAACAAAAGCATTACTCTCATTTTAACCTCGGTGAGGCGCTTGTCCTGATGGAAGAATTAAAACCTGAACAAGGCTACCTCACCCATATCAGCCATCAGATGGGTATGTTTGAAAAGGTCAGCGCCGAATTGCCAGGTTTTGTCAAATTAGCTTACGATGGACTTACATTGACTTTTTAACATGTTTGAGTGTTAAAAGGTTCATTGGGTTGCTCCCTAACCCATCAATGTTTTTTTGGATAAACCGCAACACCTGATCATAGTACAGAATCACCACGGGTGCCTCCTCCATGATGATGTTCTCCATCTGCCGGTAATAGCTGAACCTTATTGAATCATTGACAGTTGACATCGATTTTTCATAAACCCGATCAAATTCAGGATTGGAAAAATGTGTGTAATTAGGACCTTTGGGACAAAAATTCTTTGAATAAAACATTGAAAGGTAATTTTCGGCATCAGGATAATCTGCAATCCATGATGCCCGGAAAAATGTCAATTTTGCCTCAGATTTCATCTCTTTCACTGCGGCCGGAGGACTTACTTCAATTTTAAGGTCAATACCTATTGACGAAACCTGATATTGGATGTACTTGCAGATATCCAGATAGTCGGCGGTAGAAGTAAGTGTGATGGCCGGCAGCCCCGCCCCTTCCGGATAACCCGCATCAACAAGCAATCTACGTGCTTTTTCAGGATTATAGTCGTAATAAACTTTGGAGGAATCAAAGGAGGGCAAACCTTTAGGGGTGATGCCTTGAAAACCAGGAATTCCAATGTTGTTACGCAAATACCTGATCATTTTTTTTCTGTCGAATGCATAGCTGATCGCCTTCCTGATCTCTTTCGAGGGAATCCCTCCTTGCATATCGGGCTTTGTCCTGTCAACCATAAACCCTAAATACTCTGTATTCAGATATGGTTGGGAAATCAAGTTAATCTTTGACAAATACTTAGGCTGCAATCGGCCTTCCTTTGTAAGCAACTCATCTTTGTACGTCGGGTCAATTCCAGACATCAGATCGAGGTTCCCTTTGATAAACTCCAGAAATGCCGATTGCTTGTCAGGAACAAACGTTATAGACACAGCATCAAGAAAAGGTAAGCGCCGGCCATCTTCGATTTCAAAATATCCAGGATTCTTCAGAAAGACCAGTTTTACACCCTCCTGCCACATTTTGAACATGAATGGTCCTGTTCCAACCGGGTTTCGCCGGAATTCTTTTCCATAAAGATCAACAGCTTCATGGGGTACCACTGAACAATAATGCATACTGAGCAACCTGAGAAATGGTGGGAAAGGTTTCGCCAGGTGAATTATGAAGGTGGAATCATCAGGAGCCTCGAAGGCCGTACTATCTGATGATTGATGAATATTGTTGAACAGCCATGCCCCGGGAGAGGCCACGCCGGGATTGATGATCCGCTGAAAAGAATAGACAAAATCACCTGCAACCACGCGGCGGCCCCTGCCGCCCGTAAAAGCTTGATTGTTATGAAAAAAAATATCACTGCGAAGATGGAAAACGTAATTTAATCCCGACGATGAGATGCTCCATGATTTGGCAATGCATGGAAGGATTTCCATTCGGTCGTTCAACTGGATCAGCCCGTTGTATAACTGATTTGCTGCCCAGGTAATTGCCTGATCGCGGGCAAATGCAGGATCCAGTGTTGAAATATTGGCCGCTTCATTGTAACGAAACACAGTCTTCCCTCGTTCCTCGACAAAATTGGAGCAGGAACAAATCAGCAAAACCAGGACTAAAAAACAGAGGAATTTATAATTCATAAACCTGCGCAAAAATATCAGAAAAAAACAAGTAATTTTGGTAATTCTTTCAACACCCTAAACTTAAATCCAATGAAACTTCGCTCATCACTCCTTACATTGTTTATCTCATTGTGTCTCATGTCGAACGCCCAGAACTTTTCAACCATGGAAGGTTCTGCCTATTGTTCCATGAAAAAATCAGCGTCGAAAAAGGTAATGACTCAGCCTTTGAATGCTAATTCAGGTCCAAAGCACTCATTTGACGTGATCAAATATACGATGAATATCGACCTTTACAACTGTTATTCATCACCTTATCCCCGAAGTTTTTCAGGCTCGGTGATTCTCAGCATTAAAGTTGACTCCTCACTGAATTCCATTAAACTGAATGCGGAGAATTTTTCACTTATCATTGATTCTGTGCGGCTTGCCGGTATTTCGTTCGTCCATGCCAATAATATACTGACCATCCAAATGAACAGAACATATAATGTCGGGGAATCGGCTGATATTAAAATATTTTACAGGCATAAGGATGTTCAGGACAACGCATTTTATTCAAATTCCGGTACAGTTTTTACTGATTGTGAACCTGAAGGGGCCAGGCGATGGTTCCCTTGCTGGGACAAGCCCTCCGATAAAGCGCTGTTCGACCTTACTGCCAAAGTTAAAGCAAATGTGAAACTAGGCTCCAATGGTCGTTTGGCCGATTCAACCCTTGTTGGTGATTTTCTGACCTATCACTGGGTGTCTGATCAGAATGTTGCAACATACCTGATGGTAATCACCTCGAAAGTCAATTATAAACTGAATATCAACTATTGGCACAAATTAAGCAACCCGGCCGACAGCATACCCCTGAGATATTACTTTAATCAGGGCGAAAACCCTGCGGGAGTCATGGCGATCATGCCAGATATGACAACATGGTTTTCACAAAACTTCATTGAACATCCTTTTGATAAAAACGGATTTGCAACACTTAATTCCGACTTTGCATGGGGCGGCATGGAAAACCAAACGCTTACCAGTCTTTGTCCCGGATGCTGGGGTGAAAGTCTGGCAGCACATGAATTCGCACACCAGTGGTTTGGCGACATGATCACTTGCAGCACCTGGGCGGATCTGTGGCTTAATGAGGGGTTTGCAACCTGGACGGAAGCCTTCTGGTATGAAAGAAATGGCGGTTATCTCGCTTATAAAAACACTATCAACAATGATGCAAGCAACTACCTTGGAAGCAACCCCGGATGGGCAATCTCGAATCCTGAATGGGCAGTGACAACGCCACCGAACAACACCCTGTTTAATTATGCCATTACCTACGCGAAAGGTGCCTGCGTGCTCCATCAACTGCGTTATGTGCTCGGGGATTCATTGTTTTTTCAAACGCTGAAAGTCTATTGCGCTGATACAAATTTAAAATTTCAGTCTGCCACTATCCCCGATTTTATTGCCAAAGTCAACCAGGTTTCCGGACAAGATTACAACTGGTTTTTCGATCAGTGGATCTATCAGCCGAATCATCCCGTATATCAGAACAGCTACAATTTTCAAGACCTTGGCAGTGGTCAGTGGCAGGTTAATTTTTTCATAAAACAAATTCAAACCAATGCCCCTTTCTTCAAAATGCCGGTTGAGGTATTGATCCGGTTTGCGGATGCAACAGATACCACCTTCAGAATTATGAACGATGCGAATAACCAGGGTTTTACCTGGACTTTCAGCAAACAACCCTTTGTTTTCAAGTTCGATCCTGACAGAGAGATTGTATTGAAAGAAGGAAGTACCATCGTAGGGCTTGAACCTGGCGTTGCAAAAGGAAACTATGCCAGCTTATGGCAAAACGCTCCCAATCCGGCCGGGAACCATACAAGGATTGGCTATGAAATTGAAAAACCCATGGATGTCAGGTTGGAAATTACCGATATGCTGGGCGTTGTACTGATGCGACCGGTTGACGGGCCACATGCAGCAGGCCAATATGAAATTAACCTCGATTGCTCCTCACTTGCACCAGGAAATTACTTGTATAAACTTTTAGCCGGGAATTCTCAACAAGTTAAAAAGCTGGTCATCGTCAGGTAAATACATGAGAACTCCACGTCTTTTCGTTTTATTCATATTTCTTTCAGCGGCTTTCACGGGCAATGCCTCACCTTTAATTATGAAACCTGCGGATACTGCCCACTTCTATACAAAACACAGTTTCGATGTTTTGAAATACAAACTGGATGTGAATTTATATCAGTGTTTTCAAACTCCCTATCCAAGGACATTCAATGCCAGGGAGGTCATAACATTTAAGGTTGATTCATCCTTGAATTCAATAAAGTTGAATGCAAATACAGTCTCCCTGACAATTGACTCTGTCAGTATGGCAGCCGTATCCTTTACCCACCTGGCGAACATGCTGAATATTCAGCTCGACAGAACCTATCAGCCCGGCGAGGTTGTAACCATTTTGGTCTGTTACCGTCATAAAAACACCAATGACAATGGTTTTTTTGTTTCCTCCGGCTTTGTTTTTACAGATTCACCACCTGAAGGTGCAAGGAAATGGATGCCTTGCTGGGATCGCCCGTCAGACAAGGCAACATGGGAGTTGATCGCCCGGGTTCCACTTTCCGTGAGACTTGGTTCAACAGGAATGCTTGCCGATTCAACCATTTCTGCAGACACACTCAGTTATCATTGGATCAGCAATATACCGGTTTCGACCTATCTGATTACTTTTACATCAAGTATTAATTTCCAGGTGCATACAAAGTACTGGCATAAACTCTCCAAACCAAATGACAGTATTCCCGTCAGGATTTATTATAAAACAGGTGAAAACCTTGCAATTATTGATAGCACCATCATTCCACTGACAAATTTCTTTTCTGAAAAATTTGGAGATTATCCTTTCGAGAAAATTGGTTTTGCCACACTGAACGGGTCATTTCCATGGGGTGGCATGGAAAATCAAAGCATGGTCAACCTGGCGCCCGGAGGCTATAGCGATGCCAATCTGATTGCCCATGAACATTCGCATCAGTGGTTTGGAGATTTAATAACGTGCGGTACCTGGGCGGATATCTGGTTAAATGAGGGTTTTGGAACCTATTGCCAGAATCTTTGGGTTGAACATTCAGCCGGATACGATGCGTACAAGAACAGCATGAATGCTGTGGCCAACTATTATCTTGCACATAATCCCGGTTGGCCATTGTATCATCCCGAATGGGCTCTTAATACCCCTAACGGCAATACTTTATATAACCAGGCAATTACCTATAACAAAGGCGCTTGCGTGCTTTTTCAATTGAGATATGTTTTAGGCGATGACAGTTTTTTCAGGGTGATGTACGATTATGCGACCGACACCAACCTAATGTATAAAAATACTTTTACACATGACTTTGTTGAAAAGGTAAACCAGGCTTCCGGAGAAAACCTGAATTGGTTTTTTGATGAATGGGTTTACAGTCCTAACCACCCGGTATATCAGAACACATTTCAAATTGACAGTTTGTCGGTAACATCGTGGAGGGTTCCTTTTACGCTGAATCAAACACAGGTGAACCCGGAATTTTTCAAAATGCCTGTTCAGGTCAGGATCAATTTCATGGATGGAACTGATACAACTATTCAGGTGATGAATGACGTAAATCATCAGGAATTTGCATTTACATGCTCAAAAAAACCTGTAAATCTGGTATTTGACCCTTTCCGAAACATCCTCTTAAAGCAGGCAGCCACGATTTATAACATTAAACCGTTATCCGGTCAAAAAAGTTCTAAATTGAACCAAAATGAGCCAAACCCCTTTAGAAACAATACATTGATTTCATACGAGGTGGCTTCAGAGGAAACTGTGACCATCTCAGTGTTTGACAGCAATGGAAAAATGTTGACTTGTCCGGTCGATCGTATACATCTGCCCGGCAGTTACAGATTTGACTGGTCAAACCCTGGATTAACACCCGGAATCTATTATTTGAGAATGGAAGCAGGAACCTTCACAGACACGAAAAAAATGCTGATTATCAGATAACAGCGTTATTTTTTGTAATCCAGGTCAAGTGGATTTTTCACCCTTTCAGTAAGCAGCGCCAGATCCTTGATCTCCTGCATTTCATCAATATAGTGGAATCTCAGCCCGTGGATATATTCTGCTTTGATCTCTTCAATATCTTTTTTATTCTCCTTGGATAAAATAATATCAGTAAGGTTTGCCCGTCGTGCGGCAAGCATTTTTTCTTTGATCCCTCCTACCGGTAAAACTTTTCCACGCAGTGTAATTTCGCCTGTCATTGCAAGGCGCTCACGAACTTTGAATTGGGTAAATGCGGAAGCCAGTGCAGTAAACATGGTAATTCCGGCAGAAGGTCCGTCTTTTGGTGTTGCCCCTTCCGGCACATGAATATGAACACTCCAGTTTTGAAAAACACCGGGATCAATTCCGAAAACTTCTGAATGTGCTTTTAAATAAGCCAATGCAATTGATGCGGATTCTTTCATCACATCTCCCAGATTTCCAGTCAGGGTAAGTTCTCCTTTACCCCTGCTCAGGCTGACTTCCACAAAAAGGATTTCACCACCTGCCATGGTCCATGCCAGGCCAGTTACCACACCGGCCACCTCATTGGAAATATATTTATCAGCCTGAAATATTGGAATACCCATGATGACCTTCAGATCGGCTCCTGTCAGTTTTTTATGAAACTTCTCATTGGAAACAATAGCCTTTACCTTACTGCGGATAACCTTTGCGATACTTTTTTCAAGCATGCGAACACCTGATTCACGGGTGTAGTCTTCTATTATTTTAGTAATAAGTTCATCGCTGAACTGCAATTGACTTTTCCTGATTCCATGATCATGAAATTGCTTGGGCAACAAATGACGTTTGGCAATTTCAACCTTTTCTTCAACCAAATAACCGGGAATATCTATTATTTCCATTCGGTCGCGCAGTGCCGGATGTATGGTGCTAAGGGTGTTGGCCGTTGCAATAAACATGATACGCGAAAGGTCGTATTCAATTTCCAGGTAGTTGTCGTAAAAAGCATTGTTTTGTTCAGGATCAAGTACTTCCAGTAAAGCTGCCTGTGGGTCCCCATTGATATTCATCCCCATCACCTTGTCGATTTCGTCCAGAACGAAAACAGGGTTTGATGATTTAGTCTTCTTCAAACTCTGCAATATTCTTCCTGGCATGGCGCCAATATATGTTTTCCTGTGGCCCCTCAACTCAGATTCATCACGGAGTCCGCCCAATGACATCCTGGTATATTTCCGGCCAAGTGCTCTGGCAACGCTTTTTCCCAGAGATGTTTTTCCAACCCCTGGGGGACCAACAAGGCACAATATGGGTGACTTAAGGTCACGTTTAAGTTTGATAACTGCCAGATGCTCAATGATGCGCTCCTTGACCTTTTCCAGGCCAAAATGGTCTTCATCAAGTACTTGCTGGGCATGGTGCAGATCCAGATTATCTGGTGTGAACTCACCCCATGGCAATTGTACAAGTGTTTCAAGGTAGTTTGTCTGAATAGAATACTCTGCAGCCATCGGATGCATCCTCTGAAGTTTACTCATCTCTTTTTCAAAAACTTCTGAGACTTCCCTGGACCATTTTTTATCCTTGCCAAGCTCACGGAGTGCATTGATTTCCTGTGAATTCGGACTACCACCGAGTTCCTCCTGGATGGTTTTTAACTGCTGGTTAAGTAAAAAATCTCGTTGTTGTTTATCAAGATCGGTTTTAACCTTATTCTGAATGTGTTGTTTCAGGTCAGCCACCTGAAGTTCTTTGGTCAGCAATGTCAGAACAAGATTGGCACATTCAGTCAAATCTGCAATCTCAAGCAACTTTTGTTTCTGTGTAAGTTCAACATTGAGGTTTGAAGAAATAAAATGGACAAGGAATGAGGGCGATTCAATGTTTTTGATCGCAAAGGCCGCCTCTGACGGGATATTGGGTGATATTGTAATGATTTGAATGGCCAGGTCTTTCAGCGATGCTATGAGTGCGCTGAACTCCCCATTGTCGGATGGTATGATTACCGGTGCTTCAAATGCAGTAACAGATGCCATAATGTAGGGTTCCGACTGGATCATCTCCCTGATGGCAAAACGGCGTTTCCCCTGAATGATGGCAGTATTACTCCCATCTGGCATTTGCAAAATCTTAATAATGTAGGCAACCGTACCAATTTTATTCAGATCCTCAAACTCAGGATCTTCAATATTGGCATCTTTCTGAGAGACCACTCCGATGGTGCGGCTTCCCTTATAAAATTCCCGGATTAGTTTTATTGATTTATCCCTTCCAACCGTAATCGGAATCACAACACCCGGAAAAAGGACGGTGTTGCGTAGCGGAAGTATCGGAAGCACCTCCGGAACCTCCTCAGTGTTCATTGTTTCTTCATCCTCTGAAGATAATAAAGGGATAAAATCAGTTTCAGAGTCGATTAAATCAGAAAAAATCAGTTCGTTATGTTCCATTATATGCTGCATGTTTTTCAAAAGTCTATAGGTCACCTCACCTCACTTCACCTGGTAGAATTTCAGGGAAAGTGGGTATGTCAATAAATGTGCCACGAAATTGGTGACGGCCTTTTAGAGGAATTTATTCTTCAAGGTTATGTTATAGACATTTGTCAGCAGGTCTCTTTCTACATCATCAAAAGTACGGCGACGGCGTTTAAAAACAATTTCCGCAACCTCCATTGCTTTCTTTACCGTGTAATTGGTGTGTCCGGCTGTACCACCCCATGTGAAGGAAGGAATAAAATTTCGCTGGAAACCAGAGCCGAATATATTTGCACTAACCCCGACAACGGTCCCTGTGTTGAACATTGTGTTGATGGCGCATTTGGAATGATCACCCATGATCAACCCGCAAAACTGCAGATGTGTATTGATAAAGGTTTGTTTACCATAACTCCACAGCCGGACATTATCGTATGTGTTTTTCAGGTTGGAGGTATTTGTGTCAGCCCCGATATTGCACCATTCGCCAATAACTGAATGTCCCAGGAACCCATCATGGGCTTTATTTGAATAACCAAAGAGAACGGAGTTGTTAACTTCTCCCCCAACCCTGCAAAATGGACCAATGGTTGTCGGACCATATATTTTGGCTGCCATTTTTACCTGTGCCCCTTCGCATAAAGCAAATGGCCCACGGATCACAGCACCTTCCATAATTTCAGTGTCCTTGCCGATATATATCGGACCGGTTGTCGCATTGAGAATGGCGCATTCTACTTTAGCACCCTTTTCAACGAAAATATTTTCAGCGCCCAAAACTGTATTCGTGTCGCTCAGTTTTTGAGATTTTCTGCCTTTTGTCAGCAATGCAAAATCATCTTTCAGGGATATGTCATTTTTTGAAAATATTTCCCAGGTATGGTTTATCTTCACCGGGGCCTCCTTTATCTGGATTTCTTCAATGCCCTCGGACGCGGTGTCGCCAATGTTGTCGAGCTCTTCCGCAGTTATGTGAAGTGCGATAATGGTGTCGTTGAAAACAACTGTCTGATTCGGTTTCAGATGCTTTATTGCCTCGATTATTTCATCATTGGGGCAGATAGAGCCATTGATTAAAACATTTTCCTCCATCTTCATGATGGGGAATTTGGCACTGAGATAACTGTCGGTGAGTGATGAAGTTGGTGATTTAAGGCGTTTTTCCCACTTTTCACGGATCGTAAGGATCCCGATCCGGATATCTGATACGGGTCGTGTAAAAGTGAGTGGTAACAGGTTCGTTCTGACAATACTTTCATCAAACAGTATGTAGTTCATTTTAAAGGAGGATTAAGAAAATGATTATATCTCAGTGGTTCGATTATGCAAAAGTAGGAAATATAAGAATAAAAAAAGAGCCCCAATCAAAAACGGAGGCCCTTTAAAAAATATTGTGGCATTGGTTTATTTACTTGCCGCGTTTCTGTCAATATGTTTCTGATACCTGCTCTTGAATTTGTCAACACGGCCTGCAGTATCAACCAGTTTCATTTTACCTGTGTAGAAAGGATGCGAGGTATGTGAAATTTCCAATTTAATCACAGGATACTCCTTACCGTCTTCCCAAACAATGGTTTCCTTTGTTTTAACTGTTGATTTCGAAAGAAAAGTGTAATCATTCGACATATCTTTGAATACAACCAGTCTGTAATCTTTGGGATGAATATCTTTTTTCATTGCAATGTGGTATTTTTATGAGGGTGCAAAATTAATCATTATAAATTGATTTCCAAAGATTTTTTCATATCAAATTCAAGAAATTAAAAACTCCATCGTATCTGTCTGATCGGCATAGTCCCACAACGCCGGGATTTGTCCGCCTCCGGGATGTAACGTTCTGAAAGTTAACGATAAGTTACTAATAACACACTGAATCAATTCAAGTTTTCCCCTGATTTTGAGATCAACCGCCTCAGGTGTGTCATAAAATTCGTAATGCAAAACTGCGATCCGCGATGCAACAGCCTCGTCTTCGGTTAACAAAAGATACCCTGTATCAATGAACGGTACCTGGCTGACCATAAAAACAGACTTACAATAATCATAGTTGTTGCGGTATTTATGATGATTGGCAAAGTACTCGTATTTATTCAGCGCAATGAACAGATTTGAAAAGTCATAGCCGGTTGGAACATAAAGCTTTGAGATGCTCCGGCATCCCATCCCGAAAAAAAGCATGATGTCATTTGCAAGGTTTTGCAGATCATGTTGAGTCTCATTTCCTGATAATACGGCTATACTGTTTCGGCTCCTTCGGATGACATGCGGATATTTGCCAAAGTAAAACTCAAAATACCGGGATGTATTTGTACTTCCGGTGGCAATGATTGCATCGAATTTTTCAAGTTTGCCGGAGGTGAATGAAATATATTCCTTCCATTCTGGCAAATCTTTGGTCAGAATCTCTGCCATTGCGGGTAAAAGCTGGTCATCAGAAGATGATAACTTGGCAAGCAGTTTATGTCCTGACAACAACACGCAAAGAAAGTCGTGAAAACCAACAGCAGGGATGTTTCCTGCCATGACTACCCCAATACGTTTTTGAGTAGTGAGCCCTTCGATCCCTGATGCATATCCGGATAACCAAATACTCAAATTTTCTTTGGTCAAAACTTTGCCAAGATTGTTTAATGCCATTCGGATATGTTCAGGGGTGAACCACGGGTTTCGCTGAAAGGCAATGTTTGAGGCCTCCACAAGCGGTTTTACCACGGGATCAGTTGAATTTTCATGGTATCTGCCCAGCTTCTCCCCCAGCATTACGAATGAATTAATCCGGTCAGTCAGATTCATGCTTGTTTTTTTTGCAAAGGTAGTTCAAATCTATTCAGGTGAAGTGGGTGGCAGTCCTGCCCATTAGGGGAGAGATTGAGGATGGGGGGCCGCAAAGCACTTCCATCAACTGAGTTGTCAAATTCTGAACTTTGTAATTACCTTTGTAGCAATATATCGATAAAACAATTTACCAATTACATATCCAACAGATGACGACCAGATTGATGTTTTTCCTTCTTTTACTGTTTTTCATCATCGGCAGGCACAATGTACTTTCCGGTCAACGGTTTCAGACAATCAAACAGGCTGAAGATTCACTTGCAGTTCAACTGATTTCTTTAAATCTTGCCCAGGATGACAGTTCGAAAAATGCAATCAATCAATGTTTTTCAAATACCCTGGAGGCTGCCCTCCACTTCCCCTCCTCCGATAATTACCCGTTCGAATCATTAAAGACACTCGTAAAAATTACTTCACCGGATCAGAAATTTCGGATATTCCACTGGAATCTTCCCAGGGCGGATGGAAAAAGCAGATTCTTTGGATTTCTTAAAATGCTCGGTCATGACCCTGCCCTGATTTACCCTTTGATTGACGGAACGGATTCTTTACAATCACCCGATACCTCAATCGTTGATAACTTGCATTGGTTCGGGGCATTATATTACAAAGTGATCCTGCAGGAGGCAGCTTCAGGGGAAAAAATATATACTTTGCTGGGTTGGGCGGGCAAATATTCCATGATTACTCAAAAGGTAATTGAGATACTGTCGTTTAATGATGAAGAAAAGCCACGCTTCGGTATGAAAATTTTTCCGGATTTTCAGGCAGGGAAAATGAATCGGATTATTTTTCGTTTTGCTGCCACCACAACCATGTCATTGAAATATGAAAAGCAAACCATTTCCACCAATAAAAAATGGAATAGTAAAACAAGGGTTTTTGACTATTCCCCGGTAGAAACTCAATTGATCGTTTTCGACAGGATGGTGCCGCCGGATCCATTGCTGGCAGGCCAATATCAGTTTTATGTGGCGGCAGGCGATATCTTTGACGGATTCATTTTCAAACAGTACCAATGGAGATTCATGGAGGGAATTGATGCCAGAAACAAAAAATGATATTTTTTATTTTTTTTGGATTACACTTAAATTTGTTTACTTTGTTTTCTTATTATTGCAGTACTAAATTCAATACTACATATCTAAACTAAAAACCTTCATTTTATGAAAAAGCACAATTTTAACGCCGGTCCCTCAATTCTTCCCCAAATTGCCCTTGAAAACTCTGCCAAGGCAATCCTTGAACTGAATGGTATAGGGTTGTCACTGCTTGAAATATCTCATCGCAGCAAGGAATTTCAGGCCATACTTGATGAAACTGTCGCTTTATTTAATGAACTTCTTAATATTCCGGCTGGTTATCAGATTATTTTTCTTGGCGGTGGCGCCAGCATGCAGTTTTGTATGATTCCCTACAACTTTTTGAACAAAAAAGCAGCTTATCTGGAAACAGGCGTGTGGGCTCAAAAAGCCATTAAAGAGGCTAAATTTTTTGGAGAGGTCAACGTTGTAGCATCTTCTGCTGATAAAAATTTCTGCTATATCCCAACAGGGTATACTATTCCCGCCGATGCTGATTATTTCCACATCACAACCAACAATACGATTTATGGTTCTGAAATCCATACGGATATTGACAGTCCTGTCCCTTTAATTGCCGACATGTCTTCAGATATTCTCAGTCGTCAGGTTGATGTATCCAAATATGCGATGATTTATGGTGGTGCCCAAAAAAATCTCGGACCAGCAGGTGTTACCTTCGTAATTATCAAGGAAGATATGCTTGTGAAGGCCGATCGCAAAATACCCACCATGCTTAACTATTCCACACATACCAAAGAGCCGTCGCTTTATAACACCCCTCCCGTTTTTGCGATTTATACCTGCCTTGAAACACTTCGCTGGATTAAAAAACTTGGCGGTGTCAAAGCGATTGAAGCCATGAATATCAAAAAGGCAAACCTTCTGTACGATGCAATCGACAACAGCAAGATGTTTGTAGGCACAGTTGCCAAAGATAGCCGGTCACTCATGAATATCTGCTTTGTCATGAAAGATCAATACAAGGACAAAGAAGATGGTTTTATGGAATTTGCCAAAACCAAGGGAATGGTTGGAATCAAAGGTCACAGATCAGTTGGAGGCTTCAGGGCATCAACCTACAATGCGCTGCCGATTGAAAGTGTTCAGGCTTTGATCGATGCCATGCAAGAATTTGAAAATACTAACGCTTAATTCTGCTAACATGACAAAAGTATTGGTTGCAACAGATAAGCCTTTTGCTCCTGCGGCAGTGAAAGGCATCCGCAAAGTAGTTGAAGATGCGGGATTTGAGTTGGTTCTTCTTGAAAATTACACAAGTCAGGATGATTTTGTTAAAGCAGTGGCTGATGTTGATGCCGTGATCATACGCAGTGATAAAGCGGATCAAGCAGTGATTGAAGCTGCATCGAAACTGAAAATTATTGTCCGTGCCGGTGCCGGGTACGATAATATCGACCTTCAGGCTGCAACGCTTAAAGGCATTGTTGCCATGAATACCCCCGGACAAAATTCTAATGCGGTGGCAGAACTCGCGCTGGGCATGATGGTCTATTATGCCCGTGGCTTCTTCAATGGGAAATCGGGTAGTGAATTGATGGGAAAAAAATTAGGAATCCATGCTTATGGTTTTGTTGGCAAAAATGTTGCCCGCATCGCCAAAGGGTTTGGGATGGAGGTTTTTGCTTTCGATCCTTTTATTTCACGTCAGGAAATTGAGAAAGATGGCGTAAAATGGATCGGAACTGTTGAAGAATTATATAGTACCTGTCATTTTATATCTTTACATATACCTGCAAACAGCCAGACTAAGCTGTCGGTGAACTATGCCTTGCTTTCGAGGATGCCGGTACCGGCATGCCTTGTTAATACTGCCAGGGCTGAAGTTATTCATGAAGCTGATCTGTTGAAAATGTTCCAGGAAAGAAAAGATTTTGCCTATTTGACAGATGTTGAACCTGCAAATAAAACTGAGATCGAATCCGGTTTTAAAGCAAAATTTTTCTGTACCCCTAAAAAAATGGGCGCACAAACCGAGGAGGCCAATATCAATGCCGGAATTGCTGCGGCACGCCAAATTGTTAGCTTTATCAAAGAAGGAAATAAAACATTTCAGGTTAATAAGTAGTTCATTAATCAATTTTTACTTATTATTGCACTATCAACTATTGTTCGTTTGTAACTTCATCAAAACTAATAGCGCTAAACAATGGAAAATGAACACGAAAGGCCGACTACTTTCTTCAGGTTTGAGGATCTAAGAATCTACCACAAGGCTCTTGAATATGTCGATTGGGTTTATTTAATGGCGAATAAAACTACAAATGACCCTTTCATGAAATCATTTTTTGAGCGGTTTCTTATCTCTGCCAATGGAATTCCATTAAATATTGCAGAAGGTTCTTCCCGAAATAAAAGCCAGTTTGTATATTACCTTAAAATGGCCAAAAGTTCCGTGAGGGAATGTGTTGTGGTCTCTTCGATAGCACAAAGCCGTGGCTTTATCAGCCATGAAGCGTATGATGATTCGAAGAACCGTTTGATGGAGATGACTAAAATGATTGGCGCGTTGATAGGATCGCTGCAGCGCAGCATTAAACCCGGAGAAATGGATGATGACGATGGTACTGATTGATTTCAGTATACATACTCACCCTTCGCTGATCAAATTTACTTAACAAACCTTATTTAACTATCCATAACCATGGCTATACTAAAACCATTTAAAGGACTACGACCACCTGCTAACATTGTTAAGGAGCTTGCCTCAAGACCTTATGATGTCTTGAATTCTGAAGAAGCCAGGGAGGAAGCAAAAGGAAATCAATTTTCACTGTTGCATATAATTAAACCGGAAATTGATCTGCCTGCTTCACTCGATATTCATTCGCAACAGGTATATGACAAAGCCAGAGAAAATTTTCTTGAATTCCAAAAACAAGGTTGGCTGCTACCCGACGGTGAAGAGCTACTCTATATCTACGCTCAGACCATGAATGGCAAAACCCAATATGGAATTGTTGGCTGCGCCGGCGTGAATGATTACCTTGACGGGATTATTAAAAAACATGAACTGACTCGTAAGGATAAAGAAGAGGACAGGATGAAACATGTTCGCATAACCAATGCCAACATGGAGCCAGTCTTCTTTACTTACCCGGCGGTACCCGAATTGGATAAAATAGTTTCAGATTTTGTGCAAGCACACAGTCCGGAATATGATTTTGTGGCAGGAGATGGCGTTGGGCATCGCTTTTGGGTAATTTATGATCAAGCAATAAACAAAACCATCGTTGCACTTTTTCATAACAAAGTACCATTTACGTATGTTGCTGATGGCCATCACCGTACGGCTGCTGCTGCTTTGGTTGGGAATGAAAAAAAAATGAATAATCCAGATCACAACGGGAGTGAAGAATATAACTATTTTCTTGCTGTGCATTTTCCCGATAATCAACTATCTATTATTGATTACAACAGGGTTGTCAAAGATTTGAATGGATTGTCGATTGACGATTTCCTGAAAAAACTGGAATCGGCCTTCACTATCGAACGAAAAGGCGCAGAAATTTATAAGCCTGATTCACTTCATAACTTTGGTTTATACCTGGAAGGGACCTGGTATTCTCTGACTGCCAGAGAAGGCACTTTTAATGATGCTGATCCTATTGGTGTTCTGGATGTTACAATTCTTTCACGTCTCATTTTAGAGCCGATTCTTGGCATTACAGATCTGCGGACTTCTACTCGCATCGATTTTGTTGGCGGGATCAGAGGTTTGGGGGAATTAAAAAAGAGGGTTGATTGTGGCGAAATGAAAGTTGCGTTCGCTCTGTTTCCGGTCTCGATGAAGCAATTAATCGATATTGCCGATTCAGGCAATATCATGCCGCCAAAAACAACCTGGTTTGAACCCAAACTGCGTTCCGGCCTGGTTGTTCACAAACTCGATTAACATCCATCAATTGTTCATGTATTCTCCAAAAACCGTTTGAAGGTATGCTTTCCCTTCCTGTTTGATTGAATCTGCCAGTTTAGGATCAGTCCACCAGTAGTAAAAGTCAGGACCTTTGTCGTAGGTGAAATAACCATAAGGCCTTATCCATCCAACACCATCTTCGGTGGTATAATAGGCAAAATCAGGGGCCAGTGGGTTAAACAGATTTTTACTGTAATGAAACCGATTGGCCGGCAAGTTCAGCTGCCCAAGCAAGGTGGCCGCAATATCATGCTGATTTCCAAGCTTGTGACAAACGCTTCCCCTGAAATTTTCCCTGATCACGTTTCCGTAAAACAACATTGGTATTTTATGATATTCTTTTGAATATGGATGCCAGTTACGATAGGAATTATGACTATGATCTGCAACCAGAATAAATAGCGTGTTGTTGAACCAGGGTTCGTTTTTCGCTTTTGCGAAAAATTCGCCTAAACAATGATCGGTGTAGTAAGCAGCGTTGATATATTCATGTTCGTTATCTCCCCATTTCAAGGGTTTTTTAAATGGCTGGTCCCATGGAGAATGTGTACTGAGTGTAAAAAGTGCAGCAAAAAAAGGTTGTTTCATTTTACCAATGTCATCTTCCAGATAACCCAGCGTAAATTCATCGTGGATTCCCAACTTGCCCTGGGGCATGTTTTTTGGGAAATTATCCCCTTCCATGATCTTATCGAAACCATTGAAAATAATATAACTCTTGATATTGCCGTAAATCAGCTGGCCTCCAAAGTAAAACGATGAACTGTATCCGATACTTTTCAGATCTTTGACGATGCTCGGCAGTTTGACAAATTTATCGGGTTGAACCGTGATTGAACTGATGGGATGTGCCGGGAAACCACCAAAAATAGAAGCCATCCCCTGTTCTGACCGTGCACCGGAAGCATATAATTGGTCGAACAAAATCCCGTTCTGCGTTAACTTTTTAAACTCGGGGGTAATGCCGGGTTCACCACCTAAATCTTCTATTAAATCGGCCGACCAGCTTTCAAGGATCAGCAATACAATGTTTGGTCGACTTGTTTTCAGTATCGATTGGGTCGAATCATGAGGCGTGTAATAAATCTTCTTCATGATTTCAGCAGCAGATTCCTGTTTCATGAACATATATGGGTCATGATCGAAGTTTTTCAGGTTTTCAAAAATACTGATATACAGATTAAAAGCATTATTTACTGCAGCAATGTTCAGGATATTATGATCAGAATAATATGATTGGCTTTGATTAATGGGTATCTGCTGAATTCCACCGCGTAATCCGACAAGGAGAAAACCAGGGACGAAAATTACAAAAACCAATGAAAACCAGTTATTCCTTTTGATATCCTCAAGATTCATATAAAACACCCTCATATAGGCAAAAATACCCCCGACCGCAATTAAAATAAAAACAAATACCAGCAGATAAAAGGTAAGCGTCTCGGCAGAGTTGAAGATCTCACCAGGATGCCGGAGATATTTTATCACTTTATAGGTCAGCTTGGTCTTCCATTCGGCATAGATGCCCATTTCGCCGGCTGCTATGAGGCTGTAGCCGGCAATAATGATACTTGTATATACCTTGTTAATATAATTCAGCCACCGGGGGCTCCATACAGACTGTACTGCAAGAATTAAAAAAGGAAGAACCATGATATAGCAGGCTGTTGCCAGATCAAGTTTCAGAGAATTCCAGAATACACCAAGGACTTCCGTATACCTTATTTTTTCAACAATAATGATATTCAGGTAATAGATGATAAAAATCAACCGGGTAAGGTTGAAAAACAAGACCCAAAAAGCAAGTTGCCGCAGAAAGGATAATACTATTTTTCGCATAAAGTAAAAAAATGCAAAGGTAAGCCTTAGACCTGTTCGTTCAAATGTGTATTTTTGTTAGATAATAATCCTGTCTGATTTGAATATCGCCGAAAACCTTCAAAGGCTTAAAAAGTCCATTCCTGACCACGTCAGTATTGTATCTGTGTCAAAGCAACAACCTGTTGCACTCCTCATGGAAGCTTATCAGGCCGGGCAGCGGGTTTTTGGTGAGAATAAAGCCCAGGAACTGGCATTGAAACAATTTCAGCTCCCGAATGATATAGCATGGCATTTTATCGGGCATCTTCAAACCAATAAAGTGAGGCAACTGGCACCATTCATCAGCCTTATCCATAGCATTGACAGGCTAAGTTTGCTTACCGAGGTAAATAAGGAAGCAGCAAAAAACAGCCGGGTTATTGACTGTTTGCTTCAGTTCCACATTGCTACCGAAGAAACCAAATTCGGAATGAATATCGAAGAAGCCCGGGTACTGCTTGAATCCGATGGTTACCATGCATGTGCAAATATCAGGATTACCGGAGTGATGGGCATGAGCAGCTTTTCAGATAATACTGATTTGGTTAGGAAAGAATTTCAATGTTTGCATGATTACTTTCTAACTTTGAAACGGCTTTTTTTTAATCAACAACGCAGTTTCGAGGTTATTTCGATGGGCATGTCGGGAGATTACCAGATTGCGATTGAAGAAGGCAGCACCATGGTACGCATTGGCACTGCCATTTTCGGCGAACGGAAATATTAACAACAATAAGGATTTTCAGATGAAAAACTATCTTGGATTAACGCTCTTTTTGTGCTTGTATACATTGAATATCCAGGCACAGAACGTACTTCCGCCATCATGCTATTTAAGAATGGAAGGCATGAAAGACCAAAAAACTAAAATTATCCTGCACCTTGTTAAATTGAATGATAGCCTTTATGGTGCTTACAGTTCAGGGGAATTCTCCGGGAAAATCACTGCCAAGGGGAAATTTTGGCTGAAAACCTGGCCCGGAGATAATGGAATTGAAATTAAAGGGCAATTCAAAGATGAACATCATGCCTCCATTTCCTGGGAGGATCCAGCGAATAAAGGCAAAAGCTTTTCCTTTGATTTGACTGAAAAATACCCCGAAGGAAGTACCCGGTTAAACGTATTTTCTGATATAGCAGAGCAAAAACTCCTCAAGGATCCTAAATCACCGCATGCGTCCTTAAAGCTGGCACTTCTGATACCAGAGATACCAGAAAGCCATGCCTTCGGAATAGATTCGCTGAACCGGATTATGTTAAACAAATTTAGTGAAGGTACAGAGTATAAGGGTGATCCGTCATCTGAAGTAACCTTACTCTCATCAATGAAGAAAGATTTTTTCGAAAATTACATCAGCAGCAATGAAACCATGTACAGGGAAATGCCTGGTGCCAGTTACGGTTGGGAGTTGCTCAAGTCTACATACATTATATTTAACGAAGAGGACAAACTCTCCTTTTATATTCTGAATTACACTTTTACAGGTGGTGCACATGGCCTTGAAACCCAACTTTTCACTTCAGTCGATATGAAAACAGGAAGAACCATTACCATCAACGAGCTGTTTAAACCTGGATATGAAAATAGACTTATGAACCTGCTTACCAATAAATTACATCAAATGATCAAATTGCCTCTGCAAACAAAACTTACTGAATCCGGGTATTTTGTCGACGAGATCAAGCCCAACGATAACTTCTATCTGAATGGAGAAGGAGTTGGTTTTTTTTACAACCATTACGAGATTGCACCCTACTCTTTTGGAACGACAAATATTTTTCTTACAAAGGAAGAGTTGAAAGGGGTTTTAAAATAGCAACTGCAAACCTGTCCTTGCCATGAAAATCCTTTAAAATACGAACCTCATCAAAGCCCAGGGAAAGGATCAATGCACGAACTTGCATGCCAAAGCGTTCATTTATCTCAAAATAGAGTCGGGCCGGAGGATTCAGATGGCCGATCGCAAATGTGGAGATGGCCCTGTAAAACACCAGTGGATCATTGTCAGTGACAAATAAAGCTTCGGCCGGTTCATAGCAAAGCACATTACGATGCATCAGTTCCTTTTCACTTTCCGGAATGTATGGAGGGTTGCTGACGATGATATGATATTTCCCAAAGCCAATCCAATTCGATGGCTCCAGTATGTCAGAAAGGAGAAAAGATATTTCACAATGGTTAACCCTTGCGTTTTCCCTTGCAGTTTCAAGTGCACCAACAGATTTGTCGACTGCAGTAACGATAGACTGAGGGAAATGTTTTTTAAGGTCTATTGCAATACAGCCTGAACCTGTACCAATATCAAGCATCGCAAAAGGCCGGTTCATATCCTCACGGAGATCGGATTTAATGATCAAACACAGTTCTTCGGTTTCAGGCCTCGGAACCAACACCTGGGAATTCACCTTTAATAAAGTTTCATTAAACCATGTTTTTTGGAGGATATATTGAATGGGGCATCCTCTGGATAACTCTTCCAGGGCAAGTTTCAATGATTTTAGTGCTGGTTCAGGTATTTCGGCATCGGGTGACCAATGAATCCTGGTTTTAGGCCAGCCGAGATACTCTTCAAACAGGGTGTAGATAAACTGCCTGATCTCTTCATCAGGATAGAGACCTGATAGTTGCTGACGAAAATCCCTGATCAAATTTTTTACCAAATTTCCCGTTAGTTCCATGCTGCGAAAGTAAAAATAAAAGTAACTTCGTGACGATGGAAAATGTTAAAGATTCGTATCTGTCAATTGAAGGTGAAGGCCGGGCAATTTTCAGAGATAAAGCAAGCAAATTCCTGGCGGTGGCACGGCCGGTTTCAACCGAAGAAGAGGTAAAGGAAAACCTCGACGAGTTGAGAAAGTCCTACCACGACGCTAACCATCATTGCTATGCATACCGGTTAGGTCTCGAAAATAATGTATACCGGATCAATGATGATGGTGAACCTTCCGGTTCGGCCGGAAAACCAATCTACGGTCAATTATTATCATTGGGTCTTTCTGATGTTCTCGTTGTTGTTATCAGATATTTTGGAGGGACAAAACTTGGAATTCCTGGGCTTATACATGCATACCGCACTGCTGCAAGGGAAGCACTGGACCAAACAGCCATTATTGAGAAAATCATCCGGGTGCAATTCAAGGTTATTTTTGATTATCCGATGATGAACGAAATAATGCGTATTTTAAAAGAAGAGCGGGTCAAAATCGTTCATCAGGCTGCAACGGAAAAGTGTGAAATCGACTTTCAGGTACGTAAAAATCATGAAGAAAAAATGAAATTCAGGCTAACACAGCTCAAAAACATAGAGTTAACTAAACCCTAACGAAATTGGCCTGCCACGCGACAATAATAAGTCTGAATAATAATTATGAGAGGATTGATTTTTTTAACTAATTGAAATATAGACATTAAGTTATTTAGATGCATTCTTAATAGTAAAATATGCCCAGATAATTCTTTGATCAATTCGTTGATGTGATGGAAAATAGAATGGTGCAGATCGATTTTTTAGACGAACGAATCAAGGTACTTTAAAAAAACAATTTTTTAATTAATCAAGGGTAAAAAGTTTTTTTTATCCACTTTTTTTTTGAAAATTTGTTAATTAAATCGACCAACACTTCAGACGAGGATTTTGACTTGCGGACAAATTCCAACAACTTGATAAATATAACGATACGAGAAAAAAGCAATTAATCATTCATGGTAATTTAATTAATGGAAAAGAGCGCAGTTGAAGTTTGGGAAAATTGCCTGAAAGTCATAAAAGATAATATAAACTACCAAAGCTTTAAAACCTGGTTTCTTCCGATTAATGCAGTGAAGTTGCAGGACCACGTTTTAACGATTCAGGTTCCAAGCCAGTTTTTTTATGAATGGCTTGAGGAGCATTACATCGGATTACTTAAAAAAACAATCAAAAAAGAACTGGGAACGGCAGGGCGGTTAGAGTACAGTATCATTGTAGACAATTCCGATACCGAACCAGGACCTTACACGATCAATGTACCAACAGGGGAGAAAAGAGCAACCTTAAATCCGTCCGTGTCTATGCCCATCGATCTGAATAGAGGCACTTCAAAAGAGATTCCTAACCCATTTATTATCCCCGGGTTAAAAAAAATCAAGATTAACTCTCAATTAATCGAAAGTTACTCTTTTGATAATTTTATTGAAGGTGACTGTAATCGTTTGGCCAGATCTGCGGGATTTGCCATTGCCAGCAACCCGGGAAAAACGGCATTCAACCCACTCCTTATATATAGTGTTACCGGCCTTGGTAAAACGCATCTTTCACATGCCATTGGCCTTCAGGTCAAGAACAACTTTCCTGAAAAAACTGTTCTCTACGTTACTACGGATCAGTTTACAAACCAATTCATTGATTCTGTCAGAAATAACAACCAAAACGATTTCATCCATTTTTATCAGATGATCGATGTACTCATTCTGGATGATATTCATAACCTGGCAGGTAAAGAGAAAACCCAGGATGTGTTTTTTCACATCTTCAATCACCTCCATCAAAAAAGCAATCAGATCATCCTCACCTCAGATAAACCACCGGTAGAGATGAAAGGCATTGAACCCCGGTTGCTTTCACGGTTTAAATGGGGGTTATCAGCCGACCTGCAGATTCCTGATCTTGAAACGCGCATTGCCATCCTGCACAAAAAACTTTACAACGATGGAATTCAGATTCCATCTGAAGTTATCGAATACCTGGCATATAATATCAATACGAATATCAGGGAGTTGGAAGGTGCCCTGATATCTCTCCTCGCACAATCCTCCCTGAACAAAAAAACCATTACACTCGAACTTGCCAAACAAATGATTGACAAGTTTGTGAAAAATACTTCACGCGAAATTTCCATCGATTATATTCAAAAGGTTGTTTGCGAGTTTTTCAACATCCCGATCGAGTTGATATACTCAAAAACCAGGAAACGCGAAATTGTGCAGGCACGCCAGCTTTCGATGTATTTTTCGAAAAAACACACCAAATCATCACTTGCCAGCATCGGCCTGCATTGTGGAAATAAAGACCATGCAACGGTACTGCATGCCTGCCGCACCGTCAACAACCTTGTTGAAACTGACCGGCAGTTCAGGCAATTTGTTGAAGAATTGGACAAACGGATTAAATTGTAACCGAACCTAACCAGGCTTTGATAAAAATTCTTTTCGTCTGTACTGGCAATATCTGCCGCTCTCCAATGGCAGAAGGCATTTTACGTGAGAAATTAAAAGAAAGAAGGATACCTGCCGAAGTCGATTCATGCGGATTTGAATCATTTCATGTTGGCGACCCTCCCGATTCAAGGGCTCAGGAAGTTACCAGAAAGCGAAGAATAGATCTTTCATCACACAGGGCAAGGTTGTTTACAACCCAGGATTTTGACAGATTTGACTATATTTTCGCGATGGATTCCTCTCATTTCAACAATATCATGAAACTCGCCAGAAATGATTCAGACAGATCAAAAGTCGATTTTATGCTGAATGTATTGCATCCGGGGCAAAACCTAGGTGTACAAGATCCCTGGTACCATGGCATGAAAGCTTTCGAACAGGTTTACTGGCAATTGGATGAAGCATGCGAGAGGTTCGTAGAGACTTTGATCACTGAACCCCCGCACAAATGAATAGCATCGGGTCTATTCAATCATTTACCATTCTGGATGCCGCCAAACGGATAGCTCCGTTTATTAATTATACTCCTGTACTCACCTCACATACAATTAACCGGTTATTTAAAGCAGAGATCTTCCTGAAATGTGAGAATTTTCAAAAAGTTGGCGCATTCAAAGCCCGTGGCGCAACCAATGCAATTTTATCCCTGCCTGAAAGCGACCTGGGATGTGGAGTGGCAACGCATTCGTCGGGCAATCATGCACAGGCTCTGTCATGGGCTGCATCACTGGTGAATACCAGGGCATTCATAGTTATGCCGGTCAACTCATCCAAAATAAAGGTTGCAGCGGTAAAGGATTACGGTGGCGAGATTACATTTTGTGAGCCCGATCTGGCATCAAGGGAGACCACACTTTTTCGGATTCTTGAACAAACAGGGGCAAAAGAGATCCATCCATACAACAATGAGCAGATCATTGCCGGTCAGGCTACCGCCGCCCTTGAACTCATTGATGAGATAAAAAACCTCGATATCATCATGGCGCCGGTTGGTGGCGGCGGTTTGCTCGGTGGAACTTCACTTTCCGTCCATTATTTCCTGCCGGAAGGGAAAGTGATTGCTGCAGAACCGGAACAGGCCAATGATGCCTATTTATCCTTCACAAACCGAAAATTTATCCCATCGCTAAACCCTGATACCATCGCCGATGGACTTCGAACATCCCTCGGTACAATAACCTTTCCGATTATTCTGAACCACGTACATCGCATAGTCACTGTTAGCGAGGAGAGTATTGTAAAATCGATGCGTTTTTTATGGGAACGGATGAAAATCATGGTTGAGCCTTCATCAGCCGTGCCATTTGCCGCGCTGATGGAAGGAAAAATTGAGATCACCGGAAAAAAAGTTGGCATCATCATCTCCGGAGGAAATGTTGACCTGGATCATTTACCCTGGATGAAAAATGGATAAAGGAACCTTATATTTACTGCCATCATTGCTTTCCGATGGCATCGTGGAATCTGTATTGCCGGAAGGTACACTTTCCATTATCAGAAAACTAGACTATTTCATCGTTGAAGAGATCCGTACAGCACGCCGGTTTCTTATAAAGGCCGGAATCCAAAAACCTATTGATACATTAAACTTCAGCGTTTTTAATGAGCATTCCAGTGATCAGGATATCGTTGAATATCTTGCAGAGGCCATCAATGGCCATGACCTGGGGCTGTTATCTGAGGCTGGAGTACCCTGTGTGGCCGACCCGGGATCGTTGATTGTGAGAACAGCCCACGAACTTGGGATACGGGTTGTACCCCTCACCGGCCCATCCTCGATCCTGCTGGCGTTAATGGCTTCGGGGTTTAATGGGCAAAATTTTGCATTTTTAGGATATTTGCCTGCAGATAAAGCCCTGAGGGCCAGGAAAATTAAAGAAATTGAAAAAACCATACTTGAAAAAGACCAAACCCAAATATTTATTGAAACGCCTTACCGGAATTCACCTTTGTTTGAATCTCTGATACGCGTCTGCCGTCCGGATACATGGCTCTGCCTTGCAACGGACTTGTCGGGAAATAATGAGGTTATCAAATCCCATCCTATTGCCGAATGGCGTCATCTGAAGCCTGATCTGCAGAAAAAACCGACCATTTTTCTATTGTATCATTGACATGAGCGGGTCAAGGGTCAACAAATAATTAAAGTATTCACAAATGATGGACACAATATTATCAATCAACAATATTTCTAAACGATATGGAAAGATCCAGGCGGTAAGTAACCTTTCCCTTGAGGTGAACAGAGGCCAGGTATTCGGGCTCCTTGGCCCCAATGGCAGTGGTAAAACCACCACGCTCAGTGTGATCCTTGATCTCATCAAAGCGAACAGCGGCACCTTTCAGTGGTTCGGACAAGCCCCATCCAAGGAAAGCCGAAAAAGGATCGGGAGTGTTATAGAGAGTCCTAATTTTTTTCCCTATCTGAGTCCGGTCATTAATCTTAAAATTGTTGCAGATATTAAGGACCATGGCTATGACGATATTGACAGGGTACTCAACTTAACCGGACTTTATGACCGAAGAAACACCAGGTTTAAAACGTTTTCATTTGGCATGAAACAGCGGCTCGCGGTAGCCTCTGCCCTACTGGGAAATCCCGACGTACTTATACTGGATGAGCCAACAAACGGTCTCGATCCCCAGGGGATCGCACATATCCGCGAATTGATCCTGCTCATCGCAAGCCAGGGAACCACCATCATCATTGCATCCCATCTTCTGGATGAGGTACAGAAAATTTGCAGTCATGTGGCTGTTTTGAGTAAAGGGAAAAAACTATTTGATGGCAAAGTAAGTGAAGTGCTGGCCATTTCCGATTCTTATGAACTTTCGGCAGAAAACATTGAACAGCTCACCATGATTGTCAGGACCCACCCCTCCTTTTCATCAGTGACTCCCGGTATTGAAAAAATTCAGGTTTATTTTAAAGAAATAGTAAATCCGGAAGAGATCAATCTTTTTTTCTTTAAGCAAGGTGTTATTCTGACTCATTTATCTGAGCGGAAACGGAGCCTCGAACAGCATTTTCTTGAATTATTAGACCAGAACAAATGATAAAGCTTTTAAAAATTGAATACAAGAAAATTTTGACTTATAAAATTTTCTGGATACTTACCGGCCTCTATTTTCTTTTCCTGTCGCTCGGGCTGTTGATGTCGGAGTTTATGATCAATAACATGGTCGACAACATGAACAGGCGTCTTCCTATTCCGCTACCGCACGTAACCATCTACTTTTTTCCCTGGGTTTGGCAAAATATTACATTTTTTGCCACCATTCGTTACGTGTTGATATTTCCGGCCATCGTTATCATTATTCTGATAACCAATGAATTCACTTTTAAAACCATCAGACAAAATGTGATCAATGGCATGAGCAAGGCGGAATTTCTTATTTCGAAACTAATGCTGATTTTGCTCATATCGATTGTTGTGACGGTGTTGTTAACAGCAGGTACCATCATCATCGGGGTTTCTCATACATCTGATCTTACACTTGCACTGGTGCTTGAAAAGTCATCGTTCATGCTTGGCTTTTTCATCACCATGCTGACATTCCAGGTTTATGCCCTCTTTTTTGGATTCATTTTAAGAAATACCGGGCTCTCCATTGCGCTGTTCACCTTGTATGTTTTCATAGTTGAGCCAATTCTGTATTACTTTCTTAAAAGCCCGATTGTTTTTAAGAATGATATCTCCCCTTACCTCCCTGTGAACGCCGTACTCCGTGTTACTGAATATCCGGCCATACAGGTTTTGAAAAACATCATGGGGTTGAATCTGCAAAATTCAATCAGCTTTGCCGTTTGCAGCCTTCCGGTATTTTATGCCGCCTTGATGGTGGGAATTGTATATTGGGTATTGGTAAAAAGGGACTTGTAAATTTCCGGGATAACAACTACAAACCTTCTCGTTTTCGGATGATCCATTCTGCTGTGAGCAGGGAAAGGATCAAAATAAAAAGCCACGGATTTCCGATCAGATCAGACATTCGCTGCTGAAAGATGGAAACCGTACGGATGTCTTCACGTGCGAGGATCTTGCTGGCAAGTTTTCCAATGTTTTCCTTATTGACCATCTCTCCATCATGTGATGAGGCAATCCTGAAAAGAAGGTTATGATTGGCAACCAGATCAGAACTCTCCACATTGACCTGCTCAACAAAAAATCTTCCGGATTTCTGGTATGTTTCCGAACCTACCTTTACTGAAGCAGTATATTGATACTCGCCTATTGGGAAGAGTCCGGCATTAAGGAAATAGGCCTTGGCAGTTTTGCTGAAGATGAAGGGAAATGTTTTATTGGCTGCATCCGTGATCGATATGTTCACATCAGGCCCGTTGATCAACTCATACGAGGCATTGAACACCTCTGCATCAATTTCAACAGGTTCATTTTCTGAAATCCTGTTATTAAGATGTATCCTGAAAAAACTTTTATCATCTTTTGTTGACAAATATTGAGCAATTTTATCGATCATCAAATCAAAGGCTTCGTGATTGGCTTCCTGTATATAATCAGAGATTCGCCAACGCCAGATATTTTCACCTGCAATAAATCCAACTTTCTTCTCTGCAAGATGGGTAAACATGATCATAGGGGTCCTTGTCGCCACATTCCCGATTTTCTGATAGAACAAAACATCTGAAAGGGGGCTGAACTGGTAGGTGCCAAAAGGGCACTGTAAAGGAGGGAATTCACGAAATACCGATATGTCTTTTTTATCCATTGTGAAAAGTGAAAATTCCTCGTTTACAATTGGTTGTGATTCCAAAAAAGAGTTTTTCGCAGAGTTTATGATCAATCCGGCCTTAAGGGTATTGAGTGCATTAACATCTGTTTGTGAACCAACAATAATTAACAATGATGACTTTGACCTGAAGAGTGTACCCAGGTCAGCCACATTCGTAACAGATGGAAGTTGATAGAGAATTACCAGGTCATATTTTTCATAAGATTTCGGCAGGTCATTTGCACGGATCTGTTCAATTTCAAAATGGGAGGAGCCTTCAAGTCCTTTTTGAATGGCAGTGATATCGGGATGGGGGGCATCGAAAATGAGAGCGATTTTCTGACGTGCATCCAGCACGTCA
Source organism: uncultured Bacteroidales bacterium (assembly GCA_903875045.1). Lineage (GTDB taxonomy): Bacteria > Bacteroidota > Bacteroidia > Bacteroidales > FEN-979 > CAIVAT01. The sequence goes on from CAIQUS010000084.1 coordinate 60,211, forward strand.
ACAATAAAACTTGCGTTGTTGTTGTTTTTACTCCCTTCCCCTTGTATTTCACTGAGTTGCAGTGAATATTTAACTATTCCTTTGTCCCTGGCTTCCAGCATAAAAGTAATTTTCTGGAGTGTATGGTCGCTATTGGCCTTGATCTCTTTTGTATCCAGTAGATGAGAGCCCTGCGAAAGGGTTAGCTTTGTGGTTGAACCAGCACATTTATTCATTTCAACCAGCACTTCAACAGGAAATTTATCACCCTTATATGCAGTTTTATTCACCAGGATTTTGCGTAGCAGAATGTCTTTCTTTAAAAGCGTATCCCCAAGGGCAATGGTATAGGCCGGGAAGGTACTTTTACGGGCAGCATAAAATGGGTCAGTACCATCGTTGTAAATGCCATCCGATGCAAGGATAACAGCTGCGGCATTCCTGTTTGAATAGCGTGTATTTACCTCTGTGAAAAAAGTGGAAATGTCAGTCTTTAATCCGTTATAGGATGCATCGAATCCTGTTACAAGGCTGCCGCCGAAGGAGTAGGTTTTGACATCGCATTTACTTTTCAGGGCACTGATAAGTGAATCGATTGCTTTAGGAAATACCGTCCGGTAATAGTCAGAATCACTGGTCAGTACCATTGACCTGGAATTATCGATTCCAAGAATGATCATTGGTTTTTCAATGATCTTGTCCGATTGTTTAATCAATGGACCCAATAGCAGAAAAGAGATCAATGAAACCGAAAGAAACCGGAAAACCAGCATCAACCGATGCGTTGTCGACTTCAATCCCTGTTTAATATCACGGAAATAGAGGATAAAGGCATAACCTGCTCCTGCCAGAAAGCATAATATTACAAAACCAAAAGGGTATTCAGTAACAAGTCCCACAACATCGATTAAGTATGCAGCCCACCACAAACAGTTATTGCCTGTCCGGTAACATAGGAACTAAGGTCGGAAGCCAGGAAAAGTGCGAGATTGGCAACATCCTCCGGAGTTCCTACACGCCTCATGGGTATATCCTGGATCCATTTGTCCCGGAATTCCTGGGGTAATTTAGAGGTCATTTCAGTTTCGATGTAGCCCGGGGCAATCGCATTGCAACGAATGTTGCGTGAACCAAGTTCCTGTGCGATTGACTTTGTGAAGCCAATGATCCCGGCTTTGGAGGCTGAGTAATTAGACTGGCCGCTATTTCCTTCAATGCCAACGATTGAACTCATGTTGATGATTGAACCAAACCTTTGTTTAATCATTACCTTTTGGATTGCTTTGGTAAGATTAAAAACAGATTTGAGGTTTACATTGATCACACGGTCCCAATCCGATTCCGTCATCCGAAGCAACAGGTTATCGCGTGTGATCCCTGCATTGTTTATCAGGACATCAATGGTGGTAAAATCCTCCATGATCGCGGAAATCAGTTGTTCACTATCGCCAAACGAACTTGCATCAGAGGCATAACCCTTTGCTTTGATACCAAAAGCGCTCAGTTCCTGCTCCAAAAGTATCGAGTCATCATTGTATTGTATATCCGAAAAAGCTATGTTAGCACCATTTTCTGCAAATTTTAAGGCAATTGATTTTCCAATGCCACGATTTGCGCCGGTTATTAAAGCAGTTTTTCCTTCAAGTAACTTCATGGTTGTCATTTTTGGTTTAACTAAATCCATTTTACAAGGTTAAAATCCTGACGATGAGGCAACAGTGGGCTTTTGGGAAACAACCGGAATACATAGTCATAAACGCCAGCCTGGTTGATCGGGATATCGCATGAAAATGCAACAATATTCTTCTCAGACCTCATCAGGGTCATTTCCTCTTTGAAACTCGGTTCTTTTACTTCATCATTAATTTTTTTGCCAAAGAGCACTTCAATACCAATATCGGTTCCTGATAATTCATTCAGGTCGAGAATGATCTCCGCTTTAAAAGATTCGCCGAGTGATAATGGTTTCACATTTGGATCAGGGGTTTTCACAGAAACGACCTGGATGCTCTCCCACCCTCTCAGGACTTTACGTTTCCAATTGGCAATATGCCTCGCCATCTCGTAATTTTTGCCTGCCATGATCCGCGAGCGCTTGAATAACGGATTGTAATATTGGCGAATGTAATCATCCAACTGCCGTTTCATGGTAAAGTGGGGAGCGATATCTGAAATGGTGTTTTTAATATAGGAGACCCATTTTACAGGTATATTCTTCTCATTGACATCATAATATATGGGAATAATCTCCTCTTCAAGAATGGAATAAATGGTTTCAGCATCCAATTCATCCTGGAATTGGTGGTTATCGTATGTAGCTTCCTCTTTGAGTGCCCAGCCGGCATTTGGCCGGTAGCCTTCGGCCCACCATCCATCCAGAACGCTAAAGTTTACGACACCATTCATCACGGCTTTTTCGCCACTTGTTCCGGAAGCCTCCAATGGCCGGGTTGGTGTATTCAACCAGATATCTACTCCTTTGATCAGGTATTTGGCAACTTCCATGTCATAATTTTCAAAAAAGAAAATTTTTCCAACGAATTCCGGGACATGTGAAATTTCATAAATCCGTTTGATCAGGTCCTGGCCGGCTTTGTCATTCGGGTGTGCTTTGCCGGCAAACATAAACTGAACAGGCTTTTCTTTATTATTCACGATCCGTGAAAGCCTGTCGAGGTTGCTGAAAAGAAGATGGGCTCTTTTATAGGTTGCAAATCTTCTGGCAAATCCGATGGTGAGCGCTTTGGGATTCACAGCCTCCTTGATTTTGAAAATCAGTTTTGGATTCTCGTGGCGGCGGGTCATGTCGGCATAAAGATGTTGCAAAAGGTATTCGGTCATCTGGTCCTTTTGTTTAAGCTTCATGGTCCAGATGGTTTCATCACTCACATTATGAATATTCTTCCAATAATGAGGGTTTGACTGATCGCTGAAGAATCCGTCACCAAATTCCTTGCTGTATAATTGCTGCCACGATTTCGCAGTCCATGTGGGTAAATGAACTCCATTGGTAACATAGCCGATATGCAGTTCATCGGGATAATAACCCTGATAAAGCTTCACCATCATTTCACGTGTTACCCTTCCGTGTATTTTACTTACACCATTGATCTCCTGCGATAATTTTGCGGCAAGCACGCTCATGGAGAACTTTTCATTTACATCATATTCTACCATTCTCCCCAGGTTCATAAATTGCTCCCATTTGAGGTTCATGTGGTCAGGATAATGGGACAAATACCTGCGGATCAGATCCTCCGGAAAGGTATCATGTCCTGCCGGCACAGGTGTATGAGTGGTGAACAGCGTGGAAGAGCGAACCATTTCCATAGCTTGGGGGAATGTAAGCTTCTCGTTCTGAATAAGTTTTCTTAAACGTTCCAATCCGATAAAGGCAGAATGTCCTTCATTGCTGTGGTATACATCAGGATGGAGCCCCATGGCATCCAGCATGCGGATCCCGCAGATTCCAAGCAGTAATTCCTGACGAAGCCGGTTTTCAAGATCCCCTCCGTACAACTGGTGCGTGATGCTGCGGTCGGCTTCTTCATTTTCATCAATATCGGTATCCATCAGGAAAAGCGGAACACGACCTACATCACATCTCCAGACTTTCGCATACATGGTACGTCCGGGCAAAGCGAAAGAGATCTTCAACAAGTTGCCATTATCGTCGCGAATGGGAATCAATGGCAAATGGGTGAATTTTTGAGGTGTATATATGGCGATCTGGTCACCGAATATGGATAAACTTTGTGTAAAGTAACCATAACGGTATAAAAGTCCGACACCTACGATGTTATAATTTGAGTCACTGGCTTCTTTCAGATAATCTCCTGCGAGCATGCCTAAACCACCAGAAAATATTTTCACTGTATCGTGCAGGCCGTATTCCATGCTAAAATAGGCAACCTGCTCTTTTGGCTTTTCTGAAGCCATTGCCATATAAGCATCAAAAGCTGAAGTGACTTTGATCAGTTTGTTCACAAATTTCTCATTGACACTCAAATCCTGAAGCTCATTAAAGGATAATGATTCGATAAGTGCAATCGGGTTAAACTTCAATTCGTACCAGCGATCCTTATTTATTAACTCAAACAATTCAGAGCCTTCATAGTTCCACGACCACCATAAATTTTTTGCCAAGCGTTCCATGCTGGCGAGGTTTTGCGGAATTCTCTGCTGGATCAATACTTTCCGCCACTCAGGCTTATCAACAACGCTTTTCGTTACTGCAACGAGCAATTGTGGTTGCTTGCCTGAAAACAGTTCAGACCTTGAAGCAGTTTGCTCCAGCGTGTCGGAATAGGCTTCCTTATATTTATCAATCAAGTTTTTCCACAAGGCAGATCTCGAGATTTCAAAGGCTTTGATCCTGGCTTTGATAATATCTTTTTCCGGTTTGGTACTGCAACTGAAAATATGTTTGACAATATTCTCAACTACTTCACGATCATTGTCATCATTACGGTCAATGACGGCAGTACAATCCTTGATATTCGGGAACAATGTCTTAATCCATTGACCGAATCCCGATACTGAAGTTGTGATGGTTGGAATGTGGAACGAAAGGCTTTCCAGGGCAGAATACCCCCATGGCTCGTAATATGATGGGAAAACAGTTCCATCAAACCCAATCAAAAGGTCGTAGTAATTCAGATTGAAAATTCCATCGGTGCCGTTCAGATAGGTTGGAATGTAAATGACCTTTACCTTATCTTCTGGTCTGTTCAGGAGTTTATTGGTCTTTAACCGCTGTAAAATAAGGTCATTTTCCGGTTCAGTCAAACCGTGAGTGCAGTAATCTTCCTGTCTGGGATGGCTGAAATCCTTATTATTGAGGCGATCAAGAAGATCTTTTTTAGGAATATTGTGTCCGGAGGATACCGCAATAACCGCAATGACCGTTTGCGGCAATTTTGATTGCTCATTGAGCAAACCCATCGAATCGATAAACAAATCCAGGCCTTTATTGCGGAATTCATAACGGCCGCTTGTTAAAATCAGGATGGTATCTTCCTGGTATTCTTGTCCGGTTAACGCGCCGGCAACGCTTAACAGTTTTTTCCGTGAACGGGCACGTTTCTCTGCATAGTTATCTTTGACCGGCACCCAGGAATCATCAAATCCGTTAGGGGTGAGTAAATCCGCCTCTTTTTCAAGAAAATGGCGGCATTCGTCGTTGGTTATTTGCGATTGGGTTGTAAAATAATCTGCTTCCTTGGCGGCCAGTTTTTCCAGGGAAAATTTTGCCATTACGCCAAATTGCCGTGCAATGGCTTCCGGGTTATAATTCTCGAGATTTTTATACAGGGGAAGCCCATTGGCTGCGATGCTGCGGCCAACAACGGTGGCGTGGGCTGTAAAAACAGTCCCAACCTGTGGAACACGCTCTTTCAGATATAAAATACCTGTTCCGGTCATCCATTCATGAAACTGGGCGATAATTTTATCAAGGTGTGAGCAGTTAAAGTTGTAAAAACTATCTATAATTTTCCCGGCAGCATAGCCAAAAAATGCGGGTTCGACATAATCCCAGTCGCCTGTAAGGGAATCGAGTTTATACCGTTCCCAGAAGTGCGCAAATATTTTATCCTTTTCTGAAAAATAAGGGGTAAAATCAACGAGGACAACTGCAGGTTTCCCGGGGATGTTCCATCTGCCAACTTTAATTCTTAAACCTTCTGACTCTGCAACTTCCCGCCATGATTTGTATAAAAATTTATCTTCAATAAATTCAGGATTCTGATGGGTCTCTTTCCAGACATCCGGGCCAATCAGGATATAATTATCCTTGAATTCATCGGCTAACACCTCGGCTTTCGAAGCAATTGTTGTATAAATTCCTCCTACTTTATTACAAACTTCCCAGCTTGTTTCAAACAAATAATCGGGAACCATCAGCAGTTTATCCTTCATTGCCATAATTATTTTCTTTTTCTTACAACTTTTGCAGGCGCAGTAGTGATTTTTGTCGTTTTTGGGGTTTGGCTCTTTTTTGCCACTTTCTCAGGTTTAACCTTTGGTTTGGTTGCTTGCTTCGTAATTTTTTCCGGTTCAGTTTTCACTTTTTCAAGCTCGGTAATTTTTCCTGCGTCATCAACCCGGATCATAAAATCAGACAAGACATTCATATAATTGATGAATGCTTCATAAGGGGAGCCATAAGGGTTGAAATATTTGTGGACTTCACCGGCTGAAAACCATTTTGTGCACATATAGTAAAAATGGTTGCTGGTTTGAAGATATAGCCAATCTTTCTGTATTTCCGGATCCTTACAACTCTTTACCTTTGATTCGTAAGAATAAAGCTTTCCAAAAGCCTCGTCCTGCAGTTCATTGCCAAGCCAGGCTGTGAGGTCACGTTCTTCATCAGCCCATGAAATGGCATGGGGGACAGAGATTGCAGAGACAGGTTGCAGTTCGTGGTACAATTGCTCGGGCGTGTTAAATGAGAAATTGGAATTGGAATACACCATGGCAGGAAGATGTCTGAAAAATTCAAATATTCCTGTTTCTTTCCACTGATGTTCTCCTAAAGTTTCATAATCAAGGAATAGGTTCACCACTTCTTCCTTTTTTTCAATTATATTCAGCCATTTCACAAATTTTTCAGTTGTAAGGGGCCATTCAGACCAATCCTGATTTGAGAAACGGAAGGTGAGATCGTCACTCAGCCTGAAATTCCGCAACAGCACTTTCAGTTTTGGATTGATATTATTGCAATACATATAATTGGGGCTCTTCCAGCCCAATACATGCTTGGCACCTTCGGTAAGCATCGTATGGAAACCCATTTCAGCAACCATTTCGCCAATTCTATCGGAATAGATCAGTTCTGTATTTCTGAAAGTAGTGGGTCTTTTCCCGAATAACTCTTCTATCCGTGATGCATGCAATTCAACCTGCCTCACAAATTCATCTTTATTGGTCAGGGATGACAAAGAATGTGCATAGGTTTCAGCAATAAATTCAACCTGACCGGTATCGGCCAATTGCCTGAAACTATGAATCACCTCCGGGACATGCTGTTGTAACTGATCCAGGGCAGTTCCTGAGATTGAATAACTGACTTTAAAAGCAGTACCGTACTCTTTTATTAAATCGAGCATCAGGTTGTTGGCAGGCAAATAGGATTTTTCTGCAACACGCTTTATAATATGTCGGTTTTGATAATCATCATAATAATGATGGTCTTGTCCGATGTTGAAAAACCGGTAAGTCCGCAAGCGAAAAGGCTGATGGACTTGGAAATACAAACAGATGGATCTCATATGATCAATTGATTACAGCTTTGTTATAAACTTCTAAAATATTAAGGGCAGCATTTTCCCAAATCAGGTTATCGACTTCAGTTTTTCCATAACGGATAAACATCTTGCTTAGTCCCTCATAGTGAAGGATTCCATATATGGCATCGGCCAATGCATCGATGTCCCAAAAATCGACTTTTAAGGCATGTTGAAGCACCTCAGCAACGCCAGATTGTTTGGAAATTACAACAGGGACGTTTGAACGCATCGCTTCCAGGGGAGAAATACCAAAAGGTTCGGATACAGATGGCATCACATAGACGTCGCTCATCGCAAACATGGTGTCAACCTCAGGTCCAGCAAGGAACCCGGTGAAGTGGAACTTGGTGGCGATTTTCAATTGGGCAACCCGGCGGATCATCCGGTTCAGCAGATCTCCGGAGCCAGCCATGACGAAACGAACGTTGGCATCCCTTTTTAAAATTTTGTTAGCTGCCTCCACAAAATAATCAGGTCCTTTCTGGTATGTTACACGACCAAGAAAGGTAACAACCTTTTCTTTTACGTGTTTAGTCACACCATCTGCTTCAGGACGATCAACGGGTTCGACCGCATTGTGAACGGTAATCACCTTTTCAGCAGGGATGCCATATTTTTCAATGACAATCTGACGGGTAAGGTTGCTGACTGTGATGACAAGGTCGGCTTCTGTCATCCCCTGACGCTCGATATCGTACACAGGTTGATTCACATTTTCACCTGAACGGTCAAATTCTGTGGCATGAACATGCACGACCAGAGGTTTTCCGGATATTTTCTTAGCCGCAATACCTGCGGGATAGGTAAGCCAGTCATGGGCGTGGATCACGTCAAAAGTATTGTTTTCTGCGATCGAAGAGGCTACCAGTGCATACCGTGATACTTCCTGCATCAGATTCGGCCCATATTTTCCGGAAAAAGTATACTGTTTGGAAAAGACAGAATGAGTTTCCGATTTACCTGTAACCTGTTCCCTGGTAACCATCATTTCAAATTCTTCGGGATCGAGGTAAGGGACAAGGTTGGAGCCAATTTCAAGAAACTGGATCTTTTCCAGATATTCCTGCGTGTCCACTTTACTGAAATCAAGCGTGACATCACTTGCATTTACAAGCCGGAAGCCATCTTTGGTTTCATCGCCAAAAGCTTTTGGGACAACAAATATAACCTCAACGCCATGCTTGACTAATCCTTTGGTCAACCCGAAACATGCTGTTCCAAGTCCACCGGTTATATGCGGGGGGAATTCCCACCCAAACATTAATACACGCATTTTAATTTATGATTTACGATGTACGATTTACGATATTCGATTTATTCCATTGATGGAATTAACTATATTTTTTTATTAAAGATCCGATTCGGAGCAGTTCAGCAACGGAAGAGGCCTGTGAAATAGCGCCACGTCCAATGTGTGGGGGATCGCCATCATACAGTTCAGAAATCGTACCGATCCCATGTTCCGTCATGACCGGTTCAAACCCTTCATATAATGATTTGATCAATGAGAGACCGCTTTTACCGTGAATTTTAAGATACCCCTCCACGAAATGACCCAGCAGCCATGGAGAAACTGATCCCTGGTGGTAAGCTGCTTCACGTTCTGACTGATTGCCACAATAGGATCCCTTATATATCGGGCTTTTTGGCGAAAGTGTCCTCAGCCCGCGAGGAGTCAGCAATTCCTGCTTGACCCTGCTTAAAACATCTTTTCGGATATCTTCGGGAACAGGGCTGTAGGGCAATGAAGTTGCGATAACCATGTTTGGCCTGACTGCCCAATCCTTGTAAGCACCATCAATGAAATCGGCAAGATAACGCCTCTCCTGGCTCCAGAAGGCTGCGAGAAATGAAACCGGAATCTGAAGCGCAATATCTTTCCATTCGTCACAGAAGGCGGTATCCCCCGAGGCCCCGGCAATCTCCATGCTAAAACAAATCGCATTATACCATAATGCATTGATTTCAACCGTTTTTCCCATCCGGGGCGTAACAGGCTTACCATTGGCAACAGCATCCATCCAGGTAAGTGCAACACCATGTTGTCCGGCATAAATTAACCCATCCTCATCCATGTGTATATTATACTCGGTACCCTGGCGGTAACCATCGAGGATGATCTTCATTTTTTTACCATACTCTTTCCAGATCGCCTGTGGATCTTTGACAGCATCAGCATATTGCTGCAAAGACCAAAAAAACCATAATGCAGTATCAGCAGAATTATAGGTTGCCGTGTTTCCACTGCCAAAAAGCGGAAACAAAGGACCTTTCATTTCCGAAATCATCGTGTCAATAACAGCTTTACAGGTTGCCGTGTCACCATTTACCAGGGTAAGGCCAGGCAGAGAAACAAAGGTACTAAGGCCTGAACGGCCGAACCAGGGGAAACCAGCGAGCACCTCTGTGCCTTTATCCTTTTTAATAATAAATTGCTGGGCAGCATTTGTAAGGCAATTGGCAAAATTATTTCTGGGTATACGTTTCTCAAGTTCAGCATTAAAAGCCCGTTTCATCGAAGCAGGGGCCAATTCTTTTGTACCAGCAGCAAAGTATACGCTTTCGCCTTTCTCAATGTCAAATTCAAAAAAGCCAGGAATGTAGAGGTCTTCCAAAAATTCATATCCCCTCTCCATTTCTTCCTGGTATTCAATGCTGTAATACCAGTCGGGCACATGGGTATATTCGTTTTCCGTGGAAATCTGCATGAACAAATCAGTATATCCCTGGTACATTCTGACTTTGATGCCCTGTGGAACTCTTTCAAATTTTTTATCAGCAAATATATTCTCTTTGCTCAGTGCATGTATGTTCCGGAAAGCAAGAAACGGTTTAAGCCGCAGTTTTGTCGGGGAGTGTGCGTCAACCAGTGTATATTTAATAATCATACGGTCCTCACGGGTGGTAAAAACCATCTCTTTTGTAAGGATAACGCCTCCTACACGATACGTCATTTTCGGATAGGGTTCCGTGACAAAATCCCTGAGGTATTTATGGCCCTTTGGATTGTAAATACCGCCCGGATATTTATGAATACCCAGGTTGAATTCTGAATCCATCTGTATGACCGTTTCATCGAGTGATGACAATAGAACGTGATTTTCATTGTCGATGCCGGGTTGATGGGTTACAAGTAAGCCGTGGTATCGGCGGGTATTGCAATTAATAATGGTGGAATTTGCATAAGACCCGGCCCTGTTCGACCGCAAGAGTTCACGGTTAAGAGCGTACTCAAGGTTTACCAGCTGGCTTTTGTCAAAATTGATATAACTCATTTCGCTTGGTTTTCCTGACAATTTTCCGAATATAAGCTGAAAAAAATTGATTTGCAAAGGTACAATTTTCTCTGCTTTTATCGTTAGTTTGATGAAAAGTTAATAATTGTTTTAATTTTGAGCTCTTAAAGAATTGTTATTATGCGAATTTCGAAGTTACTTTTATTCTGTTTCCTGCTTGGATTGGTCTCAGCAATTTCTATTTCCTGCAGGAAAAAAGATAAAATTGACTCCAGTCCAGGGTTACTCCTTGCTTTTTCAACAGACACCGTGTTTTTTGACACCGTATTCCCTACAGTAGGTTCGATCACCAAGCGTTTGGTCGTATATAATCCCAATCCGAACAAAGTCAGTATTTCCAGTGTCCGGCTTGCCGGCGGACAGGCTTCCAGTTACAGACTTAATATTAATGGAACGCCGGCAATCAGTGCATCAGATGTTGAAATTGCCGGAGACGACAGTTTGTATATTTTTGTCAGGGTCACAATTGATCCGCACAATCAAAGCATTCCATACGTTGTAGATGATTCCCTCGAATTTAACACAAATGGCAGTCTTCAGAAAGTAAAACTGGTCGCCTGGGGTAGAGAGGCTGTTTTTTACCGTGCAGCAGCAATCAACGGAAATATAATATGGGATAGTCTGAAAGCACATGTGATATACGAGTCTCTGCGGGTTGGCAAAAATTCATCTCTTACCATCATGCCAGGCACCCGGGTGTATTTTCACAAGGATGCCTACCTGGCTGTTTCCGGACTTTCAACCTTAAGAATAGCCGGAACACTTGATCACCCGGTTCGTTTTCAGGGTGACAGGATGGATCCGTTTTATAAAGACCTGCCCGGGCAGTGGGGGGGGATTTACCTGGAAAAAGGAAGCAGAGATCATGAAATAAACTACGCATTCATTAAAAACGGAAATTTCGGACTGGCAGTCGATTCCCTGGGAACCTCCCCCACCCCGATGCTCAAAATCAATAATTCCATCATCCAGAATATGTCATCCGCCGGGATCTATGCATACGGAACTTCCATCACCGCCATTAATTGCGTAGTTGGCGATTGCGGAGGAAGCTGCATATCGATTAACTACGGCGGGGAATATGATTTCAGGCAGCTTACCGTTGGAAATTATTGGTATTCCTCTGTGAGGCACGCACCCTCCATTTATTTAAGCAACTACAGCTACGACACCCTTGGCAACCGAATTATCAACTCCCTGAAAAAGGCCTACTTTGGCAATGCGATTCTTTACGGCACAAATGATGAAGAGATAGAACTGGATTCGTTGCCTGCAACCGGGTTTGAGTACACGTTTGATCATGCAATTATGAAAACCCGTCTAAAAACATCCAATCCGGCGAGATACATCAGTTGCATGGTCAATAAAGATCCTAAATTTGTGGATGTGTCCAAGTTGAATTATCAAATTGACAGCATATCCCCTGCAATAAAAACGGGTTCGCAATTAGGTATCCCTTTTGATATTCGTGGCATTGACCGGGGAGATACGCCGGCTATCGGAGCTTATGAATACGTGAAAAAACGATGAAGCGGAGAAATACAAACATAAAAGCGTTATTGGCATGAAAAGCATCAATCCCACGACAGGCAACATCATCAGGGAATACGCTGAACATTCGGATCAGGAGGTGCAGCAGATCATTCAATCCGTTCATTCCGATTGGCTCGGCTGGAAGGAAACTTCTTATTTGGACCGGGCAAAATCCATGAAACAATCTGCCCGGATTCTGCGGGATAAAAAAGAGTACTATGCGCGGCTGATGACCATGGAAATGGGTAAACTTCTCCGGGAATCCATGGCCGAAGTTGAAAAATGCGCCTGGGTGTGCGATTTTTATGCGGATCAAGCGGCGGAAATGTTGAAAGATGAAGTAATTGCAACCGATGCAAGCCGGAGTTTTGTTACTTTTCAGCCAATGGGTGTCATCCTGGCGGTGATGCCGTGGAACTTTCCCTTCTGGCAGGTCTTTCGCTTCGCAGCACCCGCACTGATGGCCGGAAATGCAGCGGTTTTGAAGCATGCATCCAATGTTCCCGGCTGTGCGCTGGCTATTGAAGAGATTTTCCATGAAGCAGGCTTTCCTGAAAACCTTTTCAGGACCCTGATGATTCCATCTTCTTCGGTTGAATGTGTTATTGCAAATCCGTTAGTTTCTGCTGTTACCCTTACAGGCAGTGAAGCTGCCGGAAGCCAGGTTGCGTCACAGGCCGGCAAACACCTGAAAAAATCGGTACTCGAACTTGGCGGGACTGATCCTTTCATCATTCTTGATGATGCCGACATTGATGCGGCAGTGAAAACGGCAGTCACAGCACGAATGCTCAACCAGGGACAAAGTTGCATTGCAGCCAAACGGTTTATCGTTGTAAAATCGGTCGTTGATCAGTTTGAAACTGCCATGAAGAGCGCATTTGAAGCCCTTCAGACAGGTGATCCGATGGAAGCCGCCACACAAGTTGGTCCATTGGCCAGGCCCGATCTGGTGGATGAAATTGAACAACAGGTAAAAGCATCGGTTGCTGCAGGCGCCCGACTTGTAACCGGCGGACACCGCCCAACCAGGAGCGGTTGTTATTTTGAACCAACCATCCTGGCAGATATTTCCAATGAGATGCCCGTATATTCACAAGAAACCTTTGGCCCGGTGGTTTCACTTATCACAGCTCTTGATGAAGAGGATGCGATACGCATTGCCAATGATTCTGTTTTTGGCCTTGGCGGATGTGTGTGGACGCGCGACCTTGAAAAAGGTGAAAAAATTGCCCGGAAAGTTGAAACCGGCGCCATGTTTGTCAATGGCATGACCAAATCAGATCCAAGGCTGCCTTTCGGCGGCATTAAGAAATCGGGCTATGGACGCGAACTGGCATCTTATGGCATCAAGGAGTTTGTCAACATTAAAACGATCTGGATCGGATAATGGTTAATCAGGCATGATAAAAATTCTCCGGAACCGATCCGATTTTATTAAAAACTCATTTAAACTTGTTGCCGGTACTGCTATTGCACAAGCCATCTCTTTTTTGGTATCTCCTGTCGTTACCCGACTTTACACCCCTGCCGATTTCGGCATCTACACTTTTCTGATTTCCATTGTAGGAGGGTTTGGTTTGATTGGCACACTTCGTTACGAAATGGCCATTGTTTTACCAAAAGAGGATAAGAAAGCAGTTAACATCGTCTTTTTATCATTGGGGATTGCCTTGCTGATGTGTATGGGAATTGCGATTGGCGTTTTCGTTTTGAATACCTGGTTTCAAACGGAACCTTCTTATAAAACCTGGCTTTACGCCATTCCTTTCATGGTATTGTTGCTTGCCTCCGGTAATGTGTTCCAGAATTGGTTTAACCGAAAAAAGGAATATAAAACACTGGCACTGTCGAAAGTGGTCACATCCATCGGGAATAATGCAGTGACGCTTTACATGGGCTTTATTGGTATCGGTGTATGGGGTTTGCTGCTTGGAAATTTCACAGGTCTCCTCTTATTCAACCTGCTCTTCGTATTTTTGATTGCCAGGAGATACCATTGGCATTTCCGTGATTACGATCGTTCGTCGCAAAAGCACCTTGCAGGTCAGTACAAAGACCTTCCGTTGGCCAATACCCCGCAGATGCTCGTCGAACTTGTTCAGATATATGGGATTGTTTTCCTTCTGCAGGTTTATTTTTCTTCTGAAACCCTTGGCTGGTATTCGCTGTCGCAACGGTTGCTTCAGGCACCGATGTGGTTGATCGGGACTTCGATCTGCCAGATTTATTACAAGGATGCCTCAGAGAGATTCGCCATCGATGGAGATATTACAGAACTGCTCAAAAAAACAATTAAGATGGCAACCATGGTGGCCTTGCCGGTTTTGATCGCGCTGTTAACTATCGGACCATGGCTGATTGGCCTGGTTTTCGGGGCTTCCTGGAAAATGTCCGGGGAAATTGCGAGAATCCTGGCACCCTGGTTTTTTTTCGATTTCATAAGATATTCCATTTCCCAAACACCTCTGGTTATCGGAAAGACCAGGAGTATGTTCTATATTTCAATGATCGGTGCATTGTTAATGATCATTGCTGTATCAACAGGTGGTTTGATATTAAAGGATTCAACGCAAAGTTTTATTCTTATGTCGGCCATGCTGAGTTTTTATTCATTCGGCGTTATCTGGTGGATCATTGCCTCAGTAAAAAAAGCCAGTTCAGAACACAAACCCACAAACAATGCCCGACAATCGTCATTCACCGGAAATTGATGTAAGTATCATTCTTGTCAACTACAATTCTGGCGAACTGCTGAAGAATTGCATTGAAAGTTTGCAGTCGAACCTTGAAATAAAATCCGAAATTATTGTTTACGATAATGCGTCCTCAGATACCTCCATTTCCATCCTTGAGGGTATGCTGCAGGAACCTGCTGAGTTAAAGATCATCAGGGGAAAAGAAAACCTTGGATTTGCAAAAGCCAACCATGCGGCTGTTCAATATGCCAAAGGAAAATATTACCACTTTCTAAACCCGGATATGCTGATAAATCGTGCATTGAATGCAGATTACCGCGCTATGATTGCTCATACTGCACCGGAGATCTGGGTAACCCGCCTGACTGATGCGGACGGAATTTTACAGAAAAACAAACACGTAATTGCCAGGTTGGGCAACATTATCCGGTTTTTGTTGCGATCAGAAAACGTTGCATACTGGAACATAGGTGCAAGCATCATCATTCACCGGGATGCCTACCAAAGGATGGGCGGGTGGCCAGCCGATTATTTCATGTATGCTGAAGACATTGACTTTTTTTGGACGGCATACAAACACAACATCCCGGTTAATTATCTCAGCACTTCATTGATACACATCGGCAAGGGCATTACCCATAAAATCTGGAACGATGAGCAGCGCGCCACTATCATCGAAAAGTCGTTCAGGACATTTTATCGTAAATACCACGCTGGCTGGGAGTACCTGATCATTCGTCCGGTTCAGTTAGGATATATGCTCTTCAACGAACCATCTTCATTTCCTTTATATGCCAAAGTTTTTTTTAAAAACCTGTTTAAGATATAACCATTGAAAGTTCTGTTGTTAGCGGATATCAACTCCATTCACACTCAAAAATGGGCGATTGCACTGAAAAACAGGGGTATTGAGATCGCTGTATTCAGTCTGACCCGATTACAGAACTTCAGCCCTGGACTTGAGAACATTTCTATTTTTCACCCCGACAATTTGAACCAGGATATTTCATCTTCAGGATTATGGCAAAAACTCAAGTACTTCACAGCACTTCCTTCCGTTAAAAAATGCATCAGGAACTTTTCACCAGACATTGTTCATGCACATTATGCGTCAAGTTATGGAATTTTAGGTAGTTTGAGCGGATTTCACCCCTATATCCTTTCGGTTTGGGGAAGTGATGTTTATGATTTTCCCAGAAGCTCCATTGTTGCCAGATGGCTGATCAGGTTCAATTTCAGAAAAGCGGACAGGATTCTTTCAACCAGCCATGTCATGGCAACAGAAACACAAAAGTACACCAATAAAAAAATTGACATCACCCCTTTTGGCATTGACCTGAATACTTTTCACAGGTTTAAATCAAGGAATACCCAGTCAAATGAGTCGGTAGTCATCGGCACCATCAAAGCACTGGAGGAGAAATATGGTATCGGATATCTGATCGGAATATTCGCCAGACTGCATGCAAAATACCCCGACCTGACGATGTTTCTTCATATTGTGGGAGGCGGAAGTCTGGAACATCAACTTAAAGAGCAAGCCCAATCGCTGGGGATTGGCCATCTTGTTGCTTTTCTCGGGAAAATTCCGCATGAAAAGGTTCCGTCATATCTGAATTTATTTGATATTTATGCTGCATTATCCATCAGTGACAGTGAAAGTTTCGGTGTTGCCGTTATTGAAGCATCTGCTTGTGAACTGCCTGTTGTGGTAACGAATATTGGCGGATTGAAGGAGGTTGTGGAGGATCAGGTGACAGGGTTTCTGGTGCCACCAAAAGACATAGAAAAAAGTGTGGAGTCATTTGAAAAGCTTATATTCAGCAAGCAAATCAGAATGGAGATGGGCTTTAACGGTAGAGAAAGAATAAAAAAATTATACAATTGGGATGACAATGTTGAGGAGATGATAAAAATCTATCAACATTTTTTTTAACTTTGCACCCTCAAATTCAGGCGGGGTAGCTCAGTTGGTTAGAGCGTCGGATTCATAACCCGGAGGTCTCGAGTTCAAATCTCGATCCCGCTACCAGAAGGAAATAGCGAAATGGTGAAAACTGTTTCGCCATTTCACATTTAGCAGGTTAATTCAAGCTTTTTAGCCGTATTCTTTATGCTGGCATTTCACGATGAAAAATCGTTACACTCTTGTGACAAAAACTGCGACAAAACCACCCAAAAAGCAATACAAAAAAGGACCTTATAATTCCAAACTAACTGAATAACAGATGTTAGGATTTTTATCTGTAGGCTCGTTCCCGCTATAATGTATTATCAAGCATCACATCGACAAGCTATTATCTATAGGGTCGGAAAAATTTCCGACAAATTTTACATGCAAATTTCCTGATTATGACTTAAAACAACTCCATCATTGCGCCGTTGATATAATTAGTATCATTGTCCACGGCATTGTGTTTACCATATTCCATTCCGGTGCGCCTATAAAGCATGGCAAGATGATTTTGTGAAGCGACATTAACTGCAAGTATTATTATAATGAGCTCTGTTGTGAAAGGTTTTTTTCATATTTATTTGGAATTTGCCGATTGTGGTTGCAAATTTGCAATCAATAATCTATAAAGTCAATAACTAACCCAAAGTGAAGTAATCTAACAAAAAGTGAAGATTATTGCTACTAAGATTTGGCGAATTGAACAAGAAGATGCCGAGATGTTCCCTTAAAATTTTCAACGCGGATTTGAAAGACCTTGAACAAGAAGGGGTGATTAACCGGAAGGTGTTTGCTGAAGTCCCGCCCAAAGTCGAATACTCGCTCACCGATTATGGTAAAACCCTGCTGCCGGTCATCATGGTTCTCCGGCAATGGTGTGCGAAACGGTTGCTTGATTTTCCTGAGTTGATGAAAGATAATGAGGAGTTGCAGCATTTTATGAAAGTAAGTACTAAAACGGAAGATTTATCTTTTCTGAGTGACTTTAATAACCGCCACATCATTTCATGAGAAAGGTCGTTGTCATTTTGGTATGCTTGTTTTTCTCTGCTTTTCTAAGTTTAGGCGGCAAATATATAGTCTCGAATACACTGAATGCCGGATCCGGATCGCTTCGAGATGCCATCCAACAGGTTATCCTGACCTCCTCTTCAGATACCATAATGTTTAATGTTCCTTTAACCGATCCAGGCTTTTTGAACGGTGTATTTACAATACAATTATCTGAAGCTTTACCGGCCATCATAAATGGCCCGGTTTACATTTACGGCAGTTCACAGACCATATTTACCGGGAATACCAATCCGGCAGGTCCTGAAATACATATTTCTGCGGCAGATACACTGACTTACGGGCTATGCCTGTATTCATGGCAGAACCGGATCGAAGGTCTGTGTATCACAGGCTTTGAGACAGGAATCATTATTTATGGTGAATTTGCCCAGAACAATTTTGTCACTAACTGTTATTTAGGCGCCGATCCTTCAGGGAAATACCGTAATCCCAACACCACGGGCATTTATCTTTCCAAAGCAAAAAACACAATCATTGAAAACAACCTGATCTCCGGAAACACGGATGCGGCCATCGTTTTGAATGGGAAAGGCACTGCAAATAACCTGATCAGAGGTAATAAAATAGGGGTAGATTCCTCCGGCAAGCAGATTCTTTTTAACAACAAAGGGATTGTCATGAAGAGTCTGGCAAATGGTAATGTTATTGGTGGTAGCGCATTAAGTGACAGGAACATCATTTCAGGCAACCTGGAGATCGGAATTTATATAGAAGCCTGTGACAGCAACCTGGTAATCGGGAACCTGATCGGAACAGATATTACCGGAAAAAACAAGGTGTCATCAGGGGATACCCTGATTCAGGGCAACGGAATCGAATTCAATACTGTTGCCAGCCATAACCGTTTGGGTGGATCCAATTCCGGTGAACGAAATGTTATTTCAGGCAACAAGGTATATGGCGTAGTCTATTATGGAAATTGCAACAACAATACAACCCAAGGTAATTTCATAGGTACAGACATTTCCGGAACCATTCCATTGGCCAATGCAACCGGTGTGTGCCTTGATTGCGGCTCCAATCACAACCTCATTCTTGGAAACCTTATTTCAGGTAACCAGAACTACGGGATCTTTTTTGTTACCCGGGCAACTTCATTCAATACCTGCTCCGGAAATACTATTGGTTTGAATATTATGGGTACGGATACGGTACCAAATGAGATCGGCCTGGTAATAGGAACCGGTTCTTCAGACAATCTTATTGGTGGTGAAACCGCAGAAGAGAGGAATACAATTTCAGGGAACAGGCAGAGCGGGATTATGGTTACAAATCACCTGACCGTAAATAACATGATCAAAGGCAATTTTATCGGAACAGATCTGGGCGGGAATAGTGGCCTCGGGAATAAATATGGCATCATGATGACGACCTTTTCCAGCCATACAACCATTGAAAAGAACCTGATCTCAGGAAACCATCGCGATGGAGTGATTCTTTATGAACATGCAGACAGTAATGTAATTGCAACCAATTCAATCGGTACAACCTTTTCGGGCGATTTCCTGGGAAATGGTGGTAACGGCATCGTGATCTATCAGGGATCCTGTAATAACAGGATCGGGGGTGTCGGGAACGAAAACACAATTGCAAAAAATGCTGAGAATGGAATTCTGGTCATTGACAATGGGTCCTTTAATAACAGAATCTCTGCCAACTCAATTTTCCGCAACGGTCAAGCCGGCATTGAACTGATGCCGCAGGGGGTAAACCCTATCGATACCCTTTTGAACAAGGTCGGTCCGAATAAGTGTATGAATTATCCGGTAATCCAACAGGCATTGTTCGGCGCAGGATTAAATTACACCGGCATATCCGGTACGATATGCAGCAGGCATCCGGAAAAATCTGTGATCGAACTTTTCAAAGCAACACCTGATTCCAATGATTTTGGAGAAGGTGCGGAATTTCTTGGTATGGCGACACCTGATCCATCAGGAAACTGGTCAGTATCACTTCCTGGTCTCAACACCTCTGATATTATAACATCCACAGCTACCGATGAAAATGGGAACACCTCCGAGTTTTCGAAAAATGTTTCCGTGGCTACCGGCATTAATGAAGGAAAGGCAATTATTGGGTCATTGCAGATTTTTCCTAACCCGGTAAAGGGTTGTTGCACAATATCATTTGAATTGGCTGAACGCCGTCAAATGGATTGGATGATTTGTACAATCAGCGGAGATGAAATTATATCAGGACAAGCCATTTCATCCGGAAAGTTTTCGTACCAATGGTGCGGGCAGACCATGAATGGAATCAATTCAAGTGATGGAATTTATCTTTTTGTTCTGAAGGAGAAGGGAAAAACCATCGCATCAGGAAAGATACTTTTTTATCCGGATTCAAGAAAATGAAATACAGGCTCCTGATCATATTGTCTCTCTTTGTTGTCCAATCATTTGGAAAAAAGTTTGTTGTCATTAATTCGAACAATGCAGGTGCAGGATCATTCAGAGCAGCCATTGATTCGTGCAATAACATTACAAACACCACAGATACCATAAATTTCAACATTCCTCTTTCCGATCCCGGATTTAATCCTTCCTATGGTATCTGGATCATTCATCCTTCCGAATCCTTGCCATCCCTGATTGCTGGGGATGTCTTGGTTGATGGCACTTCTCAGACAATAAATCAGGGAAACCGTAATATTTACGGGCCGGAAATCATGTTGAGCGGAAATAAAAACACGGTTGAAACCGGGATGTCCATTATCAATGCATCCGGGATCACTATCCAGGGATTGATCATAGGTGAATTCCTGTACGGGATTCAGGTTTCGGGTCAGAATGCCACCGATAACTACATTTCTGGAAATTTTATCGGAACCAATTACGATGGCACAGCTAGCGCCGGGAATTATAATGCAATCGAGATCCTGAGCGGTGCCAATGACAACCATATCGGAGGCAATGATTCGCTATCAAGAAACCTGATTGGTGGCAATCTGTATGCAGGAATCCGTATCAGCGATGCAAATAATAACACAGTCACCGGGAATTATGTTGGTATTTCCCTTGACGGAAAATCACCCTTGCCGAATTATGACGGAATTACAATTGAAGGATATTCTCATGGTAACAAGATCGGCGGAATGGATAGTGGGGAACGCAATGTTTGTTCCGGGAATGTGGCGTATGGAATTGATATTTTCGGAGCAGGATGCTTTGCCAATGAGATCAGGGGTAATTATCTCGGAACGGATTGCTCAGGTTCTTATGCAGTGCCTAACACCTATGGCATCCTGTTCGATGACAGGTCCAATCATAACCTTGTTTCCGGCAACCTTATCTCGGGCAATACAGCATTTGGTGCATATTTTTATAACAACGGCACCAATACCAACACTTTAACAGGAAACCTGATCGGAACAAATGCTGAAGGTATCGCTGCCATACCGAACGAAACAGGTGTGCATATCGACGGAGCCTCTTTTGGAAACATTATTGACAGTAACCTGATTTCCGGAAACAGTGCAAATGGTATCACTGTTTTTGCCTCATACACAGATATCAATATAATCACCCGCAACAGGATTGGAACTGACATCACCGGCATACAGCCACTTGGAAACCGTGAGGATGGTATCCGGATTTCCCAGGGCCCAAAATACAACCTTATCGGGGGAACTCAATTAACCGCCAATACAATTGCCTTTAACGGGAAAAACGGGGTTGCGGTTGAATCTGATTTATCTGACTATAATCGTATTTCGTGCAACTCAATTTATAAAAACGGGAATCTTGGCATTGATTTGTACCCCGAAGGAATCACTTTAAATCATCCAGATAATGACGGAACCGGCCCCAATGACAATCAGAATTATCCAGTTATTCTTTCCAAAACAATGATTTCTCCCGGCCAATATTTTATCTCCGGATATCTTGATTCACCAACGCAGCCAAACCAGTTCCTGGTAGAAATTTATATTGCCGATTTCAATGACGCAGGCATAGCACAGGGGAAAACATATCTGGGAACGGTTTACCATATAACCAATGGTTACTGGAGTGATACGCTTTCATTTTCAGCGACTGATTCAATCATTGCTACCGCTACTAAACCAGTCAATTATCCTGGGAATTCTCTTTTTTTATATGGAAACACCTCTGAATTCACCCCGATGCTCCGAAATAACGCATCGGTTGAGGCTATTACTGTTGATCACTCTTTTATTTATCCAAACCCTTCACATGCCGGTGAAAGTATACATTTTGCCCTGAGCGGGAACAGGAAATATTCCATCGAAATCATGGATCCTCTCGGCAGGGTGATCCTTCAAAAAATCCCACTGTTAAATGGTATGCTTGAATTGTCTGGAAATCGATTTAAACAAGGATTTTATTATTGCATATTAAAGACGGATACAGATATAAATCCGTGGGTTACCAAACTGTTTGTTCTGGATCCCTGAAATGCATCTGACCCAGGTGGCCATCACACGTGGAAATGGTCTTCATACAACCTTTTTAATCACTCATGAAAAACATGCCGATGATGGTTTTCACATAATTTCGATGTAGTTGGATTTCATAAACAGGGATTCCACCCGAACATTCTGCTGAACATGGTCGACCAGATGAGGCTGTTGTGAAGCAGCCTGGTGCTGAAAAGCTTTTCAAAGTACTTTTAACAAAGCAGGGTAATCCTGGTAAGGAAAATGAAGTTAGTCGATTATTTTCAGACTTAACATAGAAGCATAGTGTATCAGTAATAAATTGAAACTATTGTAAAACAGGAACAGAATTGTGCATTAAAACTGGCGGTGGGTAATCAGGATCTCTGTTTTCCCCGGAAATACAATTTATTTAAACTTTACCCAAATCACGGTTTAGATTTTCTTGAATTTCTTCTTTATTTATCCGCAAAATTATAAATGATGCTTTTATTAATTATTTTTGGCAAATTCTAAAATATAAACTGGGTGCAATCAAATGCTTAGCATATTGCTTTTCAAGTGCTTGAACGAATAGCTTTTGCCTTTTCGGTTTTTTTGAATGGAAAGGTTAGATAAGATAAGGAGAATTAAAAATGGTTTTGAACTTATTAAACGAAGTCGACCGGATCACTATTCAAACTTTGCAGGATAATTATATTGATATATCCGCTCCGGATAGCAATGCCATTGTCACCCGGGGGGCTCTGCAATTGAAAACTTCTATTCTGGCTGAGCATGGCTTTTCAGTAATTGTGAAAACGATGAAAGGCGATATGATGCGATCTATGCTTTTCGATTTTGGATTTTCTGAAGGCGGGGCTGCAATGAATGCAGTAACATTGGGTATTGATCTGCAATCTGTAGAGGCCGCTGTGCTATCTCACGGACACATTGACCATTTCGGAGGAATGGAAAAATTAACTGCATTGATTGGCAAAAAGGATATTCCGTTCGTGGTTCATCCTGCTGTTTTTCGAACGCACAGATTTATCAAAGTTCAAAACACCTGCTTAGATTTTCCTGAATTTACAAGGGAAAAGGCCAAGGCGGCAGGTTTTAAAATTATTGAAACCTCCGATCCTTATCCTCTTCTAGAGGGAGATGTGCTGTTCCTGGGGCAGATTCCCAGAAAGAATGATTTTGAAAAAGGTTTTCCATTGGCTTTTTTCAAAGAAAACGGTTTCGAAAAACCAGACCCCACTGAAGATGATACCTCAATTGTGATGAACCTTAAAGGCAAAGGACTCGTAGTTATTTCAGGATGTGCTCACTCAGGGATAATTAACACAATTCATCACGCCATGGAGGTAACAGGAGTATCACAGGTGTATCTGGTAATGGGGGGCTTTCACCTCAGTGGAACGCTATTTGAGCCATTGATAAACCGAACGACAGAAGAACTGAAAAAAATCAATCCTGCTTTTGTGATTCCAACGCACTGTACAGGACATAAAGCCATTGCAAATATAGAAAAAGAGATGCCTGCACAATTTATACTAAATATGTCAGGAACAGCCTTAAATATTCCAGGTTGATTTACATACAGTGATCTTACCTATTTTTTATAGCAGGTGCCCGACTTCAGGTTGATCATCAGTGAATTGTCGGCAGGGGGCAGGTCATACCAAAAATCGAGAATATAGGTTTTCCATGTAAAACCCGGGACCATCCATATCAGGATTGTCTAAAGCGTGATCCGGTTATTATAAGCAAAGCAGGGTGAGCACCCTAAAAAAATAGCGGGAGAATACCGATGGCAATAAATGAACTTTTTACCGTAAAGCAAATATTTTCACCTTCATAAAAGAGCCACCCTGGACCAGTGCAAGCAATTTGTTCAGATAATTCAATGAGATCGTCAGGCTTGTTCCCCACACCAGGGGTGAGGATGCACCGGTGGTATTCCACAGACATTCCCTCACAGTAAGTCTTTTGGCAACTCCGTCGATGATGATAACCTGGAATGAGAGCTTTGTCTCTTCGCCGAGCCCATCAGGTGCCTCCGTACCTGATATCACGCCTTTTATGGGTGAGTCGAGCCTGAAAACATTCAGGCTGACGGTATTATCAGGACCCTCGTAAGTATAGAACTCGTTGAAGTTGCTATTCCCGTGAAAATAGGCCTTGACGTTCTTGTGAGCCTGAAGGAATGTCACGAAATTCCTCTGCTCTATGGTTGAAGGGACCAGATTTGTTATTCCGTCCTTGCAAACCTCGGCCACCACATTCTCGAACCTGTCTTTTGCATTAATGGTGTGATCTCCGTTAGGGTTGGTAAGATGTTCTGCTTCAATCTCTGGCTCGTCGTGGGTGAACAGAATAACCGGGGTGGAAGAACTCACTTTCGACAAATCGCTTTCCATCCATATCCTGGCAGCCGAATCGGGCCATACATTGACGAACATGCAATGAACACCTGCGATATTCCTTGAATAATTGATTTTATCAATGGTATAATTGTAGGTTGCATTCGACACCGGATTTGCAGGAGAAAGCATCATATTGTAGATGTTCACCATCGCATCTGGATCGGTAGGCGGATTCATGGGATGCCATTCGCCGATGGCATTGGTTACATCATGATTGCCGGGGGTAAGCCATAATCCGGTATTCTGGCCGGCCCGATTTTTCAGCGTAATGCCCTTTATAAAGCCTTCACTGAACTGCTCCCATGAAAGCGTTGCTGATTGAACTGCAGGCGGACCGACTACCTGCTTGGTAGTGATATCGCCGGTTATGATGAGTTCGTCGATCGCCCCGACAGGTTTGCCTGCATTCGTGCCTCCGTCGTTGGGGAAAGTGAATACCGGTAAACGGTTGATCTGTTTTACAAACTTATTGTTAACAAAATCGGCACTTACCAGGGCTCCTCTGAACATCCTCCTCGCTCCATAATGAACATCGGATGTAACCACGATCTGTGCAACAGTTTGGTTATCATTGGTGGAGTGAGATTCATCCTTTTTACAAGAATAAAAGCAAAGCAGGATGATCGCAAAAACAAGTGTTTTTTTTATGGTGCACCATTTAGCTCTTTAAATTAAGATGCAATATATACAATTTACTTTACAACTGATCAATAAAACCACATATAGGAAAGTAGGCCTTGTAATCAATCCGATTACCTGGACGAGAGATGACACTTTGGGTGACAAGACACAAGGGCTGGGGTCTTTTTTGCCAAATAACAAAGGAGAATGGGTAAAAACACTACAATATGCTGATGCGCGTGTAGATATTGCAAAAGGAGTATTGTCAGTGTTTAATTGCACGAAGGATTTCATGGTGGTTTTCATGTTGTACCTTTACAACATACAATCCTGCCGGAAGTTTACCAGGACCGGCTAATTCGAATTGTAATGCTGATGAAGCTGAAAATTCCATCTTACTGACCATTTGGCCGGAAGAAGAATATATTTCAACCAGGACCGGTCCAGTCATTACATGGCTGAGGTTTAGTTTCAGTGTATTCGTAAATGGGATAGGCGAAAGCCAGAATTTATGTGATTCCGTCTTCTGAGATGTGCCTGATGAAAGGGATATCAGGTTGGTACGAGCCGCCAACATATCGGGAATTCCCCATCCGACAAAATTATCCGGAGAATTCGACTGTGAGGCTGTTTTTCTGACAGCACTCCTAACGTCATCCGCGGTCACATTGGATACCGATTGCCAGAGGCACGCAAGTGCGCCTGAAATCACTGGTGTGGAGAAGGAGGTTCCTGTCCCCACTGTAAGCACCCCATTTCCATAAATGATTGCCGTATTGTATCCCTGGGCCACCACATCTGGTTTGGTGCGGCCATCGGCAGTCGGACCTTTTCCGCTAAATTGCTGGTAGACTCCTGATTCATTGACAGCTCCGATTGCAAAAACACTGTCACCATCAGCGGGGGTACTGATATAATGCCAGGGATCTTCACCCAGATTACCGGCACAATTCACCACCAGCATTCCCCTTTTGGCAGCCAGGTCGGCAGCAATAACAGCAGGTGTAGTGTTACCGTCAAGATCTGAATAGGTATGATTGTATGTAGAATCATCAAATGTAGTATAAGCCAGAGATGAGGTAATGATATCTGCGCCGACACTGTCGGCAAATTCTGCTCCGGCAGCCCAGTTGTATTCCTCTTCAATATACTCTCCACCCCACGCATCTTCTGTACGAAGTAACCAGTAGGCAGCATCAGGAGCCGTTCCAATTATCTGACCAGGGAGATTGGCTGCCAAAATAGAAAGAACACTTTCCCCATGGGTATGCTGAATGAAGACATTTCCGCCGGGATCAACGTAATCGCGTGTACCCAAAATGAGTCCGTTCTGCCACAAGTATGAAAAAGCCGTACCCTGATCCACATCCCAAAACCCGGCATCGAGAATGACAATTTCCATCCCCTGACCAGTGAAACCAAGATCATGAAGATTATGTAGACCGATCATTGATACCTGATTCCATGCATTCCCGTAATTAAGGCTGATGCCGGAAGAAGAATTACTACAACCAGACAAGTGAGACAACTTGATGGGTTGGATTGAACTGATCTGATTTATACCTTTCTTAATCTTCCTGCCATTCTGGTTATAATTGGTCACTGTTGTAATATGGTCGACGAAAGGAAACTCCCTGATAGCAGCCAGTGACCCCGGATTGTCGGTCGAGATCATCACTGCGTTGAACCATTTCAGCGAGTACAATATTTGAGCTCCCTGTCCGACAATTTCCGCTATATATGCCGGAGAAACCGGCAGATCTTTCTCAGTGCATGATAAGTTGTTCCTGAAACGACGATCGATTGCCCGCTGTGTAAGGAACTGCTGAGGATGCGAGAGATTATATGCGTTATTATGTTTGTCTTTGAGGAAAACAAGATGCTTTATTCCGCATTGGGCCAATGCAGAATAGATATAAAAACACAATAGCACAATAGTGGTGAATCTTTTCATGGTAATTGGATTATTATTGGTTTTATTCAAAAGCCGGTTCAACCGTCCGTTCCCATCCGCAAATGGATGAAAACTAATCAATTCATAAGCAAATATAATAATTTTAAAAGTGATACGATTTGGTTCCATTGCCTTGATCTTTGCTTGCCTCAGAAAATACAATTTCATAGGGTGGTGGCTTGGTGCCAATAACGAAAAAATATTCCGGACAAATTTAATTTTGTATAAGGTTTTGTAACAAACCCGATAGTCCTGCATCCAAATGTCATAAAACCGGAAAATGGAGAAAGATCAGTTATACAGGGAGATTCTTAAAAAGAACGACACGCGTATCTTCCGGATTTGCAGCTGGTATTTTACGGATACAGAAGAGCGGAACGATGCTTACCAGGAATCACTGATCAGGATCTGGGAACATTTGCACACTTTCAGGGGCGAATCAAAAGTAAGCACCTGGATCTACCGGATAGTGGTGAATTCATGCCTTACCCATATCCGGAAGGATAAACTCAGAACAAACCTGATTGAACCCGGGATAATACCTGAGAACATACAGGTTGCTGAAACTTTTCCGGCCGACGATGATCAGGCTGATATAAAGCTGACCTTTTTCCGCGGCCTTTTGCAAACCATGAACCACGCAGACCGCACCCTGGTGTCACTTTACCTTGAGGAATTATCTACAAAGGAGATGTCTGACATAACTGGCCTGACTGAAGCGAATGTAAGGGTGAAACTGCACCGTATCAAAGAAAAAATCAAAAAAGAATGGGAGGACAGACAAAATGGAACTGGATGATTTTAAGAATACCGTTCTGCCGGATAAAGAACCGTACGAGAATGTAAACACTCAAAAAGAAAATAAAATGGATATGTTTATTGAAGAGCTGAAAGCTGCTGATGCAAAAGACCGTAAAAACACCCGGATGTTTATCATTGTCATGGGAGTGTTTGTGGTGATTTATTCATCCACCCTTGTCCGCATCCATGAAACCATGAAAGACGGGTATGCAATGCTGGTCCTGGGTTTTGCCCTCACCCTGTTTTACCTTTTCTGGCGATACAGGAAACTCAGCGCCATTGATTATTCGGCGCCGTCAATACAGTTCCTGAGGGAAGCCGGGCAAAGGCATCGTTTCATGCGACCGGTCGACTGGATCGTTACAATTCCCATGCTGATCCTTTTTTTCGCCGGAGGTTGCAGCATCATTGATGCAACGTTCACAAAATATTTCGGTCCGTCTGCCTGGCCCCTGGGAATCTATTCCGTGGTGATGGCTGCCGCTGCAGTGATCGGATTCTGGTCAAGCATGAAGATCTGGAAACGGGATAAAAAAGGGATATTGGAAAAGATCAGGAAAATGCAAGCCGAGTTTGGGGATTGAACCAAAACCATTCAGTGATAAATCACCCTGAACGGGTGACACAACCATGCTATCTGGTGATTGCATTTTTTGGTTGATTCCCTGCGTGGTAATTTTGCTTTCACAATAAGTAAAAAAATAGCCATGAAAAAATTATCAAACAAATCCTTAACGGTCAATGTTATTGTGACCATTTGCATTGTGACGATGATAAACATTATTGGATATAGCCAAACCAATACTTATCCAATTTTTGGAACAGGTCAGACAATATCTTACGACACAACGGTTGCAATAACAATGCCCACTTCAGGGCAGACATTCTATGGACAGAATTCAAATCATCCCGGAAACATGCGATCTTACACCAACAATGGTGATGGCACAGTAACCGACAATTTATCCGGACTGATGTGGCAGCAAACCGAGGACAGAAACGGTGACGGAACAATTAATTTCTATGACAAACTGACCTATTCTGAGGCAATGGATAGCGCTGTAACATGTAATACGGGTGGTTATAATGATTGGCGTTTACCTACTATTAAAGAGCTATATTCCCTTGCCATGTTTTTTGGATATGAACCAGGCCCAGGGCAGTCAACTTGTACAAAATATATTGATACGACCTATTTCTCTGTCGGTTACGGCGACGTGAACTCACTGGCACACGGCAGCCTTGGAACTGAACGGATTATTGATGGTCAAATTGCTTCCTCTACATTATATGTTAGTACGACATTTGGCGCACTGGAAGCAATGTTTGGGTTCAATTTTATAGATGGACGAATTAAAGGATATCCAACTACTTACATCGTTCCGGAATGCGGAACAGCAAAGCATTTCTATGTATTATATGTTCGAGGCAATACAGACTATGGAACAAATCAATTCATTGACAACGGAAACGGAACAATTACTGACAATGCTACCGGACTGATGTGGATGCAAGACGATAATGGGACAGGTGTTTTATGGAAGGACGCATTAAGTTATGCTGAAAATATCACTTATGCAGGATATTCGGATTGGAGATTACCCGATACCAAAGAATTGCAAAGTATAGTTGACTATACCCGTTCTCCGGCAACAACCGGTTCTGCAGCAATAAACCCGATATTCAACTGCACGCAGATTACCAATGAAGGAGGTGTTGCAGATTATCCCTGGTATTGGAGCAACACTACATTTTCTTCCCAATCGCAGACAAACGGAGCAAGCGCCGCCTATGTATGCTTCGGAAGAGCTATGGGCTATTTTCCTGGTTTAGGGTGGACTGATATCCATGGCGCAGGATGTCAGCGAAGCGATCCTAAACCCAGAAGTTTTAGCGGATACACACATAATGGAAATGGATATTACAATCCCAATGCTCCCCAGGGCGATGCCGTCAGGATATACAATTACGTGCGTTTGGTAAGAAATGAATCTTCAACCGGAATAAATGATAATAAAGACAATCATAAATTCAATGTTTACCCAAACCCCTTTTCCGACGAACTTACGATCGAAATGAGAGAAGACATGGAAAAGGCTAGCTTTGAGCTCTTGAATTCTGTAGGTCAAATTGTGAAACACGGCAGTTTTATTGGAAAAACCTTGATTAACACCAGCAACCTTGCAAGCGGTGTTTATTTGATAAAACTTCAACAGGGAAACACTTTTGAAGTAAAAAAGTTAATAAAAGAATAGACATCAGATTTTCATTCCCTGTTTCAGACAATTAAATAAAAAGAAAATTATGAAAAGCAAAATGAAAATAATGATTGCACTCGTTGCTTTGCTAACTGTTATCAATTCCGCAAATGCTCAGACCAATACTGCTCTCGTAAATAGCAGTATTCCAATTGAAATGCTTTTCCCGCAAGGAAAATCCAAAGCGTTGATTTTGAGTTTTGATGATGGAAATGTTGCCGACAGGCATTTGGTTAAATTGATGAAGGAATATGGTCTTATCGGGACTTTTCATCTTAATTCCAACAAACTCGGAACAAAAGACTATCTCACCAAAGATGAAATTCAAAACCTGTACAAGGGACACGAAGTATCCGGTCATACGGCAAATCACCCCAATTTGACTTCTTTGTCGAAAATTGATGTGATTTATGAAGTGGTGGAAGATAGAAAAGAATTGGAACGATTGACAGATTATCCTGTTCGTGGAATGTCTTATCCATTTGGCAATACCAACGATTTTGTAATTGAGACAATAACTGGTTTAGGTATTGAATATGCCAGAACAGTAGGCGATACTTACAATTTTAGTATTCCCGCTGATTTCCTTAAATGGCAACCTACCATTCATTTATTCGGAAAAACAAATTACATCCCCAATGACACGGCAAACGACAGAAGAGAATCAGGACAATTTTATCAGCTTACCACTGATTTTCTTAAAGCGAATTCATTAGCCCTGTTTTATGTCTGGGGGCATAGTTGGGAATATGAAGGACCCGGGAATAAATGGGCAGAAGTGGATAAGTTTTTCAAAATGATTTCTAAAAATCCGGATATATACTACACAACACAAATAGGATTGGTGGATTATATCAATGCCTTTAAAAATCTCAAATTTTCAGTAGACAAAACCATGGTTACCAATCTGAGTTCGATCAATATATTCATCAAGATAAAAGGCAAAGCGTTTAATATTGAAGCAGGGAGCACCATTCTCCTGGATTGATAAGAAAATCCATACTCAATTCTGCTGCTTTTAATAGTGTCATAAAAAGGCACCCATTTCCCAAAACCGTTCAGTGATAAAAAACCGTAAAAGGGTGACATAACCATGTTCTCTGGTGATTCCATTTCCTGAAAGATTTCCTGCACGGTACTTTTGCGCTCACAATAATTTAAAAATTTAACCATGAAAAAAACAATTTCGTTTCCCGGTTTTACAGCCATCCTTATGGTCGCCGGCATTCTTTTAACATCGTACGGGTGTAAAAAAGATAAAACAACCGTCAGCGGAGATTTGCAGGTAGTTCCGCGTGAACCGGCATATACAGGATGTTACCCTGTTGTCGGCACAAGTCAAACTAAATGCTGGGACAGTGTAGGTAACATTATCACGCCTGCTTTAGGCGGAGCCTTTTACGGACAGGATTCCCAGTTTGAACATTTAACTCCTGCTTACACCAAAAGCAGCGACGGGCTTACGGTAAAAGATGAAGTTACCGGATTGACATGGCAAAAAACCTATGAAAAACCAACTTCCGGTGGTATGTATTACTGGGCCGAAACTCAAACTGAGGTTGACAATCTGAACAATCAAAACTATGGCGGTTACAACGACTGGCGCGTGCCAACCATAAAGGAGCTATACTCTTTATGGAATGTAAGTGTCGGCTGGCCTTATATTGATACAGAATATTTTGACATTAAATATACAGATGAACAAGACCTCAGTCATGCAATATTCTGGAGCAGCGACAAATATACCGGAGTAATGGGCAATATCAGTGGGAATACCCCTGGCGCAGAACTTGCCTTTGGCGTAAATTTTGGCACCGGACATATAAAAGCTTACAGTATTGCCGAAGGACCAATGCACTTTGTTCGTTGTGTTCGAGGCAATCTTGCATATGGCGTCAATTTATTTCAAAACAATAACGACGGAACCATTTCCGATCTGGCTACCGGCTTAATGTGGCAACAAACCGACAACG
>CAIQUS010000085.1 GCA_903875045.1 uncultured Bacteroidales bacterium
AAGTTGAAATGAACTGGTGGTGATCCCTGATAACAGTGTCCCCCCCGTGAGCGTGTCAAACCCGGCGGCTCCCCAAATTATCTGCCACACTCCTGATAATCCTGCAGGTGTCCATCCCAATGTGGTACCTGAGGATGTTATATTGGTAGTTGTAAGGTCAGTCGGGGAAGGGCACTCTCCGAGAAAAGTAATATTATCCAGATAAAGGTTGTTGCCATACCCACTGACTCCTCTGAATTTGACTTTATTGGTGCCTGATGGAAGAATATTACTTAGTGTGCCCCACTCATCAAAAGCCGGAATAAAAGCAGTTGTTCTGGCTCCTGCAGTATTAAGCGGACCATTTAGGCCGCCCAACCAGGTATTTAACAAACTAAAGGAGTTTCCGTTATCTGAAGAATACCACAGTTCCAGTCTGTCTATTTGGTTTGAATAGGTTGCATAAGCGTGATCGAAGGAAACCGACAATGAGGTTAAAGAACCAAAATTAAATTCTGGCGATATCATCTCAAATTCTCCAGCACTGGTTTGAAAAAAATCTGCATAGGCAGAGGCTGATCCTGTTCCAAAGCCACTGGCTGAAGCCGAACGCAACCATGGCAGGCCCGCTAATGACCAGCAAGTTGGTGGGAATGAAGGCGTTTCAAAATCAGTCGAATCCGGAAACTGGGAAACAATATTACAAAGGGTGGTGGCTATGGAGCCAGTTTCAATGGAATACTCAGGAACAGGTGGATGTTTTGACCATGCCCTGTAATAATATGTGGTGCCGGGGCTGAGCCCTGTTGTCTGGGTAAATGTTATTCCAGTTCCGTTATAAATTACAGTGCCACCTCCTGAAATATTTTCACCGGGATTATAATTTCCATTGGGAATTCCAAAAGTATTGACCGTATTGTATGCCACTAAAACTCCATCATTGGCTGCATTCTTTTTCCAATTCAGGTTTACTTGTGAGGATGTTAATGCTTTAGCCATAAATCCTGATGGCGGGACAACAGAACCTGGCAGGTTTGTATAGGTAATCTGAATGTTTGGTCTGTTTTCGTTTAAGGTTCCATTGCCGAGCGGTGGACTGTCGTATTCCTGCCAGAATTCGTGCTTATTTGGAGAATAACTGTATTTAAAAATAGGATAAAACGTTGCGCCACTTCCGCCGTAATTTGTTTCGCACAAAACCAAAAGGTTTCCTGAAGTATAAGCAAAGTCGGCAATATCAATATTCCGCCATCCTGGAGAGGTGAAGTTGGAGGAGGCGTCGTAGACCAAAGTTGCGCCATAGGTTATGGAAGCCCATGTTGTATTTGAAAGGTTTGAAGAAGTGGCCGTTTTCAAGTAAATTTTCACAGGGCACATCGTCTGGTATCCGGTCCCGACATTCCAGGCAAGGGAATTAATCATCATTCCATAGCTTCCAAAACTGCCAATTTCGGATGACAGGTACAAGGAGGCGGATCGCTCATACGAGGCCCACATGCCAAACGGCTGCTTCTGTGTAGCGGTGCCGGTACCAATAGTAACTACAGACTGGCAATAAATTGAATCGGTCATTAATAGGAAAAATAGAAAAAGAGCGATTTTGTTCATGGTGCAAGTATTTTCAAAAGTCAATTTGGTTGTATACA
>CAIQUS010000086.1 GCA_903875045.1 uncultured Bacteroidales bacterium
AAAGGGCTTTTAGAAGCATTAAACATGTATGGCCTTGCTGAAGGCTTAATCCTGCTGCACGACACACAAGAGCATACCTTTGAGGAGGATGGAAAGGTTATCCGGGTCATGCCTGTATGGAAATGGCTGCTGAAATAAGTCAAACTTTTCCTTTTTTCGGCTTTATAAGATAGAAAGCTGAAAATGAAAAATTTATCTGAATTATTTGAATTCCTTTCCTGTTGTGAAAATGATCGGGCGAGAAGCTGATCTTTGGAATCCAATGGCCAGTTTCACGAAGGTAAAAGGGGTTTCCATGCCCTGTTTTTTGGACAAAGACAACTAACATACCTGTAACTAACAAATATGTTACTAACTGGTTTATGAGATTTATCAAAGGATTTTGTTGTCAGCCATCGCTATTTCGTACTCATGGCGCTGTCATTCTCTCAGGCAACGGACAGAGAAGCCGAACGCCTTGTCGTAAAAGGCCATGGCGCTGCTTACATTGCCAAAGGTTAGAAGATTGCCGTTAGTGACACTGTTCTGGGTACTACCCCAGTAGTCGCCGTAGATGCCGCGATTGCCCAGCGTGCCGTTGTTGCTGTTCAGGTATCCTGCAGCATGGATTTTCAATCCGGAGCCCCAGGGGCCATTCCAATTGGTCCAGCTGCCATTATTGTCAGCATTAAACCACTCCGTATAAGTCGGGATTCGCCATGGAGTACCTAACTCAAGGTTGCATGGGTCGTTGGCTGTTGTCCAATCTGAATTTTCACTGATGGTGGTTATCCAGGTGGTATTGGGTGTTCTGGCAGTACCATCATGCTTGTACCCCTGCTTGCGGTTGAACTGCCAGTACCAGCCTGCTGAAGCTTCGGTAGCATCATTGACAGCCGTGGCCTGGTGGTCGGCACCCAGGTTACTGGTTATCCAGCATTTTGAAGTTTCGCCGGGTATATTTGTTACAGTGCCGTAAGCAACAGTTTTGTTTACCGGTGCTATGGCTCCTGCAACATGGTTAATTGTGATGGGAGAACTGCAAATAAAAACCGCCGGGGTTGTAAAAGTCACCTCATTCCCATACCCTGTTCCGGCACTGTTTGTAGCATAAGCCCTGACATGATACAGAGTATTTGGCGTGAGGCCGGTAAGGGCGCTTACAAAATTTCCGGTTCCATCGCCATCGTTGGAATAGCTGTTGGCAGTTGTGGGATTTGCAGAAGTGCTCCAGCAAACACCCCTTGATGTTACCAACGCTCCGCCATCTGATATTCCCGTTCCCCCGCTTGTTGCGGTGGTTTGGCTGATGTTCGTCACCGGGGCTGTGGTTATGGTTGGCAGAACCGGATTTGGCGGATTTTTGATGCAACGCAGCGAAAAGCCAAGTGCCTTGTCGATGGTACTCATATTGCTGTACCCGCTGCCGAACTCCAGGTACCAACCGGGAGAGGTGCTGAACTGTGTACTGCTCCAGAAATAGCTTTGTGATCCACGATAGTTAAGAGAACCTCCAGTGAACAGACACCCGGCAGCATGAAGTTTTAATGAAGAATTCCAGGGGCCGTTCCAGTTTGTCCAGCTTCCGCTTGCATCTACATTGGTCCATTCGACGGAAGTCGGAATACGCCAGCCTGTCCCAAGTTCAAGAGTACAGGGATCGTTGACAGCCTCCCAGTCAAAGTTTTCAACAATTGAGGAAATCCATGCAGTATTTGGCGTTCGGGTTGTACCATCATGCTTGTACCCCTGCTTGCGGTTGAACTGCCAGTACCAGCCTGCTGAAGCTTCGGTGGCATCATTTACGGCTGTTGCCTGTTGATCGGCTCCAAGGTTACTCGTTATCCAGCATTTTGATGTTTCGCCGGGTATGTTGGTAACCAAACTATAATTAACGGTTTTTGTAACCGGCGCTAATGTGCCTGCCACATGGTTGATTGTGAGTGGAGAGGTGCAGAACTGTGTCGAAAAGCTCAACCCATTGCCATAACTTGTTCCAAAAGTGTTCGTGGCATAAGCCCTTACATAATATACCGTGTTCAGAGCAAGTCCTGTCAGGTTGCTGACAAATGCACCTGTGCCTGTTCCATCCGTTGTCTTGCTGTCTGCAATGGTCGGGTTTGCACTTGTACTCCAGCATACACCCCTGGCTGTTATCGTGGTTCCGCCATCCGAGGTTATATTCCCCCCGCTGGTTGCGGTGGTTTGAGTAATACCCATAACAGCGTTTGTAGTAATGGCTGGAAGTGATGAGAAAGACCGGATAGCGCGAACATGTCTTGAAATTGACTTATTGGTGTAACCCTGAGAACCGGGGTTTAGTTGAATTGTCCAGGCACCGAATCCACTCTCCTCAGAAGAGCTCCAGTAGTTGTCACCATAGGTAATGTTGCCTATTAAACTTTGCTGTGAGGACATCTGACTGAGTTCATCCTTAGATGGCAGATACCAGTCGCTGTATCCGTTGAGGACCAGATCATCACAAATGCGGGCAGCGATCCCTGCTTCGCTGCATCCATTGACGATGGCTGTGGTATTGGTTTGCCCCGTGCCCAGGGCTGTGGATGTACCCGGAATTGAAGTTTGGAAACAACCCCATGGAACTATTCCCTGGTCGCTGGTGGAGGAAATTAACCCGGCAAGGCCAGTACCATCCACATAGAAAATGATCCCGCCGCCATAGCTTTGGCCGATACCATAAAGGAGTGTTGTAAAACTCACCTGGTTTCCATAGGCTGTTCCGGCAGCGTTTGTCGCATATGCTCTTACATAGTAAAGGGTGTTAACTGATAAGTTGGTCATTGTGCTGGTAAAACTACCCATGCCGCCGCTTCCATTAATGGTTTTACTATTGGCAGTTGTGGGATTTGGAGATGTGCTCCAGCAAACACCTAGAGTCGCATATGCTCCACCATAGCAAATGGCCCTGCCGCCGCTATAGGCCGAGTAACCTGCAATGCCTGAGATGGCAGTTGTAGTGACCACAGGCAGTTGAGTTCCTCCCCACGCAGGTATG
Organism: uncultured Bacteroidales bacterium; assembly: GCA_903875045.1. Classification (GTDB taxonomy): domain Bacteria; phylum Bacteroidota; class Bacteroidia; order Bacteroidales; family FEN-979; genus CAIVAT01. The sequence continues at coordinate 2,996 of CAIQUS010000086.1, forward strand.
CCATTGTTTAATACCAGGACCTGCCCGTTTGTTCCTACGGGGACCCCGATCCATTGGGCGCCATTCCAGTAAAGCATATCCCCGATATTGACTCCCAATGGAGGAGATAAAGAGACCCACCGGGTTCCGTTCCAATAGTAATTTCCTGGAACAACATTATTTGGGATAGTGCCGGCCGTGGCTGTATTATAAACCCGCAAGCCGATGGCCGGTGAAACCAGGGGAGTATCAACATTGATCGCCTTGAGCGCTACCCGGGGCAGCAAAAGACCTTTGTTTGAAGACCTCACATCCAGCATCGCGGAATTATCAGGTGTGCTTCCATCGGTGGTGATGGCTATCTGTGAATAGAGGAACAGGTTGCTCAACGACAGAATAACGATTAATAATATCTTTTTCATTCTTCTATTTTTTCCGTTCATTAAAAAGCCCTTATTGCCCGCAAATGGAGATATGAGGACTTATCGGGGTTATACACCCCACCAGACTGAAAGTTCTGGTACCATGCAGTTGTGGCGTCGTTTTCAGAGGAACTCCAAAACCCGGAATTTGTAAAACTGCCGATAACAGTTCTTTGAAGGTACATCTGGTTCAGCTCATCTTTCGACGGTAAAAACCAATCGCTATATCCGTTCATGACAAGCTCATCACAAAGGCGGGCTGCGATGACCGGATCACTGCATCCGGTTATAATTGAAGTGGTATTTGCCTGTCCTGTGCCGAGGGCTGTTCCAGTACCGCCAATCAAGGCCCCGGAACAACCCCAAAAAACACCTGCAGCCTGGTCGCTTGTGGATGAAATAAGGCCGTGCTGACCCGACCCATCAATATAAAAGATGATCCCGCCGCCAAAACTCTGACCGATCTCGAACTGGAGTGTCGTAAAACTTACCTGACCACCATAGGACGTTCCAACGCTGTTGGTTGCATATGCCCTTACATAATAGAGCGTGTTTGCTGTTAACCCGGTCAAAGTGCTTGAGTAATTACCTGTCCCGCCTCCGTCATAGGTTTTATTGCTTGAAGTGGTCGGGTTAGGTGATGTACTCCAGCAAACACCGCGAGGGTATGCTGTTCCTCCGTCGGGTGTGATGTTCCCTCCACATACTGCAGTTGCAGTGTGTATTGCTGTTATAGCTGCGGTGCTGATCATGGGCAGTTGATTCCCTCCCCAGGTTGGCAATCCATTGTTTAATGTAAGAGCCTGACCGTTGGATCCGGCCGGGAGACAAACCCATTGCGTGCCGTTCCAGGAAAGCATATCTCCTGTATTCACTCCCTGCGGGGGAGACATGGGGACCCAGCGGGTACCGTTCCAGACGTAATTTCCGGGAACAACATTATTGGGGATAATGCCGGCCGTGGCTGTGTTGTACACCTGCAGGCCGGTAGCAGGAGAAACTAAAGGACCGGGAACATTGAGCGCCGTGAGCGATACCCTGGGTGGCAGCAACCCTTTGTTTATGGCCTTCACATCCAGCATTGCAGAATTATCCGGAGTACTGCCATCTGTGTTGATCGATATCTGTGAAAACAGGGTGCTGTTGTTGAGCAACAGAACGACAATTAAAATAGAGAATTTTTTCATACTTCAATTTACAGATTAATTCGTTTAATTGACCTCATCCCCTGCACTCCTTCCCCTTAAGGAGAAGGGGACGGGGGTTGATGTGGAAAAATTAAAATGTCCGGACAGCACGCACTTTGCCAATCGGGCCCTTCAGTACGGCTGACTGGACGCCTAAATCGAAGGTCTGAGACCAGGAATGGGTGGCATCGGCTTCCGAGGAACTCCAATATTGATCCGTATTATATGTAGTATTGAACCCACCGACCTCCACTCTGTGAATATATAACTGATTAAGTTCGTCTTTTGATGGTAAATACCAGTCACTTTTCCCGTTCAGGACAAGATCATCACATAAGCGGGCTGCAATATTGGTATAGGTGCATATAGTTACAATGGATGTAGTATTGGCTTGTCCTGTGCCAATGGTTGTTGTGGTGCCACCAATTAATGTCTGGTAGCAGCCCCAGCCTACTCCGTTGCTTTGGTCCAAACCGGCTGAAATAAGTCCGTGCAATCCTGTCGGATCAATATAGAAGATAATTCCGCCACCAAAAGGCTGACCAATAAAAAAAGGAGAAGATAATGTTGTAAAAATCAGTTGGTTCCCGTAGGAAGTCCCAATGCTGTTTGTTGCATATGCCCGGATATAATAGAGGGTATTCGCGGTGAGGCCGGTGATGTTGCTCACGAAGGGACCTGTCCCGCTGCCATCGTTTGTATGGCTGTTGGCAATGGTGGGGTTCTGTGCAGTGCTCCAGCAAACACCTCTGGCTGTCACATTTGCAAACCCTGCAGATTGCACATGTCCGCCGCCTAAAGCTGTGTATTGAGCAATGTCTGTTATTTCCGTTGTGTAAACAGTTGGAAGAGAGGTTGTAGCAAATGTCTTCTCGTTTCCATAAACCGTCCCGATACTGTTTGTCGCATAAGCCCGGACATAATAGAGTGTGTTTCCTGTTAATCCGGTCAGAGTACTTGTAAACTCTCCGATGCCGGTTCCATCGACAGTTTTGGTGTCTGAAATTGTCGGATTGGGTGAAAGGCTGTAACATGAACCATGGGTGGTCAATGACTCTCCTCCATCAGAAAATACATTTCCCGTAATAGTGGCTGTTGTTGAGGATGTTGCGTATGCATCTACGGTAGAGATGATGGAAGTCTGGGTACCGCCCCACCTGGGAATGCCGTTGTTCAAGGTTAAAACCTGCCCGTTTGAACCGGGCGGAAGCGGGACCCATTGCGAACCATTCCAGTAAAGTATATCGCCTGCATTGGATCCGGGCGGAGGTGCTACAGCCACCCACCGGGTGCCGTTCCAGCAGTAATTTCCGGGTGTAACATTGTTTGGCGGGGTGCCGTCTGTGGCAGTATTATAAACAAACAATCCTACAGCCGGAGATGAAATTGGCAAAGCAGAATTGATTGATGTAAGTGCGACCCTGGGCGGCAACATCCCTTTGTTCGTGGATTTCACATCGAGCATAGCAGAAGGGTCCGGCGCACTGTTATCGGTGCTGATGCTCACCTGGGCGAACAAGCTTGTCCCCGTAATCAGGAACAACGTTAAGATGGTAATCGCATGTTTCATGATACTGAAATTGGTTGTGAATAGATTAACAACATGAATTTCAATAAATTGATTATCAAAAATACATAATAAAATATGATTCAGAACAAATCCACGGAAATATTTAGACTTTCAGTTTTATCCATTTCAGTGACTGTATCCGTAGTCTACAGATCTTCCAGATTTTCAAAACCTGGAATGTCTTGGTAATATGAGTATTCTTTTCAAACACCCGCTTGTTCGATTTCGCTTTTATTTTGTATTTTTGAAAAGCAAATTAGATTAAAATGATATCCCAGCTGGAAATGGATCGTGTTGTATCAAGGATTGTTGATTTCTATCAACCTGAAATGGTTGTGCTCTTTGGTTCGTATGCCAGCGGGAACGCGCATGAAGGAAGTGATCTGGATATTTTACTTGTGAAGCAGACGAATGAAAACCCGTTAAACCGTGCGGCCGGACTGCGCAAGGCACTGAGGGATATTCTTATCCCGATGGATATCCTTGTTTATACCCCATCTGAAATAGCAAAGGATAAAGAACGAAAATTTACATTCATACATGATGTATTAAAGTCTGGAAAGGTACTTTATGCCATCAAATGACCTTGTTCAGTCCTGGCTTCTGAAAGCCGCACGCGATTTGGAAACAGCCAAAATCGTGGCTTCGCATTTGCCCGATTATGATGATGTCATTGCATTCCATTGCCAGCAAGCCATTGAAAAGGGGTTAAAAGGATATCTTATTTTTCTCGATATCGAATTTAAACCGGTTCATGATCTTGGATACTTGCTGAATTTAACTTCTACAAAGGATGACGCATTTGACATCTATTTTGAAAAGATTGACCGAATTTCCAGGTATGCAGTTCAGATAAGATATCCCGACACCATTATCAGATTGACAAGATTTCAGATTCAGGAGGCAATCAAAATGGCCGATCTGATCTTTACCCTGGTCAATGGTAAGATTTCCTGAAAAACATATCAGTTGTTTCAATCACAGGCAAACCCTGCCTTTATCATAGTAAAGCCCGCAATCGCAACCTAAGGTTTTTATTTCAGATTGATCGTCGCGAATTTTGAAGCAAGGTTCCAATGGAAGTAATTTCGGTTTTAGCAAATCTAAAGACAAAACGGATTGGGCAGGATTTGGGCAATAAAATAAGTAGTTCCGAGTAGTCCCGTGTGGGTTTTACTTTAATGAGAAAAGGGTTAATCACAACTGGACCAACATGATAACAGAATCACTGTTTCAACTGAATAGTTCTGAATGGTATGGGGATTATTCCAGTCGATGCCACGGAAAAACCAAGTCAGAACCCTGAACCACAAAACGTTCAGGGTTTTTCTTTTGGGAATTGGGCAGGTTTTAGGCAAGTTTAAAATCGGCATAGGCTGGTCAAAAACTCCGGTTTTTTCACCTGATTCTTAACAGTTTAGGTTTTTTTATATGAATAATTCAGGCTAAATAAAATCAAACTGGACTGCCATCCGGATCAGGTTTGCAGTATTCTTTACATTAAATTTGGAAAGAAGGTTATTTCGGTGCGTATCAACGGTTGTAGTGCTGATGAAAAGCTTTTCGGCCATCTGTTTATTGGTCAGGCCTTCGGCAATTAACTTCAGTACTTCTTTTTCTCTTCTTGTAATTACCGGTATCTGAGCATCTTTGTTCTCGCGCATGGTTACCGAGGCTTCACTGCTTAAAAAAATATCACCTCGCATAGCCACTTCAATTGCCTTCACGATTTCTTCAAGTGATGCATTTTTTAAAACATAGCCTGATGCTCCGTTTTGAATCATCTTTTGAATGTAGCTCTGCTGGTTGAATGAGCTAAGCCCTAAAATATGTATATCAGGATATTTTTCTTTTATTTCTTTACACAAATCAATTCCGCTCTTATCAGGCAGGTTAATATCCAACAGTAAAACATCCGGTTGTTGCAGGTGCAGGAACGCCAGGCACGATGCAGCATTCATTGCATGTCCCATCCATTCAATATTCATTTCGGTAAGCAGCATCGAACGGATGCCTTCCACTACCATATAATGATCATCGGCAATAAAAACTTTGACAGCCATATTCTTATCAGTATAGATTTAATTCAACAACTCAATATGAACGGAAGTACCTTCTCCTTCTTTTGAGGTGATATCGAGTTTCCCTTTCAGGAACTCAACCCGGTTCTGAATATTTACCCAGCCGGTACCTTTATTTACTTTCAGAATACGGGTATCAAATCCTTTCCCGTTATCTTCAACCGTAAGCGAAAGTTGTCCCTGCGATTGTGTCAACTGAACTATTGCAGTGGTAGCTTTTGCGTGTTTCATCGTGTTGTTTACCAGTTCCTGCACAATACGATAGATTGTTATGGCTGTTGTCTGATTTATCAGGACACCTTCCAGGCCAATGGATTGATAGCTTATATTCAAAGCACCGCTTTGACTGATATCGTTGCAAAAATCGTTCAGGGCAGTATCCAGCCCAAACCGCACCAAAGCTTCGGGCATCATGTTATGAGCCACCCTGCGCATTTCCCTTATTGAACTGTCCAGCATATCCATGCTGCGCTCAAAAGCCTGATGGTTCTCAGGCGTCATTACCAGATTTCCTTTCATGGTAGTAAACGAATATTTTATTCCCGATAACATTCCCCCCAACCCGTCATGTAAATCTTTTGCCAGCCTTGAACGTTCCTGTTCTTCTCCTTTTAATACGGCTTCAGTGGCAGCAAGGTGCTGCTGGGTTTCCAATTCGCTGATGCGTTGCTTCTGCAATGTTTGTTTTTGTTTGTAAGTGCGGTATGACAGTAATGAAATAATGAATAATGTTGCAATTCCGGTAATTAACAAATAATTAATCAGATTTTTTTGATGAATTGAAATCTGCTGTATTCTTTTATCTGCTTCTAATTGTTTTATCCGGATTGCTTTTTTTTCTGTTTCATATTTTTTTTCAAGCTTCAAGGTGTTTTGCTGAATCGTCTCATTTAAGATGCTATCTCCCAGGAGTGTACTTTGTGTCTCATAATAGTCTCCCAGTTTTATATCCTGCATAGAATAAGCAAGATCGGAAAAATGGGCGAATACTTTTTGCCGTTGTATTCTCAGATTGAACCGGTACGACAATGACAATGCCTCTCTTGCATATTGTTCAGCCAGTGTATACTTTTTTTTATGTTGGAAATAGTATGATAAACCCAAAGTTGCAATTAATTCGCTTTCATGTAACTCAAGTTCTTTTGAAAGAATCAAAGCCTTATCCATAAATAACCTCATTTTCTCAAAGTCCCCCTTTTGTAAAAAAACATCTCCCATATTCATATACTGGCTTTGCTCCATATTTTTATCGTCGATTTTTTTACTTATTTCCAGCGCTTCATGAAACAATGAAGAAGCCTTGGCAAACTTCTTTACTGAAAGGTAATTAAGCCCGAGATTAGTCAGTGATGTTCCTAACATGGCCGGATTATCTGTTTTTCTCAGCTTTGATACTGAACTTTCTCCGTATTGTATCCCTTTTTCATACTGATGCATCTGATAGTACAGTAGCTGAAGTATATCATCCCCCAGTGCTCCTATCCCTTCATTCCCAAGTTTTTCAAAAATCTGCTTTCCTTCTTCATAATACTGAGCCGCTGATTCATACTCGCCTAAATCCCGGTAAGAGGTACCTGTGTTGAACAATGTCTTGGCAAGATTCAAAGAATCGTTTGATTTTTTTGAGAGTTCAACAGCCTGTAGATTTAATAATAGGGAAGAATCATGATTTCCTTGCATATTCAGGACGAAAGTATAGTTATTAATAAAGGAAATAACACCCTTCGTATAACCTATCTTTTTGCTGAGTTCCCCGGCCATGCGGTAGTATCGTTTTGCTGTTTCCGGTTCATTAGTCTCATACTGCTGACCGATATTAATATAAAGTGTCACAGTATTTGTGTCTTCTTTGGCCAATGGCAATAAACGAAGCAAACTATCCTTGTTCATGATTGTTTGTGCCGACAGAACAGAACAAACAAACATTATAATGGATAAGACAAAATAATTCTTCATGGATGTACGGTTTTAGTTTTCTCAGTCAATCCTGATCCCTCAAGGACGTTGAGTTGTGGATTTTTCTCTTTTTGTTTTTTATGTGTGACTCCCATCATGCAAAATAAAACAATCCGGATGCAGTGAACCTCCCCTTTTTCCATGATTTTGAACTTCGTACTCAAATATCCTGCTTTTCCATGATACCGAACGGGCTAATATAGGAGATATTTGCATCCGACATTTATACAAATATTGTGAAAAACAGGATTCTTCCTTTTATTAGTTTAATATTCATGGTAATGTCATCATCAGCACAGGACTGCGATAAAGAAATGCTGCCGCAAACTCCCGGCATCTGGAAGGAAGGTTGGAAAAGCAGTGCTGGTGTAATCGGTGTAACTGCGGCAGACCTTGCGAACGAAAAAAAAATAGTTGCACAGCTAAGGGCAATGATAAAATCAAAGTACACGCCAATGGGATTGGAGGCACTTGAAGGCGGTGGCTATGGCAGGTCATACCCGAATGACCAGGCTAATAGGTACCAATATAATATTTATATTTTACATTTTTTCTGCGAAGGCAACGTGATAAAAACAGCAACCAAAACAACAACCACTTTTCAAATCATTGCCAACGACTTTATTGCAGAAATATATGATACCATTGGTCCCAACGCCGATTTTTCAGGTTATGGATTCCACCATATGGCCGATATGCCGGTTGAAAAAGATGGATACTGGTATTTTAAGGAAACAGATGTTAACCTGGGTATGTTTATGACAGGCAAAAGCAGTACCTGGCTGATCACCTATCAGGGTAAACTGCCCTTTGCTTATGTTAGTAAACATTCCTTTTTAGTAAAACAGAAACGATATCTATTGAAAGGCTCAGCTGAATCGCTGGCAAGTTTAAAAGAAACCTTAAAAAACAATGAGGAAGAAAAAGCAAGAAAAGAGGTTGAGTATAAAAATGATCCCAAAAAACTGGAATATTATTTAAGAATGGATTACCAGGACATTAAAGAACGGCATGAAAAGTCTATTATTGACAATGAGAAAAATTTTAAGAATGCGCTGGATAAAATTGAAACTCAATTAAAATTACCTGCTGAAGAATTGAATCAACCTTCAATTATAAAACAAGATCCTAATGATTATTTATCTTACCTGTTTACTACCGATGACGATCCTTTCGGACGGGTACTTATCCAACCAAACCCTGGATATTTCGATAAAACACTGCCCCGCTCATCACCACAATTTTTTTCAGTAACAATTAAGGGTGACCATAAGTTTATAATAACGGCTAACGCCATGGTTGAAGTAATGAAAGCTGTTGATTTTGATGTGTTAAAAAACATGCTGGGTGAATAATATTTCTGCAAGTGAATTTATTGTAAATATGAAAAAAACACTCATTTTTCTTGCCCTTTCAACATTATTGCCAGGCCTTTGGGCTCAGCAATTAACAAAAACTTCGGGAAAACCGGCTGCCGGGAGTTCAACGCTTAACGGAATTTTCAGTGGTCCGGCCGGAACAACCATGGTGTTGCAGAATAATGGCAAAAATGACCTTTCTCTTACATTACCGAAAGAAAGCGGAAAACCATTTAATTCCAATACTTTTAACTTCCCTGCCCCGCTTTTGGATGGCACAAAATTCAAAGTCACTTTAAAGAGTTTACCTGCAGGCCAAACAGGCAACATCTATTCCGGGGGTTCAGGTGTAATGTCCGTAAATGCAAATGCCTTGCGTGTATGCTGCGATTATACCTACGATCATGTAAGCCGAAGTTCCGATGACGAAGCATTCAGCACTTTTTACGAAAGCTCTGATCCTGATGTTGGCGGGTCTAAAGGTGAAGACGGTCGCTATATAGCTTTTGTCTCTTCGGCAACTTTTGCAGGTTCTTCAGGTAAACACCGGCAGATATTCTGGCGCGACCGCAACACGGGTATCACCAAGCTGATCAGTTCTTCTGCCAGTGGCGAGGAGGGAAATGCGGATAGTTATTACCCCGCCATTTCAGGGGATGGGAAATCAGTGGCCTTCGAATCGCATTCAAGTAACCTTGCAGAAGGGGATAAAAATGGATTGCGCGATGTTTTTGTCTGGAACGCTTCTGCCGGCAAGGTACAAATGGTAAGCATTGGCAATAACATGACGGCTGCTGATGCAGAAAGCTATGAAGCTTCGGTTTCGGGTGATGGGAACCTGATCGCATTTACTTCTGCCGCCAGTAATATTTCAGTAGTTGAAAAAGGCGTTTCCACGAACAATGTTTTTTTACGCGATCTGCGGCTTGACACAACTGTCATGATCAGTACTGATCCCAAGGCAAAAAAAGGCGGCGGAGGTTCCAGGCCCTCCATTTCGTACGATGGCAGTCGGATAGCGTTTTATTCACATACTTCCACCCTAGTTACCAATGATAACAATGGAATCTGGGACATTTTTTTGTGGGAGAAAAACATAAAAACCCTAAAACGGATCAGTCTTACCTCTGACCATAAGGAACGCAATCAGGGCAACGAAAGTGCTAACCGGGTTGTAGCGCCATCAATATCAGGAAATGGCCGATACATTGCTTATTCAACAACCGCCACCAACATGGTTCCTGATGATATTAACAACTTCCAGGATGTATTCGTGTACGATAGTTATAACGACAGTACCATCATTGTAAGTATTGGTAATGATGGTAAGTTGGGTAATTCGGACAGCCCGATCGGGCAAGGCGAACGAATTGCCATAACTTTTGATGGAAGCTGGGTGGCCTTCTCAACCAATGCTACCAATCTGGGCGTGCCTGCAGCCAACGTGGTAATGCATAACATGTCTACCGGTCAGAACAATGCGGTTTCCAGTGTAGCTGGCAGTAGTGTTGGCCGTGCCACCCTATCGCAACAAGGCGGCTATGTTGTATTTGGCATTGGAGCAAAACTGGACCGCAGATTTCAGGCTTCAGGAATATTTGCAAATTACACGGGTGTTGGCCCGTGCCGTTTATGCCCGGAATAGCTCCAGAGAAAATTAGTATGATGAACGTGTCTTAATTGAGTTAACCATAAAACCATGTACCATGAAAACCATCTTATTATCCGCTAGATTTCTTACATTCATGTTTCTTACCTCCTTATTATTCCTGTCGTGTAAAAAAGACAAACCGGCAGATCCAAATGATGTCGAAGTGCCCGGAGTTTTTACCGGATACTCCTATTTTGTCACCAATTTCAATGATGGCTGGAACGCTACACTTAAAAACGATTTTGTTGAGTTAAGTAATGTCGGTACAACCGTTTTGATTCATTATGGCGTAACGCTGACCGACGAATTGCGGCTGGATATTGTCAATAACTGCTGGACCTTGTTTTCAGGAGGCAGGTATGTCGTAAACAATTTATATTCATATAATTACAGCGCATCGAGTTTCCCTTATTATTATCTGCAGGCGGATGTTACCGTTATCGCATCAGGAGAACCGAAATTTGTCAGTTTTCTGGTTCAGACTGTAAATGGCGTGGCATATGGCTATGAAGTTATTTCAAATTCATCGGCCGAATTTCAACAAATCTTTCCCACCATGGAAGCTATCCAGAATATGTCTGGTTATAACAAATTTGCGCTTGGGGCAAACGATCTGATCGGCACCTGGCAGGAAGGCAGTGGATCATTTACGCAATACTATTATGTGGTATCGGGTAATTATGCAGGGATGAACATTGTGGTTTCGAATCTGAAATACATGTTTGTGAACTCAACTGCATACAACACGGATGCAAAATCTGTTTCCAGCGGTGGCTATCAGCACGAAAAAGAAATTGGCAAATATGTTGCAAACACATGGGATGTATCAACAACGGATCAAAATGGGAAAGTCTCCGATTTCAATGCCTGGTTCGAAGCTGTAAAAGGTGGCAGGATTCTGCACCTATGGAATAAGAAATTTACCGGGGAACATTATCAGTTGGGCCGTTTAAAATAATACCAGCGCACAGGTGATCTTTGCGTGTTATATCGCCGGGAATCAGGGAATACAGGTCAATCTGTTTTACACTTAATTTTAATTACAACCCGAACTGTTATGAAAACAACAAAAACATTTCTTTATTTATCAGCAATCATACTCGTTTTTGCAACCTTTTTAATATCATGTAAAAAAAGCTCCTCTCCCGATACACAGGAAAGTCCGGGTCTCATCATAACAGCGGTCGGAACACCTAAAGGTGAAATGACGACCGCATCGATAGGCGAATCCGGAGGAATACTGAACTCGGCAGATGGCAGGTTAACAGTTGCCATTCCTGCCGGAGCTTTATCATCATCAACAGAAATCTCCATTCAGCCTGTAACCAACGAGGCTCCTCTCGGAATTGGTTCGGGATACCGGCTGCTACCTGAAGGAATAACTTTTACCAAACCCGCTGAACTCACTTTTCATTATGATGACCAGCTTTTACAGCAATCCCCGGAAGACTTTCTCTGGATTGTTACACAAGCCAGCAACCGTTCCTGGAATGCCATGCTGAAAAGCGTGCCGGATAAAAATGCGAAAACGGTTACTGTCACGACGGCACATTTCAGTGATTATATGATGGGCAGATTTATTGACTTTACCTTGAAGCCTTCTTCACCCCTTGTGCTGAAAGGTCAATCTATAGAGTTAACAGTAAGTGCTTTTCTTCCTGATGAAAAGGAGGAAGAACTTGCTCCGCTAATTTCAACGACCATTACCGTTGATGAAGCAAACGTCTTGAAGCCGTTATCCCAAATCTCCCCCGAAACGGTCGTTATGCGTTTTAAAATTAAACAATGGACAATGAACGGAGTTGCAGCACCGGTTTCAAACAGCAACGGTTCACTTGGTAATTCAGGAAAGAGTACCACCTATACTGCTCCTGGTCAAATACCATCAACCAATCCGGTTAATATTTCAGTTCAATTAGAGGCTATAAATAAGGAAGGTGGTTCGACAGTATTTTATCTTAATTCCAACATTACTGTCGTTGGTTCCGAACTTTATATATTGCTTACAATTGATGGTAAGAAAATTGAATATACTCAATATGGTTTTAATACTACCGTGCCACCCGACCCCACTAATTACTCACAGGTAATTTGCGGAACGACAGATAATAAATTTGAAATACTTGCATCAATGGTCAATACTTCTATAGGTTCTGATAGTATTTTCGAATTTGCATTTGACAATCCATGGGAGACAACCAGGATATTAATTGGTTCAAACAAAAATGGTCATGACAGGTGTGTTTTTTCTCCTAAAACAGGCATACAATATGATATGAATTATACGCAACGCACACGCAACCAGGATAACACATGTGACATGCAGAGCTTTTGCAGCGCCATCACAGTGACACTCATCGACTATGCGGGACCAAACTCTGTTGTCCGTGGAAGTTTTTCAGGAACCTTTTATGAAGATAAACCAAATTATAGTAGTCTGTGCACGATGCCGGATCTACATACTATCCAAGGCGAATTTTTTTTAAAGATGGCTAATTGAAATGGCAATTTGCTTACAAAGTAAACAGGAGATCCAGTGCAGATTTATTCGGAATGTTTTTCATTACATCTGTTTTTCCTTACTGGTGAGAATTGATGAGAAATCATTTTACAGTGCAAGATGCCAATCGCACACAGCATAGAAGGTGAATTCTGGTTGATATCATTTAAAGACCCAGATTCCTGTCCAATTTCTTTAACACGGGAAATAATGTTCTGTATTTTTTCATCCCAGTATAAAGGATCTGTCTTAACACCTGTATCCACGCGCAAAACCCTACTTTTGTTAGAATAGACCAGCTTTATCCGGTAAAGGCCTTTGTGTCAGCGTGATCGTCTCGAATTTTGAAGTAGGGTTCCAATGGAAGTAATTTCGGTTTTAGCAAAACTAAAGGAAAAACGGATTGGGCATGATTTGGGCAACAAAACAAGTAGTTCTGAGTAGTTCGTGTTGGTTTTACTTTAATGAGGAAAGGGTTAATCACAACCGGACCAACAAGATAACAGAAACACCGAGTCAACTGAATGGTTCTGAATAGTATGGGGATTATTCCAGCCGATGCCACATCAAAAACAACAAAAAACCTGATTCTTAACAGTTTCGGGGTTTTTTCTTTTGGGAATTGGGCAGGTTTTGGGCAAGTTTTAATATGGAACGACCTGCTACTCAAAAAATATCTCTTTTTCGGAAAGTCAGGTTCAGGAATATTCCAATAAAATAGATCAAACTTTGATTACACTCCAAAAAGTAACTTCGAGGCGAATCCTTCCGGGCAGATAAAAGAAGAAGGATCCTTCCTGGGGATTACAATTCCTTAGCTTTAGGAAAATTACCGCTCTCCCGGTAAAGCTGCTTATAATTGGTTATGAAGGTTGAAGGTAGCATACCAGTGTGTTTCCAAAAAGAGGAAATAAATGATGTTCGGCTGCTAAAACCAACATCGGCAGCCAGTGTGTTGATATGTGGTTTAGGTGAGTTGTGTTGTGAAATGATATTGATGGCTTCCTGTATTCTTAACCGGTTAATATAGGTTGTGAAGCTATGGTTCAATTCAAGGTTGATGGCTTTTGAAAGATAGGTCCTGTTTGTTCCAAGCAATTCTGCTACCTTCTGCAGAGAGAGCCCGTTTTGCAGGAACAACTTCTCAGTTTCAACCAATCTGGCAAATTCAGTTACAAGTTGCTGTTGCTTAACATCTGAAGTGTGAGACTCAGTTACATCTTCCTTTGTTTCAAGTAAGGTGGATTGTTCATTGTCAGGATTTTTCATGCCGCCAGCTGATTCAATGGCCAGGGCTACAAGTAATTTATTTTTTTTTCTGATGCGAAGATACAGGATGCTTATAATTCTACTTTGACAGATTAAATAAAAGGCTTGATAATACTGGTGTTTCAAAAAAAAGTGGTATCTTTATGTCATCGAAGAACAAGCTCTCCGTTCCCAACAATGTTTAATTCATCGTAAAAAAAACAACCAATATGGAA
>CAIQUS010000087.1 GCA_903875045.1 uncultured Bacteroidales bacterium
AGTTCAAGTCTTTTACTGGCGCCGAATCTTTTGCAATCCTGCGATCGATAATTGATACTGCGATTAAAAATAATCTGAATCCTTTGCATTCTCTCTCCCAAATTAATGCCCTACATTTGTAGGGGGTGAATAGTTACAAATATTCAACAACACCATTTATCTCTCGGGTAATTTATTGGGCAAACCTAACAGTTCTGACAGAGCAAAAAGTTCCTGTATAACTGTTGAAAATGGCGTCGTTGACTTCGATATCCGGAACAACATCCTATATAACGAGATGGGCAGAGATCCGGCAAATACTTCTTCCGAAATCAGCACCTACCAAATCTATTCGTGGGCCGACAAAGAAAAATTTACAAACATTAATGCCAACGACTATTACCATACCGATCAACCGGGTGTGAACGAATTTATCGGATGGTTTGACGATTCAATTATATATGCTGACCTCGATGACTGGAAAACCGCTACGGGGCAGGATGCAGACTCGTACAGCACCGATCCGCATTTTACCTCCGCCACCAACCTGAAACCCATTGCAGGTAGTTTTCTGGTTGGTGAAAATATCGCGGCCATCACCACCGATTACGAGGGCATTATGCGGAACAACCCTCCCCATATCGGGGCTTATGAAGGAGCCCCAAGCGTTTGGGTTGGTGGTACATCAACCGATTGGGCAACGCCGGGCAACTGGGATAACAGCTTAGTGCCGGTGGCATCGGATAATGTTGCCATCAGCCCGACAGCAACCTATATGCCGTACATCACAACCACCACGGCTTCGCCGGCTGTTTGCAACACGCTTACCATCGCATCGGGCGCCGAACTTTTAATTGCGCCTGGCAAAGCGCTCACGGTTTATGGTTCACTAACCAAAAGCGCCAATCCTGCCGATCTCGTCATCGAAAGTGGCGGCTCGCTTATTCACAATTCCAACGATGTAGCAGCCACGGTAAAGCTGCAAATAACGGGTAGTTCAACGCTCACCCTAAATAAATATCATTTTGTTGCCATCCCAACCCAGTACGCTACCCCAACTACCAACCTGTTTTCAGGCTCGTATATTTACAAGCTTGACCCACTTCAACAAATTGATCCACCCACTAATCCGGCTTATGGCAATTGGGTTGGTCTCGGTAGCTCAACCACTACCCCCTTATTGCTGAACCAGGGCTATATGATATACTATCCCGGAAATTCGCATGAATACACGTTTACCGGAAACCTGAATAATGGAACTTTCAATTATTCACTCGTTGGCCATTCGGGAACAGATGTTTATACCTATAACCTGGTTCCCAATCCATACCCCTCGTCGCTTGTATGGAATACTGCCGATGCGGCATGGACAAAATCGACAGGCATAGGCGGTACTTGCTACATTTGGAATGCGGCTTCAGGCAATTACACCAATCTTGCTTCATCTGCAACTTCGTATATACCGGTAGGTCAGGCCATGATGGTACTGGCAGTAGATGAGGCTTTGCCAACACTCTCGGTGAATAACAATGCCCGCAGCCACAGCACCCAGGCATTTTATAAATCGGGCGGCATCGAAAACCAACTGACCATCAAAGCAACGGCCAACGGCTACGCAGATGAAACGGTGGTGCATTTTATCGGGGAAGCTACCGAAGGCTTCGACCTTCAGGTTGACGGGATGAAATTGCAGGGGCTTGAAGATGCGCCGCAACTTTACACCCTTTCGGCAGATAAGAAATTCAGCATCAACAATCTGCCTCTCTTTCAGGATCAGCGCAATGTGGATTTGAATTTTGAAACCAAATTTACCGGGCCGGTTAGTTTTACCATCAGCGGAATTGAAAGTTTTGACCCATCAATAAACATCTGCCTCAAAGATGAACTCACCAGCCAAACCATCAACCTCCGCAACCAGCAGGTTTACTCGTTCAGCCATAATCCGGAAAATGCAGCCAACCGGTTTAAACTGGTTTTTGGCGGCGCCTATGGTATTGGAGAAGGTGAAAACTTTTCCGGGAATATTTGGGTTTCCGGAAACACAATTTACATCAGCGCATCCACTCTTGCCGGTGAAACGGCGATCGTTGAGGTTTTCAATGGTGCCGGACAGACTGTGTTTAACAAACAGGTTATCCTTTCAGACGAAACCAAAGTCTTCACCAGTCTGAGCGGAGTTGCCGTGATCAGGGTAACCACTTCGAAAGGGCTGATAGTTAAAAAAGGGATTTTCAAATAAACTTTGATTTGAAACAGGAAAACACATTGATTAACAAACAAATGACCATGAAAAAAATTATCCTTATTCTCGCATTTTTAACCATTGGAAGCATTGCTACATTGGCACAGGCTCCCCCACCACCACCTGCTTCGGCAAACGAAGGCGGTAATGGCCCCATCGGCGGCGGCGGCGCACCCATTGATGGCACGCTGGCCACTGCACTATTGATGGTTGCCGGTTTTGGCGCCTGGAAATTGTTTAAATCAAGACGGTGGCTGGGGCAAAACTGAAAGATCCTGAGGCGAACGAATTTCAAGAATGGAGTAACCGTTTTTAATATTGATGGCATTGTAACCCCTTACTGATCAAAATATCCACCAATAACTGAAGTGTCAATGAATATCTTGAGGGTTTTCATGAAAGAGAAATTTAAGCAAAAATACTAAAGAAAACCGCCTGATGCACTTGTGAACTTTGAATAAACAACCCAAAGCGATAAATTAAAGATTCAAACCATGAGGGCACTCCGATCAGTCTGCTAACAAATAATTTTACCGCAGAGGGCCGCAGTGTTTATTCACAGAGGGCCGCAAAGTTATAGTTATCTGAGAGTTATCTCTGCGGCCCTTTGCGGTTTCTTTGTGTTCTTTGCGGTTTAACAATTTTTTAAATGGTGATTTGATGAATAAACGACTTTTCGGAGTGGACTCAAACATGAAAACCATCGAGGTATAAGGCACTACACCCTGTAAAGATTCAAAAACTCCTTCTGGAAATCTTTCCAGCAATCATCTGGCAAAGCGGCAAGAGAATGGTCGGCTAATTCGCCGCCGTCCTGGAGGATGACCATGGATGCTTCGGGCGAGTAATTTCGCATGGTCACGGCAAGGAAATCCCTGAACCGTGCCAGCTCCTTTTCCGACCAGTTGGTGGCCTCCTCGGCAAAATAACATGACTTTGCCTCGGCCATCCAGTTGGTGGGCTTGATCTTATAAATCCACCCTTTGCCATAAGGATCCTCGTTCATCACCGCCGGGTTTTCATTCAGCATTGTGTTGGTGTCAACGATTTTTCCGGAAACGGGCGATAATATGCTGAGCAGTTTACCATCCTGGTCAATCTCCGTGAGCAAATCACCCTTGCTGATCGTATCGCCCGGCTTTTTCAGATTGTTGAATTTCACTTCTCCGGTGATGTGCAGCAAAAGGTCATCGAGCCCCACGGTGGCGGCGCCCGAGCGTTCCATAAACATCCAGGTGTGGTTCCGGCTGTAAAACAATCCCTGGGGAATCCGTAAAATTTTAGCGGATAGGATACCCAGCGCCTTCTGTATTTGCCGGGTAATTTTTACTTGTCTGTTTAAAATAATTGAAAAGGGGATCAGCAGTGCCAGGAAAGCGATGATGACCAGATATTCAATGCCCTTGGTGGCAAAAATATCAGAATAACTAAATCCGTCCATAATGTTGTTTTTTAAAGGTTAATCTATTTGTTTTCTTTTACCCAGGATGGGGAATCGCGCAAAACAGGCATGCGGTTGATCACCCATCTGAATATCCATATTTCTGTAAATATCACGGCCATGGTTACCACCAGTTCCATCCACGACGGATAATATCGTATGGCCATATCCCATCTGAACCCGATAACGGTCACGTTCAGCCGGTTCAATATCACGCCAAGCATGGTGAGAATGGCTGCCACTTTGATCATCGTAATGTTGTGGGTGCGGTAACTGACAAAGAACAGGATCATCGGAAGCAGGACAAATCCCAGCATTTCGAGCAAATACCAGTATCCCAGCGGTGTATTGAGCAGCGCCCAGTGTTGCCCGTGAATAAATATGAGCAACTGCATGAAAAAGTAGGCAAACATGGCACCGGCACATATTTTAGCCAGACCATGGATGATACCCTTCTGTGCATGATGGTTTTTTTCGCTGATCTGACTGAAAAAGACTTTGTGTGTGATGGACCCTTCAAAAATGACCATGGAAAGTCCGGCGAAAATGCTTGACACAAAAAACATGATGGGGATAAATTCGGAATACCACAGCGGAAATATTTTATCCTTGGCCATCAGGTATAGCGCACCCAGCCCCGACTGATGCAGGGTTGACAGGGTAATACCGAAGATAACGGCGGCAATGGTCATGCCTGAGAGGATTTTTTGGATTCGCCGGGCTCCGAGCCATTCGGCAATTGCCGGCGAAAACTCAATCAGCTGGGCGATCATATACAGTAAAAAGTGCCATGCCACCAGGAACAACACGGAACTTACTCCAAAGCTATTCCCGATAATCGGGTTGATCACATGCCAGGGCCTTCCCAGGTCAAGAAGCAATGCCCCGGCGTAAAAAACATAAGCCAAAAAACCGTTCAGCACGGTTACCCGTACGATGGAATGGTATTTTCGCATATTCAGGATATACACCATGAAAGTGAGCACATAAGCGCCGCCGGCAAAGGCTACGCCTGTAACCACATCAAAACCGATCCACAAGCCCCAGGGAATATCCTGCGACAGGTTGGTTATGACACCGAGCCCTTTCCAGAAACGGATGACGATCAGCACCAAACCCAGCAGCATGATCGGAATGGAGATGATGTTGAACGGAGTAAGGAATTTTCCTTTGGGTTTTAACTCACTGATGAGGAACTTCCAGATGGAGGTTCCGTCATGATCTGCGGTAGTCTCATAGCTGTTATTCATCGTCTTTCTCCTCGTTAAGGTGATTGTTTTTTGTTGCCTGATAGATTCCTGCCAGGAGTGCCGGCACAAGCACGAATACGGAAGGAACACTATAAAGGAATCCCGTGGTGAGGGCAGGATAAGAGGATTGCTGCAACTTATTGTTCAGCCCCAGTTCTTCAAAAGGCACCGGGGATAGATACAGCCAGCCTGTTCCGCCTGCCGCATGTTCACCATAAATCTGATCAACATACAAACCCGGCTTTTCATACATTCTCCGGCGGGCTTCTTTCATAAGGTCCCTGCGTTTACCGTACATCAATGCCTCGTTGGGGCAGTTAAACGCACAGGCAGGAGGTTCCCCCGTTTTAAGCCGGTCGAAACACATATCACATTTTTGAATTTTCGGGTTTGCACTGAAATATTCAAATTTGGGACTGTCGAAAGGACAGGAAACCATGCAATAGCGGCATCCCATGCATTTATCGCCATCCCATGTTACCGGGCCCATTTTTGTTTTGTGCATGGCTTGTGTCAAACAAGCGGCCACACAAGCAGGTTCATTGCAGTGCATACACTGCCTTTTGATAAATACATCGCCTTTCGATGTTTTATACGTATTCACAACGGTGTTGCACGTTGGATCTGTTTTGCGGATAGCCGGGATATCTTTGGAGGGTGGTGGATCGGGAAATCCATGCGCTGTAGCACAATCGAATTCACAGCCACGACAGCCCTTGCAGCGGGCTGCATCGTAAAGGATCCCATAAAATTCTACGCCATTATCGTTTTTTACTGAGGCATTCGCCTCCCTTCCGATCGCCAGGGTCATTCCTGAAACTCCCAGCACTTTAAAAAAACTTCTGCGGTTAAGTCCCATAATTCATGGTATTATAGATTTTTCTAAATACACCTCTCCCCAAACCCTTCGCACTGAGGAGAAGGGTTTGGGG
Organism: uncultured Bacteroidales bacterium; assembly: GCA_903875045.1. Classification (GTDB taxonomy): domain Bacteria; phylum Bacteroidota; class Bacteroidia; order Bacteroidales; family FEN-979; genus CAIVAT01. Next base: position 5,845 of record CAIQUS010000087.1, read on the forward strand.
ATGAAGGCACGATTTATTTAGCGTTATCAATAAACTTTGTCTGAAAATCTTCCCATACTTCCGGGCCAAGATCTGCAAGCACGTTGTTTTTCAATGCTCCGCCATCCTGCAACGCCACAAAGGCGTATTCATGGGTGCCGGCATTTACTACCGTGGCCAAAAAATCCTTCAGCCTCGAAAATTCACCCTTGATCCATGTTCTGTATTTGTCGGCCATGGATAAAAACTGAATTTCCATGGACCAATTAGCCGGTTCGATCGAATAAACCCATCCCTCAGAATAGGGAGCGGTTTGGAGTGCCGACAGGTTTGTCATCAGGTTTTTATTGCAGGAGGTAATAGTTCCAGAAACAGGTGAATAGACAAGCAAATGCTTTCCTTTTTGGATAATTGTAAGCAAAGCTTCGCCTTTTTTAATCTTCACCCCGGCAGGTTTCATCCCGATGCTTGTGAGAGGGCCTGTAATGTGTTGCAAAAAGTCATCGATGCCGATTTTTACACTACCATCTTTTTCCATGAAAGCCCAGGTATGTGTTTTGTCATAATAGAGTCCTTTGGGAGCATCCACCGAATTTTCATCAAAAACAGATGGGAAAGCAGTGGTGCCATCTGTAAAAGACCCTCTCTTATTTCTGTTACGCCGAATAACCAGGCTTACCATAAAACCCAATACAGCAAAAGCGATGACAACCAAAAGAACCACCCTGATGACAGCGTAATTGTCCTTTTCAGGAGCTGTAATATATATGGCCGTAGAATTTAATTTATCCGATTGTGTTTGTCTTTCACTCGAAACAAGGTCGCTGTAACCATTCATGCTCAAATATTGTTGTCCATCCGAAACCACCCACCTCAGAAAGGCTACTTCAGCATCGTTGCCTGGTTTTATCGCCGAAACTGCATAGATGTTGCCACACAATGCTTTGGGATATTTTCCAATCCAAACGCCCCGTGAGAAATCTTGCATGTTATCATAAATGTCCTCCATGAAATCAATTTTCCCATTCCCGTTTTTATCGATGGGCACCAATTTGATATCAGCAAGCAGTTGATTGCCTGGTGCCATCAGGTCGACCAGCTTGCAAAAGCCCAGTGCGTCAGGGTCTTTTTGAATCGCTGAAATCATCTCCTGTCCGTTTGATACTTTTATTCCATCCATCGTAAGTTGATGGTTGTTCAGGAAATTTCCCACCCCGGCAGCAATCGCAGGATCGTTTATGATATAGCAATGAACCGGAATTTTTTGGTCATTTCCCAGGAGCATTCCCCAATTCTGAGTTCCCTGACTTTCAAAAATTCTAGCAAACCCTTGCGGGGTAATGCCTTTTGTGTTGATCTCCTTCAGCAATGGATTTTTTGCATTCATTACCGGTACGATCACATCACGGCCTACAACCATGTCCCACGCTGGAAGCGGGCTAAGGGCAGCATAAGGTTCATTCGAAATAAACCCAATCCCTTCCTGTGTTTTCAATATATCGGCCACATTGTTATCAGAAACGTTCATCACGTTTAATTTTAACGTGGGATTTAACCTGTTGTATTCGCTGGCCCATTTCATCGTCAGATGATATAAATCCGGGGATGTGAAGACATTTATGGAACCCTCAGGTGAAGGGTTGTTTCCGGTTACGGCTTCTTTACTGATGGCGATACTGCAGGTGAGCAGTAAAAACGCGCTGATTAATAAGATCCTGGTTTTCATAATTTTATACTTTAAGGATGATGACGGATTTGTATATTCAATTATGATGCCAAAGAACAAAATGAGGATTAAGTAATTGTAATTCAGGCAATAAGGAAGGATGGTGTTTAAGAATTACACACTGTTAAGTGTTGAAATATTAAACACTGCCGTTGGAATTGTGATGTGACAGCTTGATAATCAAACCATTTGAGAGGGGTGTATAAATATTAAACACCTGTTGAAAAATTCAACAAAAGCAAAAAAATGGCTGTTATTTATTAAGAAAACGAACCAGGTTTACCGGGCGATAGGTGGGATCGTTGTTATATCTATCGAGTACGGCAGGATGCAACTGTTCATTTGTAGCGCCTGTGTCGGGAATTTTTAAGCCGATGGGACGATGAAGGATACCTGCCAGGCTGTATAATCCGTTCATTGATTCATGCTTCAGCCCCATTGGATCGGGGTGGGTTTCAATCTTGTCAAAGCTCAGATGACAGCCTTGGGCTTTTTCCAGCATCCATTCCAGGGCAATGTCCGACAATGCAGAAACAGGATAGCCACCTCCGGTATCAGAATGCACACCTGGAAACCATACTTGTTCAAGGACCTGTTCACCGGAATTTTTTTGCTGATGCCATAAGGCAGGTTGAAAATTCTTCCGTTTCTCATCAATGGCCAGTGCATGATAAGCATGTTCAATTTTGGAAGATAATTCGGTGTCGTGAAACTCATTCCGGCCACTCACGACTCCGTGGAGAAAGAGTGGATTTCCCAGGGCACCCACTGTATCCCAAACACCGATGAATTTTATTTTCGTTGACTCTTCAACGGCATAAGTTTTTCTGAAAAGGGTAGCTTCTTCTGATTTCGGGTGATATGCCGGGTGCCGCGACCGGTATAGTTCGTAGGCTTTTCCTATCTTGTCTGCATATTTTATATCGAGAATTCCCGAATTTCTGATCAGGCCCGACAAACTCCGAACGGTGAAAGCCCCGCGGCTGAATCCGAAAAGGAAGAGTTCATCATCCGGCTCGTAATTGTTCATGACGAACCTGTATGCCTGCCTGATGTTTTCTGAGATGCCGGTACCTGTTGCACCATCATAGACCTTTTTCAGAAAATTTCCTTCGGCGCCGATTCCCAGGTCGTAATACAATTTTTGAACAGTTCCATCTGCCGATTTGGCGCTGAGGGCATTGGCCATTTTAACCACATTGGTTTTACAGGGCTTGCCATTGTCCAGTTTATCCGGCGTATTCCAGGTGCCGTCACAAAAGATTGCAATTCTTTTCATGGGTTAATTTTTAAATGGTTGAAAGGTTAATGATTGTTTTGCTGATGGCATCCCTGAGTGCAGAATTCACGTTGGTTTCCTCTGCGTATTCCGGCCAGTTGTTCACCACTTCGTTTATCCGTGTAACAATATTGGCAGCTTTTTTTATATTCATTTGACTGGCAACAGAGAGTAAATCATCACTGGTGATGTTTTGTCTTTTTCCATTGATACTCAGCGACTGTTGGTTCACCCAAGTACTTCCAGGGCGGAATGAATGGCAAACATCAAATGCCGGTGAAAGGCTCCCTCTGAAAGCCTTGCTTTCTCTATGCCCGGCAAAAGTGAATGTTCGTCCTCTTGCTTCTGCCAAGGGCATTTGGAGGGGTGCAAGATCCCAGTGATTTTTCAGGAATGAAGGCTCAAATTCGAATGTTCCCAACCGTGTTGAGGCATCCCACGCGACGGCTCCTGCACGGTGGTTCCAGATGTTCACATAGGCTGTTTCCATGATCACCAATCTGATTCGGTGTTCGGTTTCTTTTCACCACGGGAGTTGTGCTGCGCCCGGATCCTCTTTGTTTGCTCGAGCTTGGCTAACTGCAGTGGACTGATTTGCTGCTTAACCTGAAATTCCTGGAGCAGATTCAGGAGTTTTAAAGCACGGAGAAGCTGAATAAATACCATTAAGCTGGTATTCTGCCCTCTTTCCAATAAACTCAGGGTTGAACGAACGATGCCCGCCTCTTTAGCAAGCTGGCTTTGTGTCTTGTTTTGCTGCAGGCGGTGATGTTTAATGAAAGAGCCAATGGTTTCCATCAAGGCAGTATCACTTGCAGCCATACTAAAAATGTTTGATATTTCAGTCATTATACTTGATGTTGGTGTTTAATGTCTGATATTTCATACAAAAATAAGAAACTTTAACGGATCATAAAAATATTTTCAAGGAAAGGAGTCATTCAGCCGTCACAACAATCTTTTCTTCGGTTAAAACCACCTCTCCGGTCGGGGTGATCCCCCTGAGTAGAATGGAATACCTGCCCGGCGTGTCAGGGGTTGTAAATGAAATACCGGCAGTACCATTGTCATCTGTGTGAACAGCCGGGTTCCAGTAAACGGTGTTGCGTGAATCAGGGAGATGGGCGGATGCAGGAACCAATGGGATATTTTCAGTACACTCTTCAAGAAACTGGTAATGGACAAAGGTACCTGAGGAGGGAAGATCGATGCCTGCAAAGTCGTTTTTTTTCGAGACAAAGCAGATGATGCCCCCGTAGGTATTGTTCCCTTTGACATAAAGTGAGTTAATCAGTTCAATCCGTTCAATTTCACGGGGCGACATCCCAAGGATCTTTTCAATATCATTAACGGCAACCCAATCGACCAGCAGAAGCGGATCATACAGGAGCATTTCATCCTGATCGGTGTAAAACCTGAACTGTTTTTTTCCGTTTACTTTTCTTAATTTTCCCAATCCCGGCAATTCTGTGAAATACTCCCCGATGGAGGGCAGGTCAATGTATTTATCCATCACCAGTATTTCCGATGGCTTTCCGTAGAAAGAGATTTTATGTTCTTCCGCCAGGGAGTCGGCAGAGAGGGAATCCGCCCTGAACAGGGAAGTAATCCTGAAATTAACCGCCAGCTTATATGCAATCTTCATCTCTACCTCACTCAGGGCGAATACCGGCGAAGAAAGAGATACCGGCCTGGAGCAGAAATCATTGTCGATAAGTATTTCGGGTTTGACATCGGGCAGGTCATCAGCACAAAGGAAGATATCCAGACTGCTGTGATAATCCGGTAAGGCAAAAAAGAATCTTCCGGCGGAATCGGTGAGGACCACCATAATGTCTTTGTCACCGATGATGGAAAGATTGATTTTGGCATTGGCGACAGGTTTCCCGGACTCTTTTCCAATTAACTTTCCTGACAGTGAGATACCCCTCGTTTCGGGAAAGTACAGGCTGTTATTTGCATCGTCGGGAGGGTGCTTAACCGGAAAAAAGGAATCCTGGAAAGAGGATTCAGGGATTACAGAAAGGCATAACCCGGAGGGTGAACTTTTTCCGGTATCCCCATTTACAATTAAACGGATCTCCTCCCTGGGAGCGAATGTTTTTTTGCCGGATTTGATCATCATGGACAAATTCCCTGCAAATACGTTCCTTTTATTTGTTGCAAAACCTGCGGTGTCAAAAACATCTTTACCTGAAAGCACCTCCGTTTTCAAGGGATTGATGATCTTCAGCATGATGAATTTATATTCATCTGTGCCGGCATTTCTCATAAAACGGGTGTAAAGCTTCAGGTAATAAATACCGGAAATGGTCTCTTCCGGAATCTTGAAACAACCCTGGCCTGAAGAATTTTGCAGAAGATATTTCGCCCCGGCAATTTTATTCCCGTCAGGGGTGATCAACTCACAATACAAAACCCGGCTGAAATTTATTGAGTTGTGATCCTTCCCGGAAAAAATCAAGGCGGAGAAGTGGACTTTTTCTCCCGAAATGTACAATGTCCTGTCGGTGAATACCTGTATCCGTTCCCCGGCAGCATCGACGAAAAGATTTTGCGATTTCAGTCCCGGAAGGACCAATATCAGCAGGAACATCACAAGATATAATGATCGTCTTTTCATCTTAATTGGGCCAAAAATCGGGTTTTACAATTGTTCCGCCAAGTTTACGGCAGTCGACACATTCACGGGTCAGTACTTTCACCACCCCGGCATTAAAATAAAAATAGATGGGATATTCCCACGTAAAAAACTCTTTCCAGCCAAAGCGGCCAAGCCCCTCTTCGTAGCAGGAAGTGGGTATTACGTGGCTTACTCCTTCAATATCCCTGTAAAAATATCTTCGGGTCGACTCAGATGCTGCATAAAAAAAACCAAGAACGCTTTTTTCGGGGTTTGTCATGTTCAGCATGTTGCCTTTAATGGCAAGGGGTTGTTTTTCATACAGGCCGCCCTGTTCATTGCTGTTGATGCGTAACTGCTCCCAGTAATTATACGCCTGTTCACTCAGGGCAAGCTGACGGACCAGCATGCTGTACAGGATCCCCAAACGTGTGCCGTTTATATCAAAAGAGTGTAAAGGAAATTGTTTGTAAACGTTCTGAGTAAGGCTTTTTGTGGAGACAGTATAAACATTCTTCACCATTTCGGTGGCCCAGCAAACCATATTGGAGGAATCAGGGGGGATGATTTCGCGGATGGTGCCATCATAATAAAAATGGGCAGGCTGGGCGGCATGGTACTCCCAGGTTTCAATGATATCCCATTTGTAATACTGACTATAGTTCCCGACAGCATTCAGGTCAATGTAAAACTGTATGACCTTCATTTGTTTTGTTGAATTATTTACAGGAACATCATTGAGGGAATAATATACTGAATCCTGCGGGGGGCCATCAGGCATTTTATCGAATCCCGATGCCAGTTCTTCTCCGCCGGGCGTGGTAACCTTCACCTGGTATGAGGTGCCTGGTATCAGGTCTTCGTGAACCATCCATACCTGGTATTTCCCCGGCGCTGATTCCTGCAGCGGAAATTCATTTCCTTTATCATTTAAAATTTTAACCTGGCAGCCCTCAACCGGAATATACCTGGGTGACCCCACAGGTGAAGACATGGAAACGTCGACCACCTGCCAACCTTCCAGACTGGTTACCTGCCCGGAAACCACATACTTGTTTTCCGAATTGGTATCAATAACCGGATTATATGGTTTGATGCAGGCGAACAGCAGCAGCATGGTGAATATGGCAGAGATATTTTTAATCCGACGCATAATTCCCGAGTTTAAACATCCATGTGACCGTGAAAACAGGTACACCAATGACTGAATATTGGTAACTTTTAATTTTTCCATCTTCCAGTTTGAAGTAAACCGAATATGGATTATCCCGCCCGGTTACATTGTATAGGTTGAATATAAATGAATTATGAAGAAATTTGTTTCTTTTAAGGCTTCCCTCAATGGTTAGGGAGAGGTCGAGTCTGAAATAGTCAGGGATGCGGTATTCGTTGCGGTTCGAATAATCCACATAAGGTGTGCCGTTGACATAGTAGAAAGAGGTAGGGTAGGTTACCGGTCGTCCGGTTTGATAGGTTATGACACCCGAGGCCGTCACCCTTCGGCTGAAATGGTAAATGATGACTGTGTTCAGCACATGCGGGATGTCGTAGTTTGCGGGATAGGCCAGTCCGTTGTTGATCCGTTCCCATGGCTGATCACCATTCACTTTGATAATGGAGCGCGAAAAGGTGTAAGAGAGCCATCCTTCCAGTTTCTGGCCGTTGTGGCGGAGCAGAAACTCTAAACCGTAAGCATCCTGTTTACCGGGTAAAACAGTGGTTTCCACCAGCGGATTGCTGATAAAATCTGCACCGTCAACGAATTCAGGATAGTTGGCTGTCCGCTTGTAATAGAATTCCAATGAAGTTTCCCATCCCGACAGTGGAAAGGTTCGGAAAACACCGGCCGAAACCTGGTTGCTCCTGGCCGGCGGAATATGGTAATCGGCCAGTTTCCACTGGGAATTTGGTGCCAGGGCAATGGTATTATTCAATACAAAAAGGTTCTGGTGCATCTGGTTGTAAGCGACTTTTACCGTTCCGTTTGCATCGGTGCGCATGATCAGCGCGACCCGAAGATCCGGCTCGAAGTACCATTTGATTGGCTGTAAGTTGCCAAAATGCAGTGTGTCGTTGATGTAACGCGGGTCTTTCGGGGCTCCGGGGTAATAGGTGTAAACGGTTCTGGGCCCGATCGGGTTGAAGAGTGTAAGACGGAGACCGGCGGAGATGTTCATCCAGGGAAGAACATCGTAAGAATCGGAAAGATAGAGTGCATTTTCGATACCCTTGTCGTTGCCAAGTTCAACAGGCAGTCTTACCGATTTTTCACCATAAGGCTTAACGGTTCCCCGCTCCAGGTTGTAAAAAGTAATGCCGGCACCATATTGCAGCGTGTTTTTGGTGGTTAAATTGTGGGTAAAGTCGGCATTGACACGGTAATCGCCAATACGATATGCATGTTCGTATGCCAGGGGCGGTTCCTGCTGATCGACGGTTTTAAAGGCATATTGAGAACCGGTAATGGAGAAGTCGGCCCGCAGGGAAGGGCTGAAATTGTAGTTGAAATTCACCGAAGCGCCATTGTTGGAGTACTGGTAGGAGTTGATACTGGCGAGATTGAACTTATCCTGGCTATGGTAAACAAAAAGGGATAGTTTACTTTTACGGAAATCGTAGTTCCAGGAGGCTGTCAAATCGCTGAAACCGGCTTTGCTGGCATGGATCACAGGGTCATCGATGTTGCGCAGAACCCAGTCGGAATAGAGATAGCGGCCACTGAGAAGGAACGAACTGGTGTCTTTTTTTAAAGGGCCTTCGATTGAAAGATTGGCGGCTACCGGGCTCACTCCCCCACGGGCAGTGAAGCGTTTGCGGTTCCCCTGCCTTCCGATGATGTTGAATACCGAGCTGAGCTGACCGCCATACTGGGCCGGAATGTGACCCTTGTAGATGGAAAAATCTTTGATGATATCGGCATTGAACGCCGGAAAGAAGCCAAAAAGATGGGAAGTGTTATAAATAGGAATCCTGTTAATATAGAAAGCATTTTGATCGTAGTTGCCACCTCTGACATTGAGCCCGGCCGAACCTTCACCTACCGTGACAATACCCGGTAACATTTCCGCAACTTTCAGAATATCACGCTCACCCATCATCATCGGGATCTCTTTGATCGCTTTGGCGGATATTTTTTCCAACCCGGGATCTTTGAACCGGAAATTCATCTGCTGGTCGCCAAACACCACCACCTCTTTCATCTGTATGGCCAATTTTTTCAGCTCTATGCTGAACTCCCCATCCGAAAGAACATCGAGAAAATATTTCCTGGTCTCCAGTCCCATGAAGGCAAAAATGGCGGTATACCGGCCGGGTTTAAGCACCATGCTCAAAACGCCATTATGGTCGGCAGCTGTACCGGCTTTGATCTGTACCAGGTACATCGTAGCGCCAATGAGTACCTCACCGGTTTGCTGGTCGGTGATCCTGCCGCGTATGGTAACCATGGAGCCGCTCTTCGAAAGACCTTTTTTACCAACACGTAACGTTTGCACCGCATCAGTCTTTCTCCCCGTGATATAGCGCTCTTCACTCTGCGTGAGTGCCCTTGTACCAGGGGTCGCGCTGTCGGGTTGCAACGGTTGTATTTCAAACAGGGGCAATCCTGACGGAAGCTTTTCACCCGGCAGGACGACCAGGTTGTCATTCCAGACGGATACTTTGAGTCCTGTGCCGTCCAGGGCTTTTTCGGTCGCAGCGGTTACCGCGATATTGTCAGCATAAAGATTCACCTTCAACCCTTTTACCAAAGATGCATTAAAATAGATCTTCACCCCGGATTCACGGTAGATATAATCGCAGTATTCTGTGAATGGTAAAGCGTTGAAATGGCATGACACAATGGTGTCCGGACCTTTACCCTCTGAGGGAAGGCTGAAAAACAGCAGGTGAAAAAACAGCAGCAATTTCATTGTGTTACTTGAGGTTGCCAATAAAGGTAATCATTTCAGCGATTGCCTGGTCGGAAGCTTTTCTTATTTTTATTTTATTCTTGCGCAGGTAACTTTTTATCTCCGGCCTGTGCGCCGCATCGAAAAGTTTAATCAGGCTTCGTTTCGACGTGAACGGTTTGAGCTGCCCATTTGTAAACACATAAGAATCCCTTACGGCGCGGGTAAAGGTCAGACTAAAAGATCCGACAGAACCATCCACATCCAGGTTTTTTCGCCAGAAATAAAGTATCCGCACCGGGCCTGCACCCAGCACCTGAAAGAAACGTGGCTCTTTTTCAAGGTCGAGAAACTCAAAATTCATGGATCCCAGACTGAAGCCGGTGAGCCAGGCTTTGGACACTTCGATGGTATTCCGTAGGATTGTTTCAGATTTAAATTGCAGTAAAAGCTGCTGGTTGAAAATGTCATAATTCAGGTAAACGTCCTGGTAACATTTCCCGTTCAGGGTTATACTTCCATTACTGAAAGTCTGTGAAAGTAGGTATTGATGTCCCTTGGCCCCGGCGGGAGGAAAATAGGTGTATTTTTTTCCATTGCAAAGTGTTTGATCCAGGCCATAAACCCGGTCTAAAACCTTGGCCGCATCCTGTGATCTGAGTGTTCCCGAATAAGAAATAAGAAGAAAAAACAGTAAAGACCAGGTCAAACTTTTCATCCGGAAGGTTTACACTTATATAAAAACATGATTCTGAATATATTATTGTTTGATAAACTTTTCCATGGTGACCGATTCATTTTGGCTCAGCCTGAGAAAATAAACCCCGCCGGGCAAGCTGGTAATATCAAGCCGGGTCTTTGGCTCAGTTATTTTTTCAGAGATAAGTTCCTTGCCGGTAATATCTGTGATGGTCAGATAGCTTTTTCCTATTGGATATGCGGTTTCCACTGTCAGGTAGCCGGTGGCAGGATTCGGATACACCGACACCCTTGATCGGGTTGACTCATGAAGTCCGACATAAACGGAATCAAATTTCATAACCGTTGCACCAACAACTGAATCTGCAAATGCCACATAAGGTTCACCGGTCAAACTGAAGGCAAGGCTTGTACAATCAGCTTCATCTGCCGAGAAACCTGCTGTGCCGACCACAACCCAATTGGTGCCATCAAACTTCATCACCGTTGCTTTCGAGTTATTCGCTTCATCCTCAAATGCCACAAAAGGTTCACCGGCAGGACTGAATTTCAGGCAGGTATATTCGGGAAACCCTGTTGAAAATCCAGCATTCCCAACGTTTACCCAACCGGATCCGTTAAATTTCATGACGGTGGCCTTGTAAGCACTCGCATAATCTGAATAACCTACATAAGGTTCACCGGACGGGCTGAAAGCAAGGCTTGTATAGGAAACCTCTCCTGCTGAAAAACCAGCATTCCCGACAGTCACCCAGTTGGTCCCATCGAATTTCATCACAGTGGCTTTGTGCGAATTCGCTTCATCTTTATATGCCACATAAGGCTGACCGGCAGGGCCGAATGCAAAACTTAAATATAACGCCATTTCGTCAGAAAAACCCTCATCCCCGACTTTCACCCAGTTGGTGCCGTCAAATTTCATGACGGTGGCACCAGAATTCACATAATCATTGTAAGCCACATAAGGTTCACCTGCCGGACTGAAGGCAAGATTGGTATACTGTGGAAATCCTGCGGAGAAACCCGGAATTCCGACATTCACCCAATTTGCCCCGTCAAATTTCATGACAGTGGCTTTGTAAGAACTCCCAAAATCGGTGAAAGCCACATAAGGGTCACCTGAGGGACTGAATGCGAGACTTGTAAAAGAAACTCCCCCTGCTGAAAAATCGGGTGCACCCACCTGAACCCAGTTGGTTCCGTTATATTTCATCACATTGGCTTTTAAAGAATTCCCTTCATCTTTGAATGCCACATAAGGTTCACCCGCAAGGCTGAAAGCCAGACTGGTGTAATCCGCCTCTGATGGAGAGAAACCCGGATTTCCCACATTCATCCATGCATGATCCAATGGAGAATCTTTATCCCTGGTCTGCTGGGCAACTAGTGCAACCGGGAATAATAACAATAAAAAATAGCAAAGTTTTTTCATCCTGTCTGCTGTTTTTAACCCTTGACCATCCAATGATGGTGTTTCAAGACCCTTGTTTTTTTAAGACCGACAATTTACAAAAAAAAGGGATTTGAACTTCAATAAATCTGCAAACACTGTAAATTATGTCAATTTGAAGCCCGGGACCTGCAACTTGGAACGTGAAATTTGAGACCACTCCGAAAAGTCGTTTATTCATCAAATCACCATTTAAAAAATTGTTAAACCGCAAAGAACACAAAGAAACCGCAAAGAACCGCAGAGATAACTCGCAGATAATTATAACTTTGCGAAACTCTGCGAAAATACTCTGCGGCCCTCTGCGGTTAAATTATTTGTCAGCAGACTTTTCGGAGTGCCCTCAAATTTGGAACCTGGAATTTGGAACTTATCAAAGTGGGTTTCATCCCCTTTTGACGATCATAAACTTACCGGTTACCCGATGCCTGCCAGCTGTAAGTATTGCAAGATAAACACCGGCCGGAATATCCCGGACTGATAGTTCAATCGTGTTGTTCCCCTGTTTTATATCTGTGTAATAAGCTGATTTTACGATTTTTCCGGTGGAATTATGAATACACAATTGCATTTTAGTGCACTCAGGGGAATAGAAACGGGCATTAAGAAGATCAGAAACAGGATCCGGAAAAATGCACAATGAGGGGATCAGGGGTGAATTTGTCGTGATACCGAGGCTGTCGCAATCCTGATATGGTTTTCCCGGGGAACCGCCCAAACAGCCGGTAAACCAATTGTTGCCATCCGACAGCTCCCCACGGTCATCACGCAGTTCAATGGTTCTGCCGGTCCCATCCGCCATTCCGGGCCAGGGTGGAACGGCATAGTAACGCACCTGCGCCATCAGAAGCCCGCCGGCATCGTAAAGCCTTACCTTTTCTCCATTGGAGGCCAGCTCAAAATTAAAAGGACCGGCAACATTCGAAAGGTCTGGATGAAAACGTTTGAATTTGATGGTGTCCTGACAAAAGACAAGAAACTGACCAGGGCCAATGGTTGTCGGGGAGCCCACTACATATTCATTGTTGTCGTTCCCGTCTTTTAATGTCCATCCCGTCAGGTTAATTGTTTTGCTGCCGGTGTTGCGGATTTCAACCCAATCACCGGTATCCAGGGTGTCCGACGACTGGTAGTTAATTTCATCAATGGCTATTGGCCCGTGTTGGGCAACCATGGCAATAAAAATGCTGTTTGGAGTAGTCACCGCAATGCTGTCAAAAACTGCATTGTTGGAGAGAACACCGGTTACCGCAATATCGCCCGAGGGCAGCAGGGCAATCCCCATCCCTTCGTCAACCCAGGTGCTGCCGGCCCCTTTGGCCGATAAAACCTGGCCATCCTGGTCCATCTTGATGACATAAACATCTCCATATCCATGGCTCCATAACACTGATGGACCCACTTCAGCCGATCCCCGAAAGGAGCTGGTTAAATAAATATTGTTTTTCGCATCAATGCACATCAGGTTGTTGCTCCTGCATGAGACATCAAGCGAATTTGCCCATACGAAACTACCGTTTGCATTGAGTTTCGCGGCATAAGTTGCAAAGGAGTAGTATCCGCCACCGGTGTTCAGCGTGAAGGGACCGAAATGGGCGATATTTTCATAAGATCCGTTGATAAATATAGCTCCATCGTTTCCGCAAACCACCGATGAACCCCGGTCGTCGCCACCGCCACCTGCCTGAACAGCCCAGATAACATCACCTGAGGTATTCAGCCTGGCAATAAAGATGTCATAACTTCCAAATCCGCTCAGGTTAATGGTGCCAAAAGAGACCTGATTGATAAAGGTTCCGGCCAGAATTACATTGCCTGAAGAATCAACACTGACAGATTGCGGATATGAAGTGCCGGTGCCCCCGGAACGGCTGATCCATTTCGCCTCTCCGTTTCGTCCGATTTTTAACAGAAAGCATGCACTCCGGAATGAGTAGGTAGTTATCGTATCATAAACAAGGTCGCCTTCAAACTGTCCGGCAACATAAATATTTCCCTCCTTATCGCCTGTGATGCTCTTTGGATTGTTGTTGTCACCCGCCACTTGTTTTGCCCAGATGAGATTTCCGGCGCCATTGTATTTTGCGATAAATGTATTGAAATAGGCTGCCTGAAAAGCAAATCCATTCCCGAAATCGATATTCCCGTAAAAGGAACCGGTTACATATACCGAACCCTGGTCGTCAAAAGCGAGCGCCTCCCCCTGAGCCCGTTGCGATGCAATAGGTGCAACGGACCAGATAAAGCCTGATGAGGGGTTGTATTTTGCTAGGAACATATTTTCAGAAGCGGAAAAAGGAACCGAATCATGACCGAAATAGCAGGTTGAATCGTACCTCCCCGTGATATAAAGGTTCCCCGCCGGATCTGCAATGATTGACCTGGACTCTTCCATGCCCTTCCCGCCTGCAGTGACGACTTTGGTAAACATGGCTGACTGGGCTTGAACTGCCTGCCAGCAAAGCAACCAGACAGGCAACCAAGATAAAAAATACCTGAACATGAAATGGAAATTAAGTACCATGCAGCTTAAGGATAACAGAACTTCAATGATAAGGAAAAAATTGCTTAATTTGTGAGAAATTTCAACCTCTGCCATGAACTTGTTCAGCCGGAAAATAAAAGGACCATTCATACTGATACTGGCATTTTGTTTTGTGTGGCTGAATTCACCCAAAGGCGAATGTCGCATCATTCATGTTCCAGCGCAGTACTTCTCGATACAGCAGGCAATTAATGTTTCAATGAACGGCGATACGGTGCTGGTTGATGATGGGTTTTACCCTGAGCAGGTCAATTTTCTGGGTAAAAATATCGTGGTGGCTTCGCGGTATATTCTTGACAATGACTCAATACATATATACAATACCGAGATCAACCGGAGCCACCTGAATGAAGGGGTTAAATTTATCAACGGGGAAGGCCCTGCCGCGCAACTTATCGGGTTTACCATCAGCAATTGCCTGTGGAAGGCTGTTTATTGCAAAAACAGTTCTCCACGCATCAGAAACAACATCATCAGTGGGAATAAAGCAGCCGGAATTTACCTTGATCATTCTGCAGCGATCATCAGCGACAATGAAATTCATTGTTCCCCGGAATTTGATCTGGGTGGTCCGTACGATGCTGTTCACCTTTTTAACTCCGGGCCGGTGATTGAAAGAAACCGGATCCTCTGCAACGACCAGGGGGGCAATGTTCATGCAATCGATTTTGATCTCTGGAATTCTGTTTTCCCTGGGATCACCACCAATGTCGGCGAGAACCTGATTTTAGGTGAGATCTTCGGGGGTCTGCCCGATAACGGGTTACCCCAGCTGATCCATCACAATATTTTTACCTCCGGAAACGGGTTTTCTTCGGCCATGAACATTACCGAATGTGCCTCCAACCTGAAAGTATTCAGCAATACCGTGATTGGTGGCAGCGGCATCTGGATACAGGGAGGGAATTATCCCGACATCAGAAACAACATTGTTGCCTATGCGAATGTCGGGATCGAAATATGGGCCGATACCGTTACTATTGCCTACAACAATATCTGGGATTGCAAAACACCTTATTCCGGCGTTTCTGATCAAACCGGCATCAATGGAAATATTTCCGCTGATCCCGGATTTATTGACCGCGCCAATGGGGATTTTCATTTTTTTTGCTGGTCAGCATGTATAGATGCCGGGGATCCTTTGTCGGACTATTTACAGGAACCTGCACCAAATGGCGGGCGGATCAACCTGGGATGTTACGGGAATACATCCGAAGCCGATCCTACCGTGGCATGTTTAAGGATTATTCCTGAATACATCGATTTCGGATACGTCCCTGTGAATAAACAGAAGGATACCACTGTGATCCTTGTCAATGCCGGACCTGTGCAACTTGATATTTCTTCGGTGAGCAACAGCAATATCATCTCTTTTGGCACCAGCTATCCCGGTGGTACAACCATCCTCAACCCCGGCGACAGCCTCACGCTGATCGTTGTTTTTCATCCTTTCATAAATAAAACCCATTATTCGGATAGTATCATTGTTACTTCGAATTCGCCGAGCCCCGGAAACATTTACCTGAACGGCCATACCGCCCTGGGGTTAAACGATATCGAAACCATCAGAAAACTTAAATTGTATCCGGTGCCGGTTACAGGGGATTGTTTTTATCTTGAACCCGGAACAGCATGGCCCCGAGAGGTCCTTGTAGAGATTTTCAATATCTCCGGGAAATTGGTTTTCTCTCAAATGCTGATTCCACAAGAGGGCCAGCCGTTAAAAATCTATCCCGGTAAATTAGCTGCGGGAATGTTTTTCCTGAAAATTACAAGTGATTCCTCACCGCGGAAATTGGGAGATATTTTCTTCTGCATCCAACCGGCGTGCCCGTATTGATCCCTCCTTTGGAATGTCTTACAACCCTGCATTTCAGCCCTACACAATTTAGAATATTTCCAAAAGAATCTTTTTGTATTTTTGTGGCTGTTAAATCATTAACAACACAACATTGTACCATGATAACACTTGGATCACAGGGAAAAAATACATTTCTGGAAGACGTCAATGTGAAAAGCGGCGCCAATGTGCTGGAATGCTATCAATGCGGCAAGTGTGTAAGCACCTGCCCGGTTTCGCAATACATGGATTTTCCGCCGCGTGAGATCATGCAGATGATCAAGCTGGGGCTGCGAAATGAGTGTTACATGGCCAACTCCCACTGGTTTTGTCTCACTTGTTCTGCCTGTTCGGGACGCTGCCCGCGCGAAATCGACATCCCGGCTGTGATGGAAGCTGTTCGTCACCTTGCCATTGATCAGAATTATGTCAATGATTCAAAGAAGGTGAAGGAGATCCGGAAATTCCATGAGATCTTCCTTGACATGATCAAACGTTACGGGCGTAATTACGAACTCCGCATGATGGCCGAGTTCAACATCCGTACCCGTAACCTTTTCAAAGACATGCACCTGGCACCCAAAGCGCTGCTCAAAGGAAAAATCCCGCTGGGGGTTAAACCGCTTAAGAGCGCCAAAGCCATCAAGCGCATGTTTGCAATTGCCGAAAAACTGGAAAAGAATAAATAATCTGACCGAAGATGAAGAAATTAACCTATTTCCCGGGTTGTTCTGCACATGGTACCAGTGAGGAGTTTGACAGTACCCTCAAGCTGGTGCTCAAAACCCTGGATGTGGAACTGGAAGACATTCCCGACTGGAATTGCTGTGGTGCCACCTCAGCCCATGTGATGACAGAAAACCTGGCTTATGCGCTTCCGATGCGCAACCTGGTGCTGGCTGAAAAACTCGAGAACACCACCATGGGCATCGCCTGTGCTTCCTGCTATCAGCGGATGAAGGTGACCAAGGTCCACATGGACGAAAACCCTGAACTGGCCAAACGGATCAACTCCACTGTTGTGGAAGAGGGAACCTACCAGGGAAAAGTCGATGTGAAATCGATGTTGCAGTATTTTTATGAAGACATTGGCGTGGAGCCTATCAGGGAAAAGGTAAAGAAATCCCTTGCCGGTTTGAAAGTAGCCTGCTATTACGGATGTTTGCTTACCCGGCCGAAAAACATTACCAATTTCGACTCCCCTGAGTACCCCGTTTCCATGGATCAGATTTGCGAAGCCCTGGGTGCCACAGCCACCGAATTTGATTATAAAACGGAGTGTTGCGGTGCCTCCTTTTCCATCTCCAATACCGAAGTGGTCCTGAACCTCAGCGGCCAGGTGCTGGCGATGGCCAAAGAGAGCGGTGCGCACGCCATTGTGGTTGCATGCCCGCTATGCCAGTCAAATCTCGATATGCGCCAACCGGACATTGAAAAACAACAAGGGGTGAAATATGACATTCCTGTTTTTTATATCACCCAACTTATGGCGCTGGCTTTCGGACACCCGATTGACCAGTTGAAGTTCCCGAAACATATCGTTCCCGTTGAAGGTGCATTGGCCAACATCGGGAAGGTTGCCCCCGTACCCGAGAAAGTTAAAAAACCCATCAAAGCTGTTGAAGCAGAAAGCGAGGCTAAATAATGGCAAGAGTAGGAGTTTTCGTTTGTTTTTGCGGTGCCAACATCGCCGATTACGTGGATGTTCCTCAGGTTGTTGAGGAGGTGAAACGTATAAAAGAGGTCAAATTCGCTACCGAATATAAGTATATGTGCTCAGACCCGGGACAGGGCATGATCCGGGATGCCATTGTGCAATACAAACTCACTTCGATCGTGGTGGCTGCCTGTTCGCCACGCATGCACGAAAAGACCTTCCGCAAAGCCTTGTCCGATGCCGGTATGAACCCCTATCTGCTGGAAGTTGCCAACATCAGGGAGCACTCATCATGGGTTCATCAAAAAAATAAAAAAGCCGCTACCGACAAAGCCATGGACCTTTGCCGCATGGCGGTAGCCAAATCCATCGCCAACGAGCAACTGCATGAAATCTCTGTTCCGGTTACCAAGCGTGCCCTTGTGATCGGAGGCGGTATTGCCGGTATCCAGGCCGCACTCGACATTGCCGATGCCCGTATTCCGGTAGTCCTTGTCGAAAGGAGCCCGTCGATCGGTGGTAAAATGGCACAACTTGATGAGACCTTTCCCACCCTCGACTGTGCCCAGTGTATCCTCACGCCCAAGATGGTGGATGTGGCCTCCCATCCCTATATTGAACTCATCCCTTATTCAGAAGTTATTGAATTGCAGGGATTTGTTGGCAATTACAAGGTTAAGATCAGAAAGAAGGCCTCTTATGTTAATTTCAAAACCTGTACCGGATGCGGTGCCTGCTGGCAGAAATGCCCTGTGAAGGTTCCGAATGAATATAATATGGGCATTGACAAGCGCAAGGCCATTTATACGCCATTCCCGCAGGCGGTTCCAAACAAACCTGTTATTGATGCCGAGCACTGCACCATGCTGCTGAAAGGCAAGTGCGGGATCTGTGCCAAGGTTTGTGACAAAGGATCCATCGACTACACCATGCAGGATGAGATCATCGAGCGGGAGATTGGCGCGGTGGTTGTGGCAACCGGCTACGACATGTGGGACCCTAAGCCATACGAAGAATATGGTGTAGGCAGGTTTAAAGACATTATTACCTCCCTGGAATTTGAACGCATGGTTTCGGCCAACGGGCCTACCAATGGGTTACCTCTTCGCCCTTCAGACGGCAAAGTGCCCAAAAATGTTGTGTTCATCAAGTGTGTGGGTTCACGCGATGAAGCCAAAGGCATTGAATATTGTTCCAAGATTTGCTGCATGTACACCACCAAGCATACCATATTGCTGCATCATAAAGTACATGGTTCACACGCGTATGTCTTTTACATGGATATCAGGGCAGCTGGCAAAGGCTATGAAGAATTTGTGAAAAAAGCGCAGGTTGACACTGGTACAACCTACCTCCGTGGCCGCGTTTCCAAGATATATAAAAAGGGCGATAAACTGATGGTGCGAGGCGAAGATGCCCAGATTGGCCAGGTGGTGGAAGTGGAAGCAGACCTTGTAGTGCTGGCCACTGCCGTGAGTGCTCCGAAAGACAATCCGGATCTCGCCCGTTTGCTGGGCATTTCCTACGATAAATATGGTTATTTGTCGGAAGCACATCCGAAACTTCGCCCGGTCGAAACGGCCAAGGCCGGAATTTTTCTGGCAGGTTGTACACAGGCACCCAAGGACATCCCCGAAACCGTGTCGCAGGCTTCGGCTTGTGCCGCCAAGGTTTGCGGTCTCTTTGCCGGTGATACCATGAAGAAAGACCCGATGATCTCTACCATCAACAATGAATATTGTTCGGGTTGCCAGAATTGTCTGAACGTTTGTCCTTATGGTGCCATCGTGACCGATGATGTGCCGGTAGGACATGGTTCAAAAGATTTGCGTACTGTGGCCAAAATAAATGAAGGCGTTTGCCAGGGTTGCGGCTCCTGCGTGGCGATTTGCCGCAGCATGGCCATCAATCTTGCCGGCTTTACCGATCCTCAAATCATTAACGAGATAGTTTCAATCTAATGGAAGCAGCAATAAAAGATCAACTCGTAAGCATTGAAAAGCCTGAGCTGGTTGCACCTCCCGACTGGGAACCGGTGATCATGGGCATTTTATGTAACTGGTGTTCATACGCAGGATCTGACCTCACAGGAACCTCCCGGATCCAATATCCGCCCAATATCCGGATTATCCGTGTTCCGTGTTCATCGCGCGTTGACCCGTGGTTCCTGATCAAATCATTGCAAACCACCGCCGACGGTGTGCTGGTTTCAGGGTGCCATCCGGGCGATTGCCATTATATCAGCGGAAATTATTTTGCCCGCCGCCGGTTCCTGGTCACCAAGAAGCTGTTGAATTTTGTCGGATTCCATGAAAACAGGATACAATTTTCGTGGGTCTCTGCTGCCGAAGGCCCAAAATTCGCAAAAGTGGTGAACAAAGTGACCGAAGACATCAAAAAACTCGGTCCGCTTCATTTGTATAAAAAAGAAAATTTCGAAAAGAAATGAACTACACGAATCAGATCCAGGAAATCGCTGCAAAACTGTTTGCTGAAGGGAAGATCGATGTGTTCGTTGGTTACCGTATGAACGGATTCGACGACAATCAGGTTCCGGTACTGATCACCGGGCCCCAGGATGTTTCCAAACTGGTGTTCACCGACAAATCGGTTTTCAACCTCGTGAATTACCTCAAGACCGATCACACCCGCAAAAAACGTGTAGGGCTCGTGGTAAAAGGGTGCGACAGCCGTGCACTCAACCTGATGCTTACCGAAAAGCAGGTGAAACGCGAAAACCTATACGTGGTGGGTATCTGCTGCGAAGGCGTGGTGGATGATGCCGGACAAAAAATGCAGAATTGCCTTGAGTGTATCGTACCCGAGGCCGTGGTGTATGATGAATTGCTGGGAACAGCAGGCAAGGCTGAGACCAGGGCTTACAAGGTGAATGTGGATATTGCCGCACTTGCTGAAAAACCCCTCACTGAGCGTGCTGCCTATTTCGAGGAGGTATTCGAAAACTGTATCCGTTGCAATGCGTGCCGCCATTCATGCCCGCTGTGCTATTGCGCAAAATGCTGCATCGATCAGGAAACAGCTGCTTTGTACAACGGTGCAAATACCACCTCTGCAGCATTTCATGCCCTGATGACATGGTCGTTGCACCTGGCAGGCCGCTGTGTCGATTGCCGCAACTGCGAAAAG
This sequence comes from uncultured Bacteroidales bacterium, assembly GCA_903875045.1. Taxonomy (GTDB): domain Bacteria; phylum Bacteroidota; class Bacteroidia; order Bacteroidales; family FEN-979; genus CAIVAT01. The sequence continues at coordinate 26,680 of CAIQUS010000087.1, forward strand.
GCGTGTCCAAGCCACCTCCCTTTGCATTTGCTGCACAAGCAGAATGAAAGTGTGATTTATGAGAACTTCCAGGAGCACCTTGCAGGGGTTATTCCCGACGACCGGGGTGCCTTTTACAAGTACAGTCTGAAAGATCCCGATGATTTTATCATGTAATCCGAATTGAAACTTATGAACGTTGAAACATTTGTTACCGATAAAGCCGGCTTGAACAAATTCTATGAGGCCATCATGGCCGGTCATGAAACGTATGCCCCGGTAGAAAAATTCGGCAAGTTTGATTTTAATCGGGTGAGCCGGATCGGGGAATGCAATCCTGAATCACCGATCTCAAAGACCCAGAGCATCAAACCCCTTTTCTTCCCCCGGTCAGCCAAGGTGATGAAATACGTTGCCACCAGTGCCGGTACAGAGGTGTCGGAAGTGGATGAAGATCCGCTGGCCGGTAAACGCGTTATCCTTGGGGCGAAACATTGCGATGCCCGTGCCCTGCAGGTTCTTGATAAAGTGTACAACTGGGATTATATTGATACCGATTACCAGAAACGTCGAGAAAACACAATAATCATTTCCACCCGTTGCGACAAAGCCGATACCCACTGTTTCTGCACTTCGCTCGATTACGATGTGGAGAACCTTGATGCACTGGATGTATTGGTGGTGAACGGGGCAGATGGGAAAATCTATCTCCAATCCAGAACTGAAAAAGGTGCTGAATTCCTGCAAACCGACGTAACCCGTCACGCGTCACGCGTCACAAAAGAAATCGCTGCCCCGGATCTGAAGAAACAATACGATTCTTTCTCAGGAACCTTCAGGTTAAAGATGGATTACAAAGAGGTAAACGCAAAGCTTTCCAGGATATTCGACACACCGGAATTTGAAAATGTTTCGGGTAATTGTGTCAGTTGCAATACCTGTGCGTTCGTTTGTCCGACCTGTCATTGTTTCAAGATCTCCGATGAAAAAGTAAAAGATACCGGGGTCCGTTACAAAAGTTATGATTCCTGTAATAATGGTTATTTTACCCTGATGGCCGGAGGCCACAACCCACGCCCGGTAAAATACCGTCGCTGGCGGCAACGCGCCATGCATAAGTTTGTTTATTACAAGGAGCGCTTTGGCGAGAATCTCTGTGTGGGATGCGGTAAATGTACCATCGCCTGCCCGGTGAACATAAGTATTTTCGAGGTGGTAAACCAGGTTGCCATTGGACAATAATGTGCTGATGTGCTGATGTGCTAATGTGCTGATGCAAAATAATTCAATAATTCAATAATTCAGTCATTCAATAATTCCCAGATGGAACAGCTTTTAGTACCCATGATCTGCAAGGTTGACAAAGTCATCCAGGAAACACCCGATGTTCGTACCTACCGCCTGAAATTCAGGGAGGAGGGGATGTTAGAGAAATTCATCTATTTCCCCGGGCAGTTTGTTGAATTCTCTCTGCTGGGTTCAGGTGAATGTACCTTTTGCATCGCCTCTTCAGCTACTCGGAAGGGCTATTTCGATTGCTCCATCAAAAAAGCAGGGGTGGTAACTGCCGATATTCACCAAAGTCTCGAAGAAGGGGATGAAGTTGGCATCCGCGGCCCGTTTGGCAACTGGTTCCCGCTGGAAGACCTTAAAGGGAAAAACCTGTTGTTTGTCGGGGGTGGAATCGGGTTAGCCCCTTTGCGCTCCCTGATCCAGTATTGCATCGACAACCGGAATGATTACAAGGATTTCACCATTCTCTATGGCGCCCGTACTTCGGCTGATATGTGCTACAAGGATGAGATCAAAGAGTGGCAGGACAACAAAAGCCTGAAAATAGTGCTCACCATCGACAGACCTGAAGAGACCTGGACCTCCAATGTGGGTGTGGTTCCTAAGATTCTCGAAGAAGTGGTAAAACCGGTAATCGAAAACACAAAAGTAATTACCTGCGGGCCTCCGATCATGATCAAATACACCATCCAGTCATTGCTGAAACTGGGGTTCGCTGATAAAGACATCATTACCACCCTGGAGATGAAGATGCAATGCGGATTAGGCAAATGTGGCCGCTGCAACATCGGGTCAACTTATGTGTGCAAGGACGGGCCGGTCTTTACCAATGAGCAGTTGAAATCGTTACCGGATGAATTTTAACTGATATTCCCGGGATTTCTCTGTGGTTTCTGTGTTAAATATGTATTGTATATCTTTACACAGAGTTACACAGAGTTGCACAGAGATACACAGAGGCGCACAGAGGCGCACAGAGGGACACAGAGATTTCGCTGAGTGTCAGGGGTTTAAATTCTGTATCTTTTGATACCATTTTTAAGCATTGTCACATTGAAATTAATCAAAAGACCGATGCTTTTATGTGCAAACTTCATATAGGTTAATATTTGCGCATGGTGAACCGGGTGAAAGGCATCGACAGTTTTTAATTCAATGATCACTGTATCTTCGACCAACAGGTCTATCCTATATCCATAATCCAATTTAATCTCCTTGTAAACTACCGGAACTGGTTTTTGTTTTACCACACTCATACCAGCATGATTTAACTCGTACATGAGACATTCCTCATAAGCCGATTCCAATAATCCCGGTCCAAGGTGTTTATGCACTTCAATTGCACAACCAATGATCTTTTCGGTGATCTGATTGATTTCCATAATTTTTGTTTTTAAGTTTTACCTCTGTTTACCTCTGTGTATCTCTGTGTATCTCTGTGTATCTCTGTGTATCTCTGTGTATCTCTGTGTATCTCTGTGTAACTCTGTGTAACTCTGTGTAAATATGTGTATCTCTGTGTAAATATGTGGATCTCTGGTGAAAAGGTAAGAAAAACTCACACCGAGGCCACAAAGTAAGCATAGCGAGATTTATCAGGCTCAAGATCAGCGCACCTCTGATGAATCGCACTTACCTTAATTGCTTAATCGGAAAAAAGTAAAAAGGTTGTACCATTGTGAAGAAAAAAATCATTTTATTTCAGCAATGTTTATTTAAAGTTTAACATCTAACTGTTATCTTTGTCTATAGGCCAGCAATAAAATGTTCTAACCCGTTAATCAACCCGAAAAATGAAACGCAAACTTACTCTTCCGCTTCTGGTTTTATTTGTTTGCCAGATGAGTTTCGGCCAGGACAATACAAAGCTTGTAACCAAAGATAATACTCAAATAGTTGCAAAAGATACAGTTATAACAACGAAACCTCCTGTAAAAGTCGAACGTCGCTGGGGAGATGGCGGTGTTGGGATCGGCATCGATTATGGTGGTTTGATCGGGGTAAAGGCCACTTTTTACCCGATTGCTTACCTAGGGGTCTTTGCTGCCGGAGGATATGAACTCATCGGAATAGGATGGAACGTTGGCTGTTTGGGGCGCATCATTCCTGCCGATGGCCGTCACGGGGTAAGACCCTACCTGAAAGTGATGTACGGTGTTAACGGGGTTACCAAAGTGACCGGTAAAAGCGGGTATGACAAAATGTTTTATGGTGTCACGCCTGGTATCGGGCTGGAAACCAGGTTCGGAAAAAAGAAGAAAAGCGGTATTAACATCGACCTGAATATTCCGATCCGTTCTCCGGAGTATTTTGACATGGTTAACCGGATGAAAAATGACCCACAGATAAAGATGAACAATTCAACTATTCCGATCTCTGTCTCGATTGGTTATAATGTGGAATTTTAAGGATTACAGGAAACCAAATGGTCTAAGGCCGGCGCTCCAACTCTTCAACCCGCTTCAGCAGCAATTCCACTTTTTGTGAAAGAGCATCGTTCGCATGTTTCAGATTTACAATGTTTTGCTGTTGTTCCTGCACAGCTTTCAACAAAGGCGTGATCAGGGTGGAATAGTTAACAGTTTCGGGTTTTCCTTCCTTGTCGAAACTCACCATATCAGGGATTACCTTTTCAACCTCTTCAGCGATCAAACCGTATTGTTTTGTGTTTTTTTCATCCGTTTTGTAGGTGTAGTTTACCGGACGTAATCGAAAAAGCCAATCAACATTTTCCATGTCCAATATATTGGTCTTATATCTGGCCGAAGAGACCAGGTATCCTATCTTCCCATTGAGGTCGGCATATAACTGCCGTGTAATGTTTTGCACCGAACCATAAAAAGCCCCGGTGCAATAGAGGCTGGAAATACTGGCGTCGCCAAGCCTGACCTGGTTGCTGGCATCTGCGACGGCACCATATCCCAGCGAGGTAGCGTTTGTCAGGTTGGCTGTACTTACATCTGAATAGCATCCGATGGCGGTGTTGTATGAACCGGTAACATTGGTTAGCATGGCGTCTTCTCCCATGGCGCAATTGAATGTTCCATCAGTATTGTTTTGCAGGGCACCGGTACCAAAGGCATTGTTGTTCCCGGCCAGATTCTTATAAAGTGCATAATACCCAAACGCATTGCAACTGTAAAAATCAGTAGAAGATGAAACCCCGCCATTCAAGGCATTTGATCCCACTGCAGTATTGTTTGACCCGCCGGATTTTTTCAGTGCTGTATATCCAACCGCAGTATTGTTGCCGCCACTGCTGTTATATGACAGCGAATAACCCCCCACGGCAACATTACCGGTACCCTGGTAATTATCATTCAAGGCCTGTAATCCGACAGCCGTGTTATCATCGGCCAAATTATAATATAAGGCATAACTTCCGATTGCCACGTTGTTGGAACCATTTGTATTCATATATAGTGAGCTGTTCCCAATGGCAACATTATCGTTTCCGGTTTGATTCTTAAAGAGAGAAGAAGCACCCACACCTGTATTACGCAATGATCCATTGGAAGAGTATAATGATTTAAAACCGATGGCCGTATTTCTTAACCCGTTCTGATCAGATTTCAATGTTTGAAAACCACATGCTGTGTTCTCGTAACCTGAGATATTGCCCATCATCGATTTACTTCCGATGGCAGTATTTTCATAATAATTGTAAAGGCTATTCACCGAAGAAAACAGTGCCGAGTCACCGATGGCAACAAGGTTGTGGCCCTCGGTGTTGTTTTTCAGGGCAGATGCCCCTATAGCGACATTGCTGTACCCGTAAGTGTTGGCTTGTAAGGCAAAAGCCCCCTGTGCAGTGTTGAAATTGCCGGTTGTATTGAGGTTCATGGCTGAAATTCCGAAGCTGCAGTTATCATGACCATAGGTGTTGTATTCAAGAGCGCCTGCACCAGTTGCAGTGTTGTTCAGCCCGCTGGTGTTGCGATATAATGCCTTGGCACCAACCGCAGTATTAAAGTAGGCTGTATTATTTTTCAACGACTTTGTTCCGATTGCTGTGTTATAATACGAATTGTTCATGTAAAGCGAACTGTCTCCCACCGCAACGTTTCCATTGCCAGCGAAATTCGTCGTGAGGGAGTAAGCACCAACGGAGGTGTTGAAAGTACCATAATTATTTTTTAAGGCTGCTGTGCCGAAACCGGTATTATAAAAGCCCGTGGAGGATGCTCCCGCCTGAAGGCCGAAAAACGCACTTTCACTAAAAGGATTAATTTCTCCGGCTGGCTGGTTATTTACCTTTAATCTTAAGGGAGTGTAGTCAGTTGTTCCTAAAAAAATCCCGGGTGTAGAAAATCCGCTATTGCCCGAAACACTCCAGAAACTTCCGGTACCTGTCATCTGCCATACGGGGTTGATGCTGGTACCCGAATTAAAGTACAAACCAGGGGTGTTGTCGGTCTGGTAGATCATTAACCCATTGGCCGGACTGACGATATTATTTCTCTCCGTTAACGTCATCCGGGGGATTAAAATGCCTTTGCCGGAACTTTTCACATCAAGCATGGCCGAATTATCAGGCAAAGCACCGTCGGTATTGATCCCTACCTGGCAGAACGAGCGAAAAGCTGTTGTTGCCATCATCAATCCAAGGATAAAAACAAGGCGAAAAATGGTTCTCATGGTCTCACAATTTATGGTATTCATTTGAGTTTCTCATCGGGTCAAAAATAAAAAAGCCCCCTACACCAACCTCTCCTTCATCGCCTTGATAACCGCTTCCGATTTGGAGTTGACGTGAAGTTTCTTGTAGATGCTGTTGATATGGGTACGAACTGTCCCGATGGAGATGCAGCAGGAATCAGCGACCATTTTATAACTGTCTCCTTTGACGATGCACCTGAGAATATCGAGTTCCCTGGAGGAGAGTGCATAGTCATTGGCATCAGGATGAGGATTTTTCGAGAAGAATTCCATCACTTTTCGCGCAATTTCACCGGTCATCGGAGAGCCTCCATTGTAAAGATCGGCAATTGCTTCGAGGATCTGAATGGCATTCGATTTTTTCAGAAGATAACCGGTAGCGCCGGAACAAAGTGCTTCGAAAACTTTCTGCTTGTCATTAAAAACGGTATAAATCAGGATCTGAATTTCCGGGAAACTGGCCTTGATCATGGAGGTAGCTTCGATCCCGCTGATGCCGGGCATGTCAATATCCATGACTACGACATCGGGCTTCGCCTCCCTGAAGTTTTGCAATAAGGTTCCACAGTCGGGGTAAGCGCCGGCCAGTTCCATGGTTTCTGTTCCCATGATGAGGTGGGAGAGACTCTTTCGAAGGGAGTCGTTGTCTTCGTATATGGAAACTTTTATCAATGCAGTATTTATTCGACAGCGCAATATTACGGATTATCATCGCCATGATCAATCATATAACTATATGATTTTTACTTTGAGGCTGATTTGGGTTCCATCACCGGGGCGTGATGTAATGCATATCGTTCCGCCGATTTTCCCGGCACGTATTTTCATATTGCCGATCCCATTTCGTGAGGTCACCGCTTCAGGGTTAAAACCTATCCCATCGTCTGCAACGATCATGGTTAAATTGCCCGATTCTTCCCTGAACCGGACTTCGGCTTTCTGACATTGGGAATATTTTATGAGGTTATTTATCGATTCTTTCGCAATTAAATACAGGTTTCTGCGGGTCTCCATCTGTAAATGCAGTGAGGATAATTTTTCAGGGATTTCGAAGTGAAACTGAATGTTTTTTGATTCAAACAGGGGGATGGCATATTCCCTGATCCGAAGCCCGAGATCCTGGAATTTGTCATTGGACGGAGTCACAGACCAGATGATGTCATCAATCCGTTCGAGCATATCGTGTGCATTGTTGCCAATTTCCCTGATCATATCCGATGATTTCGGATTATCTGTTTGCCTGCCTGCAATGTCGCTCAGAATTGATATACCGCTCAGGGTTGAACTGACATCATCATGCAGGTCGGTGGCGATGCGGGTACGCAGCCGTTCTACTTTCAGCAGCTGGTTTACCCGGTAACGGTAAATGAATGCAAACAAGGTAAACAATGCAATGATGCAGACAAGGATAAACCACCAGGTTTGCCAGAAAAAAGGGTGAACGACAAGATGAATAGTTTCCTTGCAGCCATACCAGCCTTCGCCTTGGGCTGCACTGACAAAAAATGAATATTTCCCGGGTGGAAGATTGGTGTACCGTGCTTCACGTGAAGTTTCGGCGTTGATCCATTCTTTGTCATAACCTTTGAGTTTATAACGGTATCTGATATGGTTGCTTTGATGAAAACTCAATGCCGTAAAGCGGAAAGTCAGATTATTCTGATCAGCGGTGAGATCCAGAATTGCAGGGATTTTATGGTCAAATCCTGTTTTACTATCCCGGCCATTGATCTCTAATGCCTCAAATACCACCGTCAGATCATGTTTTTCAGTGTATCCTGCACCGCGGATGTTCTTTGTTTCATATCCGGTTGAATCGCCTGAATAGATGTTTCCTGCAGAGTCGATATACGTTCTTGCCGACCCTGCCGGAACCTCATGAAGCCCGTTTTGATGATCGAAAACCTGAAATCGTTCACGATACGGGTCCACATGCAACAACCCATTATTGACCACCCAGAAACCGGCGTAAGGATCCCGGGAAATCCAGCCGATACCCGGGTCGTTAATCCCGTTGCCTGAATGAAACAACTTGATGTCATAAGTATTCTCCGTCCTCATATCAACTCTTACCAACCCGGTTCCGTCAATGGCCAGCCACATTCTACCCAGGGAATCTTTTTCCAGTCCGTTGATCCACCTTTTTTGAATACCAAATTTGTGAAGGGTGTCTATCAGTGAGTTGAAGAAGATCTTTTTCACCGGGTCATAAATACTCACCCCGTTCCTGCATCCGAACCAAATCCGGTTGTATTTATCTGTTTGTATGCCAACAAAGTGTGTCCCGGCTATGAGAGATGCCGGGGTTTCAGGAAGATGTTTAAAGTAATCTGCCCGTTTTCTGAGTTTATCAATGCGTATCACTCCGTCGTACCGGGTCCCGATCCACAAATTTCCATCGACATCCTCTGTCATGCCATAAACTACCTCATCGGTCAATTGCAATGCTTTTCCATCACTTGTGCGGAATATGCGGATGAGGTTTGCCTGCTGATCAATATAGCGCAGGCTGCTTCTGGTGGTTACCCATAACCTTCCTTGCAAATCATGATAGAACCGGTTGATTGAAAGACCTTCCGGCGGAAATGGTTTTTCAGCAGCAATCAAACTCCAGGAATTCTTTTTCAGATCATGCACGGGCAGTCCGGCACAATGATAGGTTCCGATAAATAATTTTCCGGTGGCATTGTCTTTAAAAAAATCGCTGATCCACCAGAATTTATAGGGCACTTTGACTTGTTGAAAAGAGAAATAATCTCTGTTCTCCATATCGATCCCTTTTCCCCAAACCCAAAAATCGCGATCTTTGTTAAAATAGGCACCGCCATGAATGACATCTGAAGCAAGCGATTTTTGGTTTTCAGGATCATTTTTAAAAAAAGAAAAAGCGCCGGTTTTTTTGTTGAAAATACCCAAACCCATCCCATCTGTGGCAAGCCATATTTCCTGTGAATTTTTAGGGATCATCGTCAGGATTGAAATTTTTGAAAGCCCCGGGTTATATACTTTCCAGGTTTCTGTTGAAAGATCAAAGGAACACAATCCGAAACCCCATCCGCAAACCCATATCTGGTGACGGGAATCAGGAAGCATGCTTCTGATCATGTTATAGTCAGGATGAGGACCCTTATATACGCGATCGATGGCCTTTTTTAGAATATCGAACCTGACCAGGCCGCACATCGTCCCAAGAAGCAAGGCACCCGGTTTCCGCGGGTCTTGTGCGATGCAGGTAATTATATTCAAATCATCTTCCTGTTTCTGTGCCCCGCAGTTTAATCTGAGTTTAAAGTGATCAAAGGAACTGCCGTTGCGGGTCGCGCGTATCAGCCCGTTGGCTGTGGCAATCCAAACGTGACCGTTCGCTTCTTCAAAAAAGGAATTAATCCTGCCCACCGGGAACTTCCCTTGTCTGGTTCCATCAAACGGAAAATTTCTAAGTGTACCATCGTGGGGTTTGTACAGGCTCAATCCGTTGCCAGTTCCGATCCAGAGGATGGAATCGGATGTCTGCAACAGGGTATAAATGCTGTTATCCACCAGGGATGTACCATCACCGGGAATGGAACGAAACACCTTCATGTCGTGGCCATCGAATCGCACCAATCCGTTGGAAGTGCCAATCCAGATGTAGCCGCGGAAATCCTGGATTGCACAAAATACAACGTCAGATGGCAAACCGTTTTCACGGGCCAGGTGGTTAAAATAGAGCTCCCCCGGAACTGTGACCTTTCCTGCCTGTCCAAACCCTGTTAACCAGGCGGCAAAGAACAGCAGTTGAAACAGAAAGACACTCGGAAAGTATTTTGTCATGGTCTAGGTACAAGGGTACCCGGGTTTTATTATAAAAACTGCCCGAAGCCTGCAGCGTAACTCTTCACCTCGAACTCGATAACGGAATAATCGGCTACACCATGGATGACATAGGGATCGTTTTTCATAATATCCAAAACTTCTGATTTGTCGGATGCCTTCATCAGGATGAACCCGCCGGTGCGCGGGATCTGGGGGCCTGAACAGATGGTTATTCCTTTTGCATAGAGGTTTTTCAGGAAGGCACGATGAGCTTCGAGATGTTCATCAACCTCTTCAAGGGGTTTTAAATAAACAGAATGAATAGCGAACATATCTTTTGGGTTTTGAAGCAAAATTAACATTTAAAGCGAAAACACTTATCTTTGTATCATGAAAAAGCGCTCCATCAATTTCCTCGTTATTGTGGCAATCCTGCTGATTTGCCCGATAGTTTCCTTTAGTCAGAACAAGAATATTCCGGCTGCTGAAAAAGCCCGGATGCATCATGAACAACCCGATCAGAAGTATCTTGCCCCTAAGCCAGGCATGTCGAAAACTTCACCAGCCGGAAGGTTGAAAAGTACGGGTTTCTTTACCACACAGGTCAATGTGGATGCAAATGGCAACAACATTGTTGGCGATGCGGCCAATGAGCCTTCCATAGCGGTCGATCCTGTCAACCCCGATAAAATGGTTATCGGCTGGCGGCAGTTCGACGATGTGAACAGCAATTTCAGGCAGGCAGGATATGGTTATTCATCAAATGGAGGTTTAACCTGGACATTCCCGGGAGTGATCACCCCACTCGTTTTTCGATCTGATCCTGTACTCGATTTCGATGCGGAAGGACAGTTTTTTTACAACAGTCTGACAAGCGATGCAGGCATTTATACATGCAGGGTATTTAAAAGTACAAACGGTGGCGCCACCTGGGATCTGGGTACCGAAGCCCATGGAGGCGACAAGCAATGGATGACCATCGACCGTACCAGCGGCCCGGGCAGCGGTAATATCTATTCGGCCTGGAACTCCTCCTATAGTTCGTGCCAGCCCGGTTTTTTCACCAGGTCGGCCGATGCCGGCGCCAGCTATGAAGATTGTGTGGAGATTGACGGGAATCCTTTCTGGGGAACCATGGCGGTCGGGCCATCCGGCGAGTTGTACGTTTCCGGTGCCGGATCCTTTGATGGCATTACGGTGTCAAAATCAACCAATGCCCAGGCACCCGGCTCCACGATTAACTGGAATTATGCAACGCATGTCGATATGGATGGGTATATTGTGGGGCAGGATCCTATCAATCCCGTCGGCATTCTCGGACAGGTAAGTATTGATGTAGACTGCTCCACAGGACCAGGACGCGGAAATGTTTACGTTGTGGCATCGATGGCAAGGAATTCAGTGTATGATCCTGCCGATGTGATGTTCTCAAAAAGTACCGATGGCGGGGCGACCTTTGAGCCACCTCTGCGCATCAATACAGATGTAAGCACAACCAATTACCAGTGGTTTGCAACCATGTCGGTGGCACCAAACGGACGTATTGATGTGATATGGCTCGATACCCGTGATGGAGGTCCAGGCTCATTTTTATCTGCACTCTATTATTGCTATTCAGATGATCAGGGAGCAACCTGGTCGATCAATAAAAAATTGTCGGATGTGTTTGATCCGCAGGTGGGTTATCCCCAGCAGGCAAAAATGGGCGACTATTTTGACATGGTATCAGATAATGCCGGTGCACATCTTGCCTGGGCCAATACACTGAACGGGGAACAGGATGTTTACTATACACACATCATTCCCACCATTGTCGGAATGAATGAAACAAGGAACATTCCCAGCCTTTCCCTGTTGGCCAGCCCCAATCCATTCAAGGGGCAGACGACCATCCGGTATACTATTCCTGCAGATTGTTTTGTTAAAGTTGTTATCTGCGATCTGTATGGGGCGGAAATCCGCACACTGGTGGAGAAATCACAACCGTCGGGTGCTTATACCATTCATTTTTCTGATGAAGAGCTCTCTTCCGGGTTCTATTTTTGCCGGTTGTCAGCCGGGGAACAAACAAAAACGGTCAGGTTGATCAAATTAAAATAAAGGCTCGGGCAAGAATATTTCTTCATCCTGGGATGACAAAGCCTTACGGGCAGAATTTCATCAAAACAATATCTCCCATTACATCGAGATATTTTCCCGGGTTTACAGTCAGTGTTACTCCCGGGTTGATCAGCAGATCCTTACAGGTCGCACCGGCATTACGAATCGTCGGGTTATTGACGGAAAACGTCAGTCTCACGTTTTCAAGAGCTGTTGGTATAAGACCCGTTGACCAGTTCGAGGGTTCATCCCAGAAAGGATCAGTTCCGCCAAGCCATGTCGTATAGACTTTCTGCGAGAATTCGTTGGCTCCGACATCAGGCGGATTTTCCCTTGGAAGCCCATCCTTGTCTGTATTGATGCCTGGAACACAGATACCCTTGTTATCCAGCTCTTCCGGCCCCGTACAGTGCAAATCAGTTGTCGAAGCAAAAACGGGTTCAATGGAAACAGAGTTCAGGTCCTGCCACATATAGAACGACCGCTGCCAGCCTGTAAAATTCAGGTTGGAACTCCCGTACCCGTTTGATCCCAACTGGTTCGGATCAAATGTGTACAGGTCATTGTGGTTGCTCCCGAATAAGTATGGGTTGCCGACGCCGATGGCATAATTCGCATTGGGTGTGACAGCGTAGGCATAATGAAGGCTGTTGTACAGGATATTGTTCCTGAGGTGGTTTGCTGCACTGCCCGGTCTGTTGAAACAAAAGGTCGTACTGTAGTTCATAAAAGATGAGGATTGCGACAGACTGACTGTGTTGAAATAGTAATCGTTGACACCCCCCGCTGCCGACACATCCAGGATGCCGGTCATGGCATAATGTGACCTGTGTGAATAGCCACTGGGAGGAGGTTCCAGGGAGATCATGTTGTTGAATATCTTGCTGTTGCCGGTCGACCTGACATAGATGCCTTCCACGGAATCCACCGTTCCGGTATAATTCTCACCGACACTGAACAGTCCAAAAAGTGTGTTGCCATTTACGGTTGGGTTATCTCCGCAAACCTGGATCCCGGTTATTTTAGGTGTGGAAGGTTCATAGGGAAATATGGGACACATCAGCCCTGTAAACAGATGCAGGTTGTAAATTCTATTGTTGCTGATTTCGCAATCGGGGCCCAGGAAGGTTCCATTGAGATTGGTCCCGATCCCCGCCATCATAACGCCGCTCCCCCACACTGCATCGGTGGTAATGTTTGCAATAATATTATGATTGATATGAACGGTGTGGTTGCTGTATTGATTATAAATATAGATTCCAATTACTGGTCCTGTGGTTACAATATTGTTTGCCAGCGATGGGCTGCCGATGGTGTCATATTCAATATTCGCATCCTGGTTCTCAACATATATCCCATACTGAAGACCACCCAGTCTTGAAATAACATTCCCATGAATCATAACCGGCTGGCCCGGCGAGTTATTCTGACCACCGAATATTTTGATAGCTGCTGACATCGCCTGATCCCCCGATCCGTCGAAATGATTGGTTGAAATAAAATGGGAATTCCCCCTGGCAATGCAAATGCCGTTTCTATCCCTGTAATAGGGGTTGTAGTAAGATGGACGGAAATATGGCAGATCGACTGAATTATAAATGTGATTCCCTGTAATCTCCCATGCGTCATTTCCCCAGTGGTTCCATCCTGTGACCGGATCGGCAGGCCGGCCGATCAGGATGGCTGAACCACGGCAATCGCGGATAGCACAATTCCTGATGATGTTGTAATTGTTGTTTTGCTCAAGGGTATCACAGGTGATGCCATTGTTCAGCACCCCCACTCCCCCTACCCCCAACCAATAGTGTGCGTATGTTATTTCGCAATTTTCGATGGTGTTGTAGCTATTCCCAACAGGAGACCCCAGCGATTCGCCAAAATGGATCGCCCCCGCATATCCTTTACAGTTGGCCATGACAAGGCAGTTTTTAATGATGTTGGAAGTTGCTCCACCGACGAAACTGAACACCCAGCCCAGGGTGTCGCCCCCGTTGGAATTCTGGAGGATCAGCCGCTTTTCCGACTCATCCCCGGGCTTGAACCCGTCGATGGTTACATTGGACGCCCCCATGAGTTTGATCATTGGTCCGCTCATGTTGGCGCGGAGTAAACGGAAATCGTAAGGTGGCGTTGGCATGGGCCCGCCCGGCCTGATGACCAGTGAGGAATAACTGGCAGGCCCGGTACCGCTTGCGTTCAGGACGGCCTGGGTGTTGTCCTCAATATTGGAGATGACCTCGAGGTAAAGATTTCCGGTGATGGTGCCGGCATTGATGTCATCAAATGCATCCGCCAGCGTTGGGTAGGTGCCGACGTCGCCGACCGTGTAGTTATTGTATAAAAACTCATTGATACCTGGATCGGGGTGAAGAGGATCCCGCGGGTTGCCATCGATGTCATCGGGCACATCCACAAGTACCAGTGCCGTGTTGTTCAGGGTCGCATTCATTTCGATATGCAGATCTGTAATATCCAGGAAATTGGGAAATACAGAAAAAGAAGCCATATCCTGGGGCGGGGAAAAAGCAGATTGCCATGAGGCAAAAGTCAGAGGAACAGTTCCACCGGTAACTGAACCGACTATATTGTCATATAAAGTAAACAGGTCATTGTGGTCGCTGTAAAAATCGGTGCTTTCGGCGGAGTTGACTGTCACGGCATAGTTTTTCATTACCGCTGACATCCGTTCATTGTAGAACACGTTGTTAATCAAGGTGGATCGCAGGTTGACGTCACGGTTATAGCATGAAGTCAATCCACTACCGGTACTAACGCCTCCGATAAATACAGAGTTATAATAGTATAAATGACTTTCCGTGCCTGAACCGTACGTTCCGGGATCATAAAATCCGAAAATCGTCACCGTATTTTGGTTGAAACCGTTTTTAATGGAGATCATGTTGTTTACCGCACGAATCTGACAATTCCGGTTATTAAAAACCATCCCGTGAATGGAGGGATTTCCGGTACAATTATCCAGGAGGTTGTAAATCTTGTTTTTTGTTACCGATGCATTGCCGTTATCCCCGCTTACCACAATGCCCTGCACCTCTGTTGCGAAGCTTCCCCCGTTGTTGCTGATCAGGTTCGAAATCAGGTTTCCGTTGATGCTCAAAGCGGCGGCAGTGCAGGAAGTTACGATGCCGCGCACCAGCGGACCGCTGCAATTTCCGCGGGAAACGAGGTTCTCAATCGTGTTTTCAGAAATTGTTATGGTGTTGCCCTCAGGAGCGCTGAAAACGTAAATCCCGCATAAAGCTTCATCCTCCAGCAGGTTGAATGCCGTGATATTCCTGACGGCATTGTAGGAGATTTCAAAATTGGCCGGGGTTGATGTGGCGGTGGCAATGATCCCATAGATTTTACCGATACCGGTCACCACAATGCCTGATGCTGTTTCCCCCCATCCCCCGATTTGATTGCCACTGAGTATGGCATTGGTTCCTTTGACTTCAATTCCGCTGAACGCCGGCCCGTGGGTCTCCATGTTTTTAATGGTGTTTCCATCGATGTAGGCTGTCATGGTATTATCACCTTCCACATAAATACCACAGGTAGAATTAAGGAGATATGTATTGACCCAGGCTGTTCCGCCACCGTTTGGCTGTGATCCCCCGATCCGGTTCCCCTGAATGGCGAGGCTGTCGCCGTTGATCACCCGGATGGCATAATTGTCGGCGTGGGATGAAAAAGAAGAAGTCTGGTAGAAGTTGTTTCCGGTAATCTGCCAGCCTCTTCCGCAGGGGGAGGGCAGGTTGATTCCATGGAGATTCCAGTCGTAAATATTGCAATAGGATATCGTGTTCCGTATGTTTTCGGGGGTCCCTTCGGAGCTGATGCCCGTAAACAGCTGCCCGGACGGGGTTTTGGTAATGTCGCAGTGATCGATGATGTTGTTGTTATTTCCCAGGCCGGCCCCTGCGCCAATGCTGAAGATAATGGCCCCCACGTTGGTGTGGCTGTTGCATTCAAAATGAACGTACTGGATCAGGTTATGGCAGGCTCCATATTCAAACCTGACCGACCCGGCAACTGTTGGCGTTCCCGCGCCATTGTTGACCAGATAAAGATTGGATTCTCCCGACACCCCATCGAGTTGCCCGTTGATGGTGACATTCGTTGCAGCTGCCAGTGCGATCATCTCCCCGGAGATGTTGGCTGTCAGTGTCCAGTGTCCCGACGGGGGAGTGCCTGTCGGCTGGATCAGGACGCTGGTGTAGGAAGCCGGTGCATAGCCGGCCTGCAAGGTTGCCGTGTTGTTGTCGGTAATATCCGAGATGATGTTCAGGGTGATGTCGCCCGTGATTGTTCCAGCATTGATGGCGTCGAAGGCCAGTTGCAGGGTGGGATAGTCTCCGCCGGATCCTACGGTCACTGTACTGCTTAATTGTCCAAAGGACAGATTGGAAATCAAACAGGCAATAACAAATATGAGTTTCTTCATTTTTAGAAAGTTTATTGTAACCAATCAAATTCAATTTAATACTCAGTTGCTCTTTCACCTCTGGAGCTGAGTGGCAGATGATTTCATTTCGTCACTGTTTTCGTCAAAGATTCCTGACGCACCTGACAGAAAATCCACAGGTTTTGTAGTACTCAACCTTTGAAGAATAAGCGGCATGATAATAAAGACCATGATACCATGCCATTGTTGAGGTAGACTCAAATGAAGACCAAAAAGGGCCCAAAATTGAAATAGCGGAGAAACCGTCGGCTCCAACAACCTGTCGGAAACCGCCGGGAAGACCCTTAAAGCCACTGGAATTTGTAGCTCCTGTATTTGGAGTGGCCCAATGCGTCGTTCCCGTTTCTTTCAATTTTCCCCCGGCATCTGTGCCATCTGACATTCCACAATTGTGCGTAGGATCCAGGTAATTTTCCATCTGGCACCATTCAGCATCGGAGGGGATATGCCAGCCGGCCGGGCAGATGCCTTGCCTTCCGCTGGGATTGGAATTGCTTGAAGTAGTGTACCCCATCATTTCGTCCCACTGGTACAAGCCTCCATAAACATCGCAATTAGCGGGCATATTGTTATAGCAATACTTTTCAATAATGCTGTTGTCAGATTGGTCCAAACCTCCCACAAGAGCGATACCAATATTCAAATTCTCCTTCATCCAGCATTGCTGGCCGATTTTTACTGTGTTGTAGGTTTGCCCGCCGTATGAAAAAGATGGGATCGCCGGACACGGAGAACCATCCGGAAGAGCATTATAGGCAATATTGAACCATTCAGTTCCCGTATAAAACTCAATACTGTTGCTTGAGGTGTTAAAAATCATCAATCCTGCAGGAGGACTGCTGATGGCATCCCGCTGCAGCGTTGACATCCTTGGTGGAAGGAATCCCCTCAGGGTGGAAGACACATCCAGGGCGGCAGCATTATCCGGTGTGGTAGTGCCAATGCCCACTTTACCCCCCATGATGGAGGTCCGGCCATTGGCATAGATGAGCAGGTTGTCGTCAACATCCTCACTGAGATATACAAAATCAACATCGCCGAAGTTTAATTTCGCACCTGATCCAAAGCTTTCCATACCGGTAAGGCGAATCACATTATTTGAAACAGTATTGGAGACCATTAACCTGTGGGATGAATACAAAGTTCCTATACCAACATTTCCGTCAGGATAAAAAATATCGGATCCGTCCCTGACCCACTGGCTGCTGACGATGCTCCAGGAAGGGACTGATGGTGTGCCTGTATTGGAGTAAAACAAATTGTCGGTTGTGCAGAAAATCAGTAGTCCGGTTGCAGGATTTGCAATGGCGTCGCGCTCCACATCACTCATGCGTGGAACCAGGATTCCTTTTCCGGAGGATTTAATATCCAGCATGGCCGAACTATCGGGTGCAGAACCATCCGTATTGATGCCCACCTGGGCAAACAACGCCCGGCTTACTACAAGAATTGTTACGATTAAAAGTGATACGGTTTTCATAGTTAATATATAGGATGAGAGGTTTAATTTTTAATAATCTTGGTAATCTCCGACCTTTCTTTTAATCTCACGTGCACCATGTAAATCCCTTTTGGCTGACCTGATAGTGAAAACTGTTTTTTGTTTTCCCCATTCATGGTTTGATGAAGGATTTGCTGCCCGTTCATATTGTAAATGGCAACATAGGCTGATACGGGTGTTTCGGTTTGACTGAGTTCAAGGACAATAAAATCGGTGGTTGGATTGGGAAAGATTCTGATCCATTTGAATTCAGAATGTTGCACATATTCAGTGGTTTCCATCTCTCCGCGTACCGGATTTTCGACAAGCGGATTAAACATCGACCCGCAATAGATTGTGGTGGTTGTGATGTACCCGTGCAGGTAGCCCCCGGCGTTTACGGTGGCTCCAGGCAGAATTGAAATTGAACTCCCCGCCACCAGGGTAACTATGCCGTGGTCCTCCACAATAAAGGTATTGCCGTTGCCGGCAACCGTAAGAACCTGGACGGCATCGTAGCAGTTCGATACCCCGCCCGGAATGATGATGTTGGTCAGCTCCTGGTTGAACGGCGTGGTGGTACTCTTTAACCCGGTAAAAGAACTGAACGCCGTGATTCCGGTGGCTGCCAGTTGATGTGTGGTGGCGTTTGTAAGGCCATAGGTAACCCAGGGCAGCGGGTTCACTTTGGTGCAAGAGAGCATGTTTTCCGTTCCGGTCACATCCGCGGCAGTATATTGAAAGACTGCACTGCAGGTAAACCCGGTAATCCCGGACCGGGAGAGGGTCCAGTAACGGTTAAGATAATTTCCGGTGATGGTCGTATCGGGATATTTATTGTTTGCCAGGGTGATGCCGATATAGCTGCCTGACGGGAAAGTTCCTCCGGTAAAATTCAGCGTTGCGGGGGAGTATTCAGGCGTTCCGGTTTGATCGCCCACCGGGAAAGTGAAACTTCCGGTAAATCCTGCCGGGAACTCCTTTTGCAATTGCCCTGTACCCGTCGCATCCACCATGTTCGCAGCGGAAGGCACCCCTGTAATGGTTGCGGCAGAACCCAGAATAAAATGCTGAGATCCCAGGCCAATCACTCCGGAAGTGAGTGAAAGGATTCCGTTTACCCGGGTATTCCCCTCAATGGTAAGCCCGGATGGGTTGTTTACTTCCATGTTCTGAATCACATTCTGTCCAAAGATGGATTGATTGAGCGAGCCTGAAAAAACAATACTGCCAGTTCCGAGTGAATTGGTGTCACTGTTCTGGTTTTCCAGGTTCTTTTTCAGCACCAGTGTTCCCTGGTTATGAAGGATGCCCCCGCTCTCCATGATAACCTTGTTAGTGAAAGTTCCGGTATTGATGCCCACCTGGGCTATCATTGAGTTGTCAATAAGGGAAAAAAACAAAAGCAAAGAGATCAGGGTTTTCATGGTAAAAGAGCTTGTGGATTAGTTGATCAAAATTAGGGAGGAAAGGAGGGGAGCGCAACCGGATAAAGGACTGGGTTTTGGTGGGTGAAGGATGCGAGCAGGGTCAAGAAATCATAGGGTCACGCGGTCACAAAGTTGTGGATTGTTGCTAAGTTTTTTGATTTTTCGTATTACCTTTTTGAATTTTTCCGATTAAGCAATATATGGGAAATGAAATCTAATCAACTCCTCCGCGGTTCTTTGCGCGAACACTCCGCGGTTCTCTGCGCCAAAACTCTGTGGTTCTCTGCGTTTAAATCAATTTTAACCGCAGAGGGCCGCAAAGAAGGCGCAGAGAACCGCAGAGAAAGTTCTACCGGGACAACCCATAAACATAAAAAACCAGATAATTAGAGATATGCTACCTTACAAGTCTCTCCTTCAGCGCTTTAATCACTGCCTCCGACTTGGAGTTGACATGAAGCTTTTTGTAGATGTTGTTGATGTGGAAACGGACCGTACCCATGGAGATGAAGCATGTGTCGGCGATCATCTTGTAGCTGTCGCCTTCAACGAGGCATTTCAGGATGTCGAACTCCCTTGATGACAGCGCATAATCATTGTTTTTGGCAAGGATGGGATTCGCGAAAAATTCAAATACTTTCCGGGCAATTTCACCGGTCATGGGCGAGCCGCCATTGTGCAGTTCGGCAATGGCCTCAATGATCTCCACCGCAGAGGATTTCTTCAGCATATAGCCGGTAGCGCCGGCACACAGCGCTTCGAATACTTTGTTTTTGTCTTCAAAAATGGTGAGGATCATGATGTTGATTTCGGGGAATGATGCCTTGACCATGGCAGTGGCTTCAATTCCTGAGATTCCCGGCATGTCAATATCCATCAGGAGACATCTGGTTTGGCAACAACGCAGTTTTCCATCACCATACTGCAATCGGGATATGCGCCCATCAAATCAAGGGTTCGCGTACCCAACACAAGGTAGGAGAGACTTTCACGCAAGGCATCGTTGTCTTCGTATATGGAAACCCTGATATTCATTTTTGAAATCTCATGTTTGACATGCAATATTACAACCTGGCGCAGGCAAATGCAACTGTATAATTATATGGTTTGAGTTTGCGACACCCATCCACTCCCTCTCACGGGGGAGAAGGGGCCGGGGGGTGAGGCATTCACTTCAACTTCACCCTCAAAATAATTTCCGTCCCCTTCCCAGGCGACGATGTGATTTTAAATTCCGAATTGATCTGGCCAGCTCTTAGTTTCATATTTTTTAAACCATTGCGCGATGTGAGGACCTCAGGATTAAACCCTTTTCCGTCATCAATGATCTCCATGTAGAGACCCGGATGCTCCTGTCTGAATAAAAGTTTTACCGAAGTGCATTCAGAATATTTGACAGCATTGTTGACGGCCTCCTTTGCGATCAGGTAAATGTTCCTTCTGACTTCCATCGGCAAGGCAAGAGAGTTCATCTGCTTGTCAAAACGGATTTCATGCCTGATGTTTTTGGACTCAAACAGCGGAATTGCGAATTCGCGGATACGTAATCCGAGGTTCTGGAATTTATCGTTGGTCGGGTTTACAACCCAGATGATGTCGTCAATTTTTTCAAGCATCTTATGGGCATTGGTACCAATACTGCCCAGCATTCTGGCCGATTGCGGATTATCCACCTGTTGAATCAGAATGTCACTGAGGATGGAAATACTGCTCAGGGTCGATCCGATATCATCATGCAAATCGGAGGCAATACGGGTTCTCAGCCGTTCAAGCCTGAGCAGTTCCTTTACCCTGTAACGGTATATGCTGAAAAGTATAAACCCTGTCATCAGGATTACCAGGGAAATAAACCACCAGGTTTTCCAGAAAAACGGACGTATGTTGATCCATATCGAAGATTCCTGGTCGAGCCGGATCCCACGGTTCGACACCTGGAATACAAAACGGTATTCTCCCGGAGGCAGGTTGGTGTACCGTGCTTCCCTTCCCTTTCCCGCCATGATCCAGTCACGGTCATAACCTTCCATCTTATACCGGAACAATACCTGCTCTACATCCTGGAAGCAGATTCCCGTGTAGCGGATTAATAAATTATTCTGATCTGCACCCAGGATGTGTGGTTGACCGGGATCAGCAATGCTCCCCAACGGAACATTTTTTCCGTTGACTTCCAGTGATTCGATCAGTAGTTTGATGGTTATTGGCGTATAATCAAGCTCCCGGATATTTTTTGTTTCAAATTTGCCTTTGCCGCCAATGTAAATATTTCCGTCGGAATCCGTGTAAAGACTTTCATCATAACCCAATGGCCGTGTGAGCCCGTTGTGTTCATCAAAAAGATGGAAGGATTCATTATAGGGGTTGATATGCAGAAGCCCGTAGTTGATCATCCATATTCCGCCGTTTACATCCATGGTCATCCTGCCCGTGGTTGGATTATTCAGGCCGTTCGACATATTGAATAGTTTAAACCGGAAGTGCCCTTTTACCGGCTGGTCAACGCGAAGTAAACCCGATGCGTCTGCAATAACCCACATACGCCCGAGTGTGTCGCGTACGATGCCATTGATCCAGCGTTTGGTTACCCCGAATTGCAGCAGGGAATCCATGATGTCGTTATGGAAGTTCTTATTTTCCGGGTCATAGATGCTTACACCGTTGTCGGTGGCAAACCATATATTTTTATACTTATCGGAACAAATGGCAAGAATGTGCCCCCCATTGATGATACTGAAAGGATCATTCGGATCGTGTTGATAATGGGTGATCCGGGATCGTGAGGAGTCTATTTTTATCACGCCTTCACTTTGTGTCCCTATCCATAAATTGGATTGTTCGTCCTCCATGACGGTATATATCGTTGGATTTTTCAGTGGCAAAGGGTTGCCATCCGATGTATGGAATGGCATCAGTTTCCTGCTGCCCGGAGAAAGAAACCAGAGACCCGAACCCGTTCCAAGCCATAAAGTGGAGTTTGAATCTTTGAAAAGAGTGAGAATACTTAACCCGTTTCTTCCGGGATTCGAAGAGGGTGGTATGATACGCCAGCTTTTCTTCTTTTCATCCCAGTCGAAAAGCCCTTGACAATTTGCAGAGCCAACATATAAATGTCCGGTTTCCCTGTCCCTGAAAAAAGAGCTTGAATAATTGTTCGCAAAGGGAATGGCCACATTCCGGAAGGATCGGTACTGCTGATTCAGGATATTGATCCCGTCATCGCCGATAATCCACAAATCTTTTTTATTGTTAAAATATTTAATGCTTGTTACTGTATTGGATAACAGGGAATTTTCATCACCGGCAATTTTTTGATGAAATTTGAATGAGTGGTCAGCTTTGTTAAAAACGCCAAGCCCGTGGTTGATTGTTGCAAGCCAGAACTCATTCCTGTTTTTTTTGGTAATGCCGACAATGCTGATGGGGCTTTGTGCATGATAGGGAAATTCCTGCCAGGTCCCGGTTTTAAGGTCGAGGCAGTTCAATCCGTTACCCCAGCCACAGTTCCAGAGATAACGTCCGGCATCCAGGTTCAGGGCAATGATGCCGGTCATGTTATTGATGATTTTTTTGTAATCATGGGAAATGGTTCCACTTTTCTTGTCGAATTGAACCAATCCGCCCAGGGTTGAAATGAGCAATTTATCCTTGTCCCCCGGATACTGGATGATCATGGTAATAAAGTCAAACAGGTATTCCCTGTCACTTTTATGCACACTTTTTCTGAGAGAAAAACAGGTAAACTCAACCGGATTCCGTTTCATATAAACCAATCCGTTTTCAGACCCGATCCAGACGCTTCCATCCGGATCTTCAAAAAAACATACAATGCTTTTAACTGGAAACCACTCATTCCCCTTGAGGTATACAGAGTAATTTTTAAATGTTCTTGAAAATGGATTATAAACTGAAATCCCATCGATGGCACCGATCAGCAACAACGAATCGCGTGTTTCCAGCAATGCATTGAAACAGTTATCAATTACCGAAGAGGGATCATCCCGGTCAGACCTGAATACGGTGGTGTTGCGACCATCATATCTCACCAGACCGTTATCTGTTCCAATCCATATATATCCCTGAAAATCCTGGATTACACAACGCACACGGTTGGAAGGTAGTCCGTTATCCCGGGTGAGACGGGAAAAACGCATCACCTCCTCCTGTGCAGGCAAAAGAACCTGGGAGCAGGTGAATAGCAGGATGGGGACAAACCGGCGAATAATCTGGAGCAAATTCATGTTAGCCCCCTCCGCTCCCTGTTGGGGAGGCCGGGCCGGGGTTATTTTGCCTGAAAGGTAATATTTTATATCAAACTACGGAAATGTTTTCTCACTATTCAATATTGAGGGTACTCCGATAAGTCTGCTAACAAATAATTTAACCGCAGTAGGGCCACAGAGCTTTTTCGCAAAGGACCGCAAAGTTATAGTTATCTGTGAGTTATCTCTGCGGCTCTTTGCGGCTTCTTTGTGTTCTTTGCGGTTTAACAATTTTTTAAATGGTGATTTGATGAATAAACGACTTTTCGGAGTGG
>CAIQUS010000088.1 GCA_903875045.1 uncultured Bacteroidales bacterium
GCCAGTTCAAGTCTTTCAACGGTGCTGAGTCTTTTGCAATCCTGCGATCGATTATTGACACTGCGATTAAAAATAATCTGAATCCTTTGCATTCTCTCTCCCAAATTAATGCCCTACATTTGTAGGGGGTGAATAGTTACCTAATCGTGTTTATATCAAGCACACCCAAAATGTGAAGGAACGGTTTGTGGAAGCAGCACTGGTCATGGGAATGCACTCAAAATACCTGGATCAATTGGAGGTGGCATTTCGGCTGCTGTATGATAAACGAGTATCGGATCAGGATATGAAATCCATCATTACGAGAGCTTTCCTGAATAAAGAGGAGATTAAAACACTGGCACTGACTGGAAACATTGAACTTTCTACCCGAAAATCGAATATGGTGGATGGAGTTGTACAGTATTACCAGGAAGCATCGGAAATTGACAATATCCGTGGTACTGGTTATGGAGTTTATAATGCAGTTGCTGGTTACTTCCAGAACCAGAAGAATTTCCGAAATGATGAGGTAAAGATGAAATCTATTGTTTTGGGTGGGTTATCTGCGCAGTACACACAGAAGGTGTTTGAAAGGCTTATCAAGGTCTGAAATAGTCATGTAAATGGTTCCCGAGGTAGGTTTGTCCACTTCGGGAATCTTTTCAATTCAATTGCTTTAAAACAGGTTCAGTCATGTTATTGTCCTCATAATCAAATACAAGATAAGTAATTTGGACTTCAATTTACAATTTCTTTTATTGAATAGAGAGTGAAAAACTGTATCTGTTTTACGTATCATTGAATATAAAAGTGATTTCTATATTGATAGTATTCAGCAATATAGGAGTATTATGTTATGTAAATGATTAAATTTATTGACTGCCATTCATTTGTTCATTATATTGCACCCTCGAATTTATTCATTTTGATATCCCCATTCCTTTCAGCCAGGTAGTTCTCAAACAAATCAATTTATATGAAAAACTGTCTATTGCTAATGATTTTCTTTGTAGTGAGTATTATTGGCATTGCTCAAATCCCAACCAATGGGCTTGTTGCATGGTATCCCTTTAATGGCAACGCCAATGATGCAAGTGGAAATGGAAACAATGGGACCGTTTATGGAGCAACATTGGTCAATGATAGATTTGGAAATTCAAATAGCGCCTATTCATTCAATGGATCCAACTATATTGATATCCTCTCCACTGGCATCCCAAACAATCCAGAAGTCCTAACTGAATGTGCTTGGGTGAAAACCACAATTAATGGTCAGTGTGTTATTTTGACAAGACGTCACCTTGATGATGGTACAGATTGGCCTACTTTAATGATGCAAGATGACAAAGGAGTTATAAGTGCTGATGACCAAGGGTATAAGATTGATGCTATAACAACAAGTCCTATCAATGATGGAGTATGGCATTTTATTGTTGGTATTCGAAATCATGAAATGTTTAGTGTGTATTTTGATGG
The DNA here is from genome assembly GCA_903875045.1 of uncultured Bacteroidales bacterium. Lineage (GTDB taxonomy): Bacteria > Bacteroidota > Bacteroidia > Bacteroidales > FEN-979 > CAIVAT01. The sequence goes on from CAIQUS010000088.1 coordinate 1,459, forward strand.
TCAACTTCAAGCAACCATAACGACTTCGTACTCATTTGGAGGATCAATTTTAAACCTGCATATTGGCCATCACGGGGCCTGGAATAGTTGGTTTAATGGTACTCTTGATGATATCAGAATTTATAACCGAGCCTTAAGTTCAAGCGAAATCCAGTCATTATATCTGGAAAATACTGGAATAACTTGTCCTTCCTCTGTTTCATATTCCGGTAAAACTTATAATACTGTTCTAATTGGTACACAATGCTGGTTCAAAGAGAACCTGAATGTGGGGACCAAAATTAACGGACTCCAAGATCAAACTAATAATGGAGTAATTGAAAAATATTGTTTTGACAACCTTGAATCGAACTGTGATATCTATGGAGGATTGTATCAATGGAACGAAATGATGCAATATTCCACCAGTGAAGGTACCATCGGCATTTGCCCACAAGGTTGGCATATTCCCAAGTATGATGAATGGACTTCACTCACGAATTATCTGGGAGGAGGAGGTATATCAGGTGGAAAGATGAAAGAAACCGGCTTAACCCATTGGCAAAGCCCAAATACTGGGGCAACTAATACAAGTGGATTTACAGCTCTTCCTGGCGGTTACCGGCATTATAATGGGAGCTTTAACGATGCGGGGTACTATGCTATCTTCTGGTCTTCCTCGGAGTCTTCGGAATTCTCCTGGACAACCTCGTGGGGGCAAAGCTTATACTACAATGGCGCTTATATACAAATGCCCAACAGCTACAAGGTAATCGGATGTAGTGTCCATTGTCTCAAAGATGCTACTGGCGCAGCGGTCAATTTAGCGGGTAATCTATCTTTTGGCAATGTTGTAATTGATCACACTGCCCAGCTTTACTTCACTATCTGCAATACAGGAAGTATTGACATTTCAGTTAGTTCTATTGCCTATCCAAATGGATATACAGGCAACTGGAACGGTGGATACATTGCGGCTGGGACCAGTAAAACCGTAATGGTAACTTTTACCCCAATAGCGGTTCAGTCATACTCTGGTGTCGTAACGGTTAATTCAAACGCAGGATCAGGGTCAAATACAATGCCTATCTCTGGCAGTGGTGTTCAGAATACCATTGGACTGAGTGTATCCGGTAATCTGGATTTTGGAACCGTAATGCAAGGGAGCATGAATGATAAGCCTGTGTTTTTATATAACAATACCTCCTCTGTCATTACGATAAACAATATCACACCTTCTCCTACAGGGGCATTCACTGTGCTCATGCAAAATGGAAGTGACATCCTCCCCAATCATTCTCTACCAATTTCTGTTTCCTTTTTTCCTTCAGGGTTACAAACTTACAACACCACGTTTACAGTTACATCAAATGCTGCCAATGGGAATGTCACTTTTACGGCAACAGGAATTGGGGGAACCAATCCAATAAGCAGGATCGGATTCTACACTAAACCTGAAAACAATTCTGAAATCAAACAGCAAACTCTTGATGAGCATGATATTAACCAAGGGGCTACAGCACCTGTTAAAATTTGTGCTGATGGCAGCAAGGCAACCACCGTAAAGTTCATCAACAATGATCCGAGTGTTACCACTTCCAACATCGTATTCAATATGATGAGTGATCCCCTTGGAAACAATACAGACTTCACGGGTTGGTTTGTCACCACGGACTATACATATAACGGGAATACTGTTATCGCAAAATTCACCCACCCCAAATACCTCAACATTTCAGGATTATATCGATCAGATAACCTCCAGGTTGTCAATTCTGCTGATGGAAACGTTATTTATTCGCAACCCGTTCAGATTTATCGGGCGCCTGTTCTTTTAGTGCATGGACTTTGGGGTGATATTGGAAGTATGAATACCATCGATGAGAATTTGCGTAATTCAGGTAAATACAATAGAACTTTACTGCGTAATTTTGGATATACCAAGACACATGCAGCCAGCTTCTCTACAAATTCTAATGTAATTAAAGAGGAAATCAACAACCACTTCAATGGATTGCTTTTAATGAAATACTCTGCAGGTAAGGTTGATATAATTGCTCATAGTATGGGAGGAATTCTTTCACGGCTGTATTTGCAGAATAATGATTGTGCGAACGGAATAACAACGAATTGCTACAGGGGTGATATTCATAAACTTTTAACCCTCAATACACCTCATTCCGGAACTCAAATAGCAAGCTTTCTATTAAGTAATAATATTGCTGCGATTCTGGCGAGAATGTATCTTACTCGTGAAGGCAAGCCTTGTGATGGCGGAGCTGTTGATGACTTACAATGCACAAGTACAGCCATTGCATCGTTAAATGGCTCGTCACTCAATAACCATATTGTCCCTTGTCATGCGATACAAACTACCTCGCTAATTAGTGATTTTGTTTCGACAGATGATGATGAACGGACCGTGCTAATTAATGCTGCACTTGCAAGTGCGGTATTTAACGTGCAGGATTTCATTGATGATATTTTTTCCCACACACCGAATGACATGGTTGTCCCAACAAATTCTCAAAAAGGAGGGTTGAATGACTTTAGTTTTGAGACAGGAATCATGCATTCTTTTTCAACAGAAAACAGTTCAGTAATTAATACAATAAAACTATTGCTTGATGAAAACCCTGCAAACAGTGTATATTTCGATCAGAATGTTAACGGCTTTAACCCTCCACAAATAACGCCAACATTCTCCCCGGCAATATCATCTTCAACTGGAGAGCCGATTTACAGCATCTTACCAAACGTTGGAACGGGATTGGTTGATATTACAAGTCCTTCACCTGGCTTTATCTGTTCAGAAGGAGACACAGTGCATATTGATGTCATTGGTGCGCCAAATGTAAATCATTTGCTGCTCATGGTTAATAACAAAAATACAGGAACAAGGTTATTTGACACGCTGGTCAATTCAGCAACCTTTCATTATCCTGTTCCAAATAATGTTGCAGGCTTAATAAAAATAACTGCAATGGGTTATGATGCAACTGGATTCGTTGGATCAGACACCCTTGATATCTTCTCAACCCCTACTGTTCCACTGGATAGTCTGACATTTTTCACAGATAATATATATATTCAGCAGGGTCAGTCAGCATCAGTGACGCTATTTGGATATTTTAACGATTCAACTCTTCGGAATATTAACCAACTTAGCAATATAGTATACGAGGTAGCAAATCCAAACATCGCATCATGGAATGCCGGGAATGTTATTCAAGGGTTGGCTATAGGAACAACCATTCTGCATGCTTCTTATCAGAACAAGGATGTTTATAGTTTTGTAACCGTATATAACCTCAATCAGGTGTTGACGAACATTGATGTCCCCATTGGGTCATCAAAATGTTATAATGCAACACAAACGATAACAGTTGCAGGAAACGGGAATTCCTTTTCAGTTCAAAGCGGTGGTAGTGCAACCATGATAGCAGGACAAAATATAGTTTACCTGCCAAATACAATGGTTCAATCAGGGGGGTATCTGTGGGGTTACATTGCTCCTACGGGTCCATGGTGCATTACACCGTCAATGCCAGCAGTTCTTACAAGTCAAGAAGAACCAACTACAGTTTCAGTAAAATCATATTTCAAAGTCTACCCGAATCCCACAACAGGAAATTTTATCCTTGAATTAACAGGGGATGTTTCAGTTAATAAGGTCATGGTTGACATCTATGGAATATGGGGGGAAAAGTTGCTTTCGACAAAATTGAATGGTGAGCGGAAGCATGAGTTCTCATTGTTAGATAAGCCAGTTGGAATCTATTTTATCCGTGTGATTACTGGTGATAAGGCTGAAACGATGAAGATTGTCAAACAGTAATGTTCAGCATTATGAATATACTTAACCGAAGTTTACCTTTAAAAGAGATTCAACAAACAATAATATATTCGTCTACTTTCATTCTATCTTGCTGTGAAACATGCTTTTGAAAATATTATGTTATGTAGATGAGACCTTCTGCTTTTATTGAATAAAAAGAAAGTATATTTACACTGTTAAACAAATATCAATGACGTAAGAACAATACATACATAAAAATATAGCGTTTGCTTTTGTTCTGATTCAGGAAGCCGCCAAAATTTCAACAACAACAGAATAATAAGTGAATGCTCATGCTACGGCGTGGGCTTTCCTTATTGGTTGTTGTGGGTGCTTGGCGGCACCTCTGGATCATATAAGCGTTTGTCCACGTCTTTTTTTTGTCGACAATTTATGCAACAAGAATTACAGAATACTAACTCGTAAAAATAAACAGATGAAATCAAGAACGAAAAATTGGGTATACTCAGTAGCTATATGGGGAGTCGCTTTAGTTTGTATTATCAGCTGTACGAAGAAAGAGGATAATGGTAATCTGCCTTCAACTCCCACAATAGTTAAAGACATAGATGGTAATGTATATGACACAATTAAGATAGGAACACAGGTTTGGATGATTGAAAACCTGAAAACCACTAAATTTAATGATGGTACATCTATTCCTCTGGTGACAGATAATTTAAACTGGCGTGATTTAACAACTCCTGGTTATTGTTGGTATGCTAATGATGCTGGCAGTTATAAAGACACATATGGTGACTATTTCGGACTATACCATGCCACTCATTTCGGAGTAAACCGTGCCAGTGATTCCGGTGTAAACCATGCCAGTGATTCCGGAGTAAACCGTGCCACTCATTTCGGAGCAAACC
>CAIQUS010000089.1 GCA_903875045.1 uncultured Bacteroidales bacterium
CAAAAACACCAGCGGTTGCCCCGCTTCTGCGCCAACTGTAAAGAATGTAACGGTGAATCTTTTGCCAACTGTTGTTGCCGGCACTTACGGACCTGTTTGTGCAGATGCTGCCGATATTTTACTTTCAGGTTCTCCGGCAGGTGGCGTGTGGAGTGGTACGGGTGTATCGGGTAATTCGTTTGATCCTTCCGCCGGAACGCACACACTTACCTACACGTACACCAGCGATTTTTCTTGTACGAGCTCAGCTCAGACCACGATCATCGTCTATCCTTCCGTTGCAGCAGGCATCACGATTGTGGCTTCAGAAAATCCTGCTGCAGCCGGATCACCTGTGACATTCACGGCGACAACGGTTAACCCGGGGGCCACGGTTTCTTATCAATGGAAAGTAAACAGTTTCAACGTTGGAACCAACAGCCCGGTATTCACGTATGCTCCGGTAAATACAGACAATGTTGTCTGTGTTATCTCCTCCACATCTCCCTGTGTTCCACTCACTATTGCCACATCAAACGCAGTGGTTATGGAAGTTACCGGGGTTACCGGAGATATCACTGTAACCGGAACCGTTTCCGGGAATGAAGTAAAATGTTATAGTGCAACCAATAAAATTACTGTTGCAGGTAATGGAACGACATTCATTGTTGATCTCACGGGAAGTGTAACAATGGTTGCAGGACATAATATTCTCTATCTGCCCGGAACAAAGGTAAATTTGGGTGCTTATATGAAGGGATCAATCGGCACAAATTATTGCGGACCACCTGCTCCATCAATGGTGTCAACAGCAACCGGCAATGACGAACTGCCTGAAATTTCCCGGAAATCGTATGTAAAACTCTACCCGAATCCGTCAACCGGTAAATTTACGCTTGAGTTTTCCGGAAAGAAATTATCCGGAAACGAAAGAGTTGATATTTACGGCATGACCGGTGAAAGATTATATACCAGTGGCTTGTCAGAAGAGATGAAATATGAATTCTCACTGCCGAATCTCCAACATGGAGTCTATTTTGTACGGATAACATCCGAAGATGCCATGGAAACCGTTAAACTCGTAATTACGAAGTAAATTCAACAGCATCCTGCAGGGAAGAATCTTTCAGGATCATACTAAAGGCGTTTGCCTGCATTAGTTGAAGGGGGACTGGATGTTTATTCAAAGCCTTCTATTGTGCCAGAGCGGCTGTAACAGTTACAGTCAAAGCTCCCCCCCCAGAAATTCCGATTGATCCAAACTTGCCCAAAACCTGCCCAATCCGTTTATTCTTTGGGTTTGCTAACTTTGATAAATCTCACATATTAGTTAGTTACATATTTGTTAGTTACAAAAATGTTAGCTGTCGTTGTCTAAAATAACAGATTATGGAGACACCTTTTACCTTCGGGAAACTGGCCATTGGGGATGACTTCACCAACAGGACCGAAGAGATCATCCGTTTGAAAAACAATTTTGTATCCGGCATCAACACGAGAATAAAAAAATAAAGATCATCTCCATCGACCTGTTCAATGTCAGATCCGAAGAAGATTTTTACCGTAATCTGGCCGAACAGGTTATCAGGGGAACTGCCACAAAACTTCAGGAAATTATTTCTTTCACAAAGGATTTTTTCAAACAATGGATTCCAAAGATCAGCTTCTCACCCGATCATTTTCAGGAATTCTCCCTTTGATTGAATTGGAGTGAGGTTAAAAAACAACCCGACGAAATACTGGATCTTCCACAACAGATCGCAAGATCAAAAGGATGGAAAATAATAATCTGCATCGATGAATTCCAGAATATTGGATTTTATACCGATGCTGTGGCTTTTCAAAAACAATTGCGGTCCCGCTGGCAAAAGCATCAGGATGTATCTTATTGCCTGTTTGGAAGTAAACGCCACATGTTGATGCAGGTTTTCACCTCCCCTTCCATGCCTTTTTATAAATTCGGGGATATTATGTTCATTGAAAAAATTTCAACAAAAGACTGGGAGAAATATATCACTGAACGGTTTCGTGCAACGGGCAAAGAAATCGCCCCCGAACTATCTTCCCGGATTGCAGAATTGCTTGACAATCATCCTTATTATGTTCAGCAACTGGCACAATTATGCTGGCTGCGATGTGATCATAAAATGACAGCTCAGGTGATTGATCAGTCACTCGATTCGCTTACGTTGCAGCTTAGTCTTTTATTTCAAAATCTCACAGAATCGCTGAGTACGACACAGGTAAATTATCTCAGGGCTCTGATCAATGAAGAAACCCATTTCAGTTCAAAGGAAACCATCCAAAAATACCAGCTTGGAACATCCGCAAATGTAAGCAGGATAAAACAGGCTTTGACCGATAAGGAGATAATTGACACTATGCAGGGAACCGGTGTGTTTCTTGACCCCATGTTTAAAATCTGGTTGAAAAAATATTATTTTCCGGAATAATCCTGTCTGATTCAAATAGTTCAGATAAATTTTTCATTTTCAGATTTCTATCTTATAAAGCAGAAAAAAGGAAAAGTTTGACTTATTTCAGCAGCCATTTCCATACAGGCATGACCCGGATAACCTTTCCATCCTCCTCAATGGTATGCTCTTGTGTGTCGTGCAGCAGGATTAAGCCTTCAGCA
>CAIQUS010000090.1 GCA_903875045.1 uncultured Bacteroidales bacterium
ACAACCTGATGTATCAGTTGTTTTGGTATAATTGGTATCAGGATAAGCAGTGTTGGTAAGTTTAACCATGGTTCCGGCCTTTGCATTGGCTGCGCAGGTCAGAGAAACACATACGTTCACATTGGCAATCCAGCCTTTTCCGATCACGTTCGAGAACGTAGGTGCAGAAGGACGCTGTCCCGGAGGGGAATAGATGGCTTTTACTGCCCAGCGGTATGCACCGTTTGGCAGAGCAGGCCAGCCATTGTCAACTGTTGTGTTAACACTGCCGGTCCAGATGGAAGTCCAGAGGGTTTGGTTACCTTCTTGTCCCTGTAAGAGGCGCCATACCTGATAGGTCATAGCCAAAGGCTGATAATCAGCAACACCTTCGTAACCGGTAACTGTAGCAACTGGTTTCTCATAGATGAGGCCAGCAGGAGCAGAAGCAGTGATGAGTTCTTTGTTGGCTGACTGATTGTCAGTTAACAACGGACCACCAACACCCTGGAGGATGGCACGCATCATAAAGTTACCAGCGGCAGGAATCCATGGGGCGCCACCAGTCACAAATTTTGAATAACTGCGCAATTGGGTATTGGTTAAGTCAACACCAATGCCGGCTGCGTGGGGAGGAATGCCACCCTGTTTCATCACCAGGTAGAAATCGCCTGAGTTGATGGTGATAGGAGCAGCAAATGAGAAATCAGCCCAGCCAAATCCGGTCGGGGTCACTTCAACACTGTCGATTACGGTTCCCGGAACACCACCTGCACCATCGGCTTTGTAAGCCATCATTTTGAATTTGGTCAGCGGAAGGGCGTTTGCGGGGTAATTGGCAGCCACTCCGAGGTTCACTTTACCACCAATCAGTTTGACAGGCCATCCCAGCGGGGTGAACTTCAAAGCATTGAGGTTGTTGGCAGTGGCCCAGATGGCAAAATTATCCTGTGTACCATCATCATAGATCACCTGATACAATCCCTGGGGAACTCCCCAGTTAAGGTTCACAGCGGTTGGTGTGGTAGGATTGTTTAAAACAGCGGTAAAAGGACCAGGCTGAACGGCAGTGGGCAACAAAGCTGCATCCTGGGTAGCCGTTGTATTGGGAACCAGGTTCACTGAGCCGGTGAAGTTATCATAACCTGTTTTTCCGATCACGATCGGTGTAGCACCTGACAACGAGAGCAGCGGGGTAAGATAGGTACCGCCAGCAATCGTATAGGTTGTTACAGCATTCGCACCAGTACCAACAGTAACGGTAGCGCCAACGATCGGAGCTCCGGTAGAAGCATCGGTAACGGTTCCACCAACTTTGGGACCAGGTGCCATCATAATATCAAGACTCGTGGCAACACCTGTTACAATCGTACCAGATCCTGAGCCGTTGATGTAACCGGGGGCTGTACAGTTAGCAGTAACTGCACCTGAAGGCAGGTTGTAGATCATATAAAAACCATTGGCACGGGAGGTATCCCTTTTTGTACCAACTACTACAATTGCTCCGGCAATCGGGGCAAGGGTATTTACATCTTTCACATATCCCATCAAAGCACCCGGGGTACTTGCAGGAACACCAAATTGAATGTTGGGGCGCGATGTAGGTGCATTATTGGTTGCAACACTGCATTCGGTCTGATTGTCTGCATAATGTCCGGCAGTCATACCAGCAAGAGTTGTTGAATTTACATAAGAATAGCTTGTATAGCTTGTATTTGCATAGCAAATTTCAACAATCATGTTCGAGGTACCATTCCAATTGAAAGGGGTTGTGAGGGTAATGGTCTGCCAACCGGTTCCTGGAACTGCATAGGCAGTGGTGTAATTTGATGTTAAGCCGTTCACATAACCTCCGGTGAGGTTGGTTAGTGCTGTTGCGCCAAATTTCACATTGAAACCATTCATCACCTGGGTTGAGTAAGAAATTACATTAAACCCAACAGATGAAATGTTTCCGGCGGAAACACCGGCAGCGGTTAATTCAGCAGCCGTAAACAGCATTTGTGTTCTTCCACCCATCCAGAATGTTGTATAAGGATAAGGTGAAGAAACGGTACCTGTACCAATGGTAACAACTGCGGGAGGTGCGGCAGGGCCGGCGGTAACATGTACCAGGTCCATGGAGCAGTTATTGCCATAGGCAGAAGTAAACAGGAAGGCAACATAAAGTGTTGCCTGGTTATTGGCGCCACTTGGAAGTACGATGTTCTTGACCTTCCAGCCGGCTACAGCATTGTAGCGGTTGTAGGTGCCTGCCGTATTCCAGGTAGTACCGTTGGTTGACCACTGTACATCAACTTTATCAGCGCTGGTCGAATAGCCGGGATCTTCGAACCAGGCAAAATCAACCATGATAAAGGATTTGTTGGTGGTAGACATGGCAGTAGTCCTCTTCATACGAGTCGAGCCACTGGAGATGTTGAACGAATTGTACATGGCAAATTTCGTTCCATCGTAAGCAGTCGAAATCGTAGGATAAGTACTGGAAGTTACAAAGCTCACACCAAGGGTGGTGCCTGTAACCTGCTCCAGAGCCCATCCGGCCGGAGGAGTTGTTCCGCTACCTGTCTCAAAGCTTTCGGTCAACAGCATTGTCTGCTGTGCAAACCCAAAAGAAACGAAGACAAACATCGACACTGCAAGCAGCATCAATGATTTCAGCGTTCTGGTAACATTTCTCATAATTTTGAATTTTAGGTTAATAAATAAAGGTTAGTTAAATAAAAAGGGACCAATATTGCTATTGGCATATATATTGGGGGAAATAAGGTTGCAAATCAGCACTATAACAAAATTGAAATAAGTTCGCAAGATACGGCATTTTTTAATACAGATGAAAAGTTTTCAGCAATTATTTGTTTTTAGGCTTATTGCCGAAATATCATGGACAAAGGACTATTGTTTGATCAGTTTCTCTACACCCATTTTATTACCTGCCATCACACGGACTATATATACACCTTTAGGCCAGTCTGTTACATCGAACTTGTATTGCTTCTGACCAATTACGCTGGTTTGGATGACCCGTTCTCCCATCATGCTGTAAATTTCAACCTGTATGGTTTGAGCCGCTTCAAAATCAAATACCTCAAGTGTAAAGGCACTGGTAGCAGGGTTCGGGGACACGGTAAATAACGCTGATGCTTCTTTCATCTCCATGGTTATCATCTCCTTTGGGAGTTCCTCTTCATTTATCGTCAGCATGCTTTTCGTTAGGAGGCAGTAGCCGGCGTTGGTGGTAATAGATGCCCTCAGGTAACCTCCGTTTTCAACCGTTGTGGCCGGTTGCAACACGATGTTCCCACCGGATATAAAAGTTGCGTTTCCTCCTGTTTTAACAGTAAAGTTGGAAACCGTGATAGATTGTGTGGCATCGAAGCAGGTGACTGTACCTGTATTGATGGTCAATCCAGAAAGTGCCAGGATGGAGGGAATAGCGGTCATAAATTCAACCTGAAGACCATAAGATGTTCCAATATTATTGGTAGCATACGCTTTAACGTAATATCTTGTTTTGGCTGCGAGGCTGGTAAGATTGCTGGTAAACTCGCCCGTTCCCGTACCATCTGTGGTGATACCCTCATGGGTCGTAACAGTCGGATTTTGTGTGGTACTCCAAACCACGCCGCGGGCATTAATATCGGCACCGCCGTCGTTCGTAACATTTCCTCCGCCAACAGCGGTGGCTTCCGCAATTGCTGAAATTGATGAGGTGGATACAGTGGGCAAGGTCGCCGGATTTTTGAGGCACCGGACACTCGAACTGTTGCTATACCAAGTATAGTTTGAGTACATTAATGCGTCATCATATCTCAATCGCACGAAATATGCGCAACAGTAATACCAGCCTGAAGAAGTAAAAAAGAAGGTCTCGAAACCCAGACTGGCGAAATTTCCCTGATCATTTTTCCAGCCTCCGGGCAGGGCATTGAAACCACTCGAATTGGTGGCTAAAGTATTCGGTGCGTACCACAAACCCGTGCCTGCTTCAAAGGTGCCCGTTGATTTCATTCGTCCTCCTGCATCATTCAACAAAAGATAGCTAAGCCACGTCCACTCAGCAGAGGTAGGTATATGCCAGCCAACCGGGCAAATGCCTTGCTTTGGTCCATCCCCGGCATACTGCATCAACTCATTCCATTGGTAAAGGCCCCCATAGGTGTTGCAATTGGAAGGATTGTCTCCATAACAATGCTTTTCAATGATGCCATTGTTTGTTTGGCCCGTGCTGCCTGGGATCATAACACCTACTTTGAGGTTTTCGCCCAACCAGCATTGGTCGCCTATTTGCACGGTGCTGTAAACGTTGCCGTCAGCGTCTGTAGCAGTGGATGTGCCACAGGTGAATGTCATGCTGGAAGAAGGGTTGATTTTTTCCGCTCCGATGATCGAAGAAGAGACATCCGGCAAGCCGCTGCTACCGGTTTGCCGGACTGCGGAGATACTGGTTTTTGAAGCGCTTTGAGCAGTACACATCATGGCTGTCATGAGGACCAACATCGTAAAACAGAGTTTTTTCATAGTAGCATGGTTTTTGGGGTTTTGTTTCGTTCTCAAAGGTACAGAATGGTTTGCTGATAACCTAATTTTAAATTATCCGGGTCTAAATCCCAAATAGGGACTTATCCATAGCATATCTGCAACAGTAACATCCGTTTTTATTTCTATCTTTACAGTGTTTAATTGACCTGATCCTTCTCATGAATGTTTCAAGACCGCTGCTCGGTTTCCTGACCGGTTGTCTGACACTGCTCCTGCCAGTTCCTGATCTTTCGGCCCAGGTGGCCGGTTTTCTGTCGCCGGATACTGTTTGTACCGGCGAACTCATTACCCTTACAAATACCACAGTTGGCGGAACCACCTGGTACTGGAATTTCTGTTCGGGAAATGCCAATCAGAACCCTTCCGGGTTGAATATCGGCAATCCGGGGAACCTGCTCGACATCCCGACATATCTTACACTTGTAAAACAAGGCAACGACTGCTTTTCGTTCATCAGTTGCCAGGGCGTTGGCGTGGTGCGTTATTTTCATGGCACAAGTTTTAAAAATAATCCTGTCAGCTGGACCAACCTGGGAACCTTTGGCGCGATCTCTTTCAGCCAGGAAGGGATCCAGGTAAAGGAAGACAATGGTCAGTGGTACGGGATCGTTTGCAGCGACACAAAACTTGTAAGGCTGAACTTCGGCGCTTCACTCTGGAACACCCCCACGGCAACCAATCTTACATTCGCCGGATTGAACATGCTGCATGGTTTGGTGGTCATCAAGGAAGGAACCACCTGGCTCGGGTTTGCGACATGCTCCACGGGAAATAAACTGGTTCGGTTCAATTTCGGGACCAGTTTGGGAAATGTTCCTGTGATGACTGATTTTGGCAATCTTGCCGGTTTTAGTTCACCAGGGGCGCTATGCCTGGTCCAGGAAAACACATTGTGGTATGGCATGATGATGGCAGGCGGTAACACCCTGGCACGAATCACTTTCGGGAATTCACTCCTGAATACCCCGACCGGCGTAAATCTTGGCAACCCGGGCGGTTTCAGCAGCGCCATCGGGCTGACCCTGATCCGTGATTGCGAATCAACGGTTGGCTACTGGGTCAACTACCTGTCGCCGGGGCAGCTTGGCAAGTTGGTATTTCCAACCGGGATCACCGGAAGTGTTACCGGTACGGTGCTTGGCAATATCGGGTCGCTGGCCCAGCCTCACAGTTTTTCAGAGATTTTCAGGCAAAACGATACCCTTTATGCCTACATCACCAACCGGCAGAACGGCACACTTACCCGGCTCACCTTCCCTCCGTGCAGCAATGCATCCGTTCCTTCATCCACCATGTTCAATCCTCCGGCTTTTTCATACAACACCGCCGGAACCTATAATATCCGGCTGATCGTCAACGAAGGTTTGCCGAATCAGTCGACCATCTGTAAAAGCATCGTTGTACTCGCAGCACCCTGCAATCCTGTGGCAGCATTCACCGCCCCTGATACGGTTTGCGTAGGAAGTACCGTCAATATAACCAACCAATCAACCACCGGAGCCACCTATTACTGGAGTTTCTGTTCCGGCAATGCCCTGTCAAATCCCCTGGGTGTAAACATCGGAAACCCGGGTAATCTGCTGAACATCCCCGGGTATAGCACACTGGTAAAAGATGCAAGCGGAACATGCTATTCATTTATTACAAACCAGGGCACCATGTCGGTGGTAAGGTACAACCATGGCACAAGTTTCAGCAACAACCCTGTTTCATGGACAAATCTGGGTGGTTTCGGTATGCTGAGCGATACGGTTCTTGGGATTAAAATAAAGTATGACAACGGACAATGGATCGGTTTTGTGAACAACAACAACCGGATCGTGAGGCTGAATTTCGGCGCATCCCTGGGAAATGCACCAACAGCTACCCTCCTGGGCCCTTATGCCATGCTGAATACCGCACATTGCATTGATATTTTCAAGGAGGGTGCAACCTGGTTCGGTTACATCACCTGTTCCTGGGGGAACAAGCTGGTACGGTTGAATTTTGGCAACAGCCTGCTGAATACCCCGGTACTCACCGACCTGGGAATCCCGGGAGCGATGAATTTGCCAGCATCATTCCGGTTTATCAATGAAAACGGGACATGGTACGGGCTGGTGGCTAATTTCGGGAACAACACCATGACCCGGTTAACATTCGGAAGTTCCCTGCTGAACGATCCAACGGGGGTAAACCTGGGTGTTGTGTGTCCCGGGATCATCACGCCGGGAGGGATCACCCTCATTCGCGATTGCGGAGGCACAACCGGTTTTCAGCTCAACTATTCCACCTCATCCCCCGATCTCATCTGGAGGCTAAGTTTTCCGTCAGGGATAACCGGACCGGTTACCGGAACTTCTCTTGGGAACATTGGCGCCATGAACAGGCCATCCATGTTCTCGGAACTCTTCAGGGTAGGCGATACCTTGTTTCTTTACGCAACAAACCGCCAGAATTTCACTCTCACCCGACTTCGTTTCCTGCCTTGCTCCAATGCCTCGGTACCCTCCTCCACATTGTACAATCCACCTGCTTTTTCATACAATCAGCCGGGTACATACAACATCCAGCTCATCGTTAACGAAGGACTGCCCGACCAGGCAACCCTCTGCAAAAGCATTGTGGTGCTTGCAGCTCCCTGCAATGCAGCGGCAGCATTCACCGCCCCGGATACCGTTTGCGTGGGTACCCCGATCAATGTTATAAATACTTCTACCGGCGGAACCTCATACTACTGGAACTTTTGTTCTGGAAGCGCATCGGCAAACCCGGCAGGGATCAATATAGGTAATCCGGGAAACGCGTTGAATCAACCGGTTTATAACACACTGGTGCAGGACGGGACAGATTGCTATTCCTTTGTTACAAACCATGGAAGTCCGACCCACATCACCCGGAATTATCATGGCAACAGTTTCCGCAACAATCCGGTGAGTTCGACCATCATTCTTCAAAACGGGATCATACACCAATATTGCGAAGCCATTCAGATCAGGAAGGAGAACGGGAACTGGTATGGTTTTGTGAACAACAATACCACCATCCACCGGATTAACTTCGGTGCTTCCATCACCAACAATTCACCAACGACAACAGACATTGGTCCGTTTCCCAATATTGCTGTTGCCCATGGGCTGGTCATTGTAAAAGAAGGTACCACCTGGCTTGGCTTCTTTGATTCTTCCGATCAGAACAAACTTTACCGATTGAATTTTGGAACCAGCCTGGCCAATATACCCGTCTTTAGCGATCTTGGCAACCTTGCCGGATTCAGCCATCCCTGCCAGATTGCATCTGTAAAAGAAAACGGTACCTGTTACCTTTTGATAGTTAATTTTGATGGCAACAGTTTGTCGAGAGTTAATTTCGGGACATCGTATCTGAATACGCCTACCGGACAGAACCTTGGAAATTGCGGAGCCATGGTAGCTCCCATCGGGATTACTGTGCTCAATGATTGTGAAACCACTACCGCATACTATACCGAATACCTGCCCTCCGCGACCACCACTTTGGGAAAACTGACATTCTCAGGGGGCATTGGAGGCACAGTTACGGCACAATCACTGGGAAATATTGGTACCCTTCATTATCCGGTTGGATTCTCTGAGTTGTTCCGGCAAAATGATTCCCTGTTTGCTTATGTGGCAAATCAGTACAGCTCGTCGCTTACACGGTTCAGTTTTCCGCCCTGCAACAATGCCTCCATCCCTTCATCCACCCTGTTTACACCTCCGGCCTTTTCTTACAACGCACCTGGGACTTATCCGGTAAGGCTCGTGGTGAATGAGGGTCAGTATACCGAAGCCAGTGTGTGTCATTCCATCGTGGTGATGCCCCAGCAGATTGTGAACCTTGGCAATGACCGGTCGATCTGCCCCGGAACGACCACCATCCTCGATGCGGGGGCCGGGTTCACATCGTACCTTTGGTCAACGGGTGCCACATCCCGCATGATCACCGTTGGCACTGCCGGAAGTTACTGGGCAAAGGGAACAAAGTATGGTTGCGAAGATTATGATACCGTTGTGGTTTCCGTCTATCCCTTTACACCTGTGAACCTTGGGCCGGACCCGACAGTTTGCGACGGGCAAACAGTAACCTTTGATGCCGGTACATGCTGGAACTGTAACTATCTCTGGTCGAACCTTACCACCGGCCAGACAAACATCGGAACCGGACAAACATACACCACCGGTAACGCCGGAATTTACTCGGTTTTATTGACCAGTACCGATGGCTGTATCAGCCGCGATACCATTCAGCTATTCACAAACCCCACCCCGACGGTGACAAACTGGCCGCTCTTCCAATCCATCTGCTCCAACAACCATGTTATCATCAACCTCACCTCCGGCATCCCGGGCAGTAATTTCGCCTGGACGGTAACGGCAAGTTCACCCGATGTTACCGGATGGTCCAATGGAGTTGGCTTGAGCATCAACCAGCTTTTGCTGAACACTTCAGCGATTGACCAAACGGTAACCTACCACATTACCCCCTTCATCGGATCCTGCAGCGGACCGGTTGTGGATTACATTGTTACTGTGAAGCCTGTGCCGGATGTTTCTGCCAGCCCGCCCTCTCAAAGTGTTTGCAACGGCGCTTCCGTGACAATTTCATTGTCATCCGGCATCAGCAGTGCCTCCTTTACATGGAGTGCCTCCGGAAGTCCCCCTGCCATTTCCGGATTTTATTCCGGCTTCGGCCCGAATATAATACAGCCATTATACAACTCCGGTCAAACCATCGGGACGGTTACATATCAAATTACCCCCATCGCCAACGGATGCCCGGGCACACCTTTGGTTTACAACGTTCCCGTGATGCCGCAACCCGACGTGGTGATCAATCCGCCGGCACAAATCATTTGCTCGGGAAATTCAACCACCATCGCGCTCACTGCATCCTCCGCACTGACCACTTTTTCCTGGACGGCCAGCCTCTCTTCCGGTAACATCACCGGTTATTCAGGCGGTTCCGGTGATACCATCAGCCAGCTTCTCACCAATCCGGCATTTACGCCTGGCAGTATCAACTATTCAATAACGGCAGAGATCAGCGGGTGTTTATTTCCGCCGGTAATATGCCCTGTCACCGTAAACCCTTCGCCCTCCATCACGAACTCCGGGATAGTTTCTGAGATGTGCTCAGGTGCATATACCAGTTTTACCCCCGTTTCAACTGTTGCAGGAACCCTGTTTTCATGGACGGCAGTTGGAAATTCCCCTGATTTAACCGGTTATATTCCCGGCAACGGAAATTCAATCACCCAACAGCTTTTCAATAGCGGGTTTACCAATCCTTCCGTGATCTATACCGTTACGCCTTATGCGCTGGGTTGCAGCGGTGCTCCCGGGATTTTTACCGCAATCGTCCATCCTATCCCTGATATCAATTTCAGCCCGGCGTCAACCACAGTTTGCACCGGGGATCCCGTCAGTATTCAGCTGAATTCCCAGGCACAGCCGGCACTTTTCACCTGGACGGCCACAGGAAGTTCGGCATTCATTACCAATTATTCCGGAGGAACCGGACCGGCCATTCAACAGGTACCGCAAAATACCGGCCCCGACCCGGAAACGGTTACCTACACCGTTACACCGGCATCCAACGGATGTTCCGGCGTTCCCGTTCCATATATTGCCAACATAAACCCGAGGCCGGTTTTAACCATCAGCTCTTATCCGTCATCACTCTGCTCCGGTGAATTGTTTTCTTTGGCATTTTCTTCTGCAACCACGGGTACCCTCTTCAGTTGGAGTGCCTCAGCTACTTCTCCATCGGTATCAGGATATTCTTCCGGGAACGGCAACAACCTAAGCCATACTCTCCAGAATCAAGGATCAACGGTTGAAAGCGTAACCTACCTGATTACCCCTCAGGCCAATGGTTGTGCCGGTACCACATCCACGGTGGTGGTATATATCAAGCCAAAACCTGATCTCATTTTCAATCCGGATTCCCAATCGGTTTGTTATGGCCAGCATGCACAAATTGTGCTTTCATCCTCCTTCCCGGGAGCCATCTGTTCGTGGACGGCCACCGGTTCCTCACCGGCGGTTACAGGTTACACAGACGGTACCGGAAATACGATCAGCCAGCCGCTATTTACCACTGGTTCAACTACCCAAACAGTTACCTATTTTCTTTCTTCCGCCCTGGATGGTTGCGTCAGCCCGGTTTCCCAATCAACCGTACTGACCTATCCGGTTCCCGATGTCACACTGACCCCTTCCGCACAATCGGTTTGCAGCGGTCAATATACCGGCATCACGCTGCAGTCGCAATTGTCGGGCACTACTTTCCCATGGACCGCTACAGGCTCTGCTGGTGTTGCGGGGTATTTTAACGGAATGGGCAATACCATCGCCCAGCTTCTTACCAATGCCACCAACACCCAGGGTTGGGTAAACTACTCCGTTACACCCGTTGTTTCGAACTGTTCCGGACCGGTTTCCTCTGTGCTGGTCAATGTTTATGTCAATCCTGCCGTCTCATTTTCCATTTGTTCCGACACCATCACCACCACATCCGGAAAACCATTTCTGCTTCGGGGCGGGTTGCCACGCGGCGGAGTTTATACCGGAGCAGGGGTGGATTCCGGCACAGGATTGTTTGATCCTTCATTGTCCGGTGCGGGGAATTTCCAGGTCACCTATTCCTATACAAATTCATATAACTGCTCTTCAGGCATAACTGGTACTATGCACGTTTTGCCGGATATGCCATTTATCTGCAGCAACTTATTGAACGATGTGCGTGATGGTCATCAATACCCGACTTACCTGCTGCCGAATGGAAAATGCTGGATGAAAGAGAATTTGGATTTTGGATTGACGATTTCGGATTCAGGTCCTCAAACCGACAACTGTATGGTAGAAAAATATCATCGGTATTCCACATTCAATAATCGATATTCGTCATATTATCAATGGGACGAACTCATGCGTTACAACCCGGTTCCCGGTTCCCAGGGTTTATGTCCGCCGGGATGGCATGTTCCAACATCCGCTGAATGGGACGAACTGGTTGATTTCAACACAGGGCCCGGCCAGGCTGGCGGCCCGATGAAGGATCAATGGCTGGCCAACGGTTTTCATTCATATCAGCAGGGGTTTTTATATCTGAACAACTCCTGGGCATTTACATCAGGACTGTATGCCGGAACGATGTACTGGACCTCGAACCCACAGGGTGATGAACGGGCAATGGCCAGGGGATTGAACTCATATACACCGAGTGCATCGATGTACCCGTCATCCAGGGGGAATGCCTTTACTGTGCGCTGTACGAAGGATTTGTAGTTAACCGAACGCCTTGTTTGACCTGACTTCTGACGCTTCATAATTTTAGTTCGTGGATGTTTTACAATCGACTGAATATGAATGACATAAAATTTACAATTATATTTTTTACCGCACTAACGCCCATTTTAAGTACGAAGTACAAAGGACGAAGTACAAACGAAAGTGGGAAGTACCTCGTACTTCACGTTGTTCCACACTAAATGTCAGAAGTCAGGACGGGTTTGGAAATTTCGCTCCATCTGCAGGCTGAACGAATTCCCTGAAGTTTTCGCTTGTTATACACCGATCGATACTGTTGTATGATTTTGAAAAAGTGGTGGGCAACCGTTTTGCCTGTTTAGGATTCCATTTGAATTCAAATCCATAGATATTAAAATTATCTGCTTCAACATAGTCAACTTCCTGCTGTTGTTTGGTTCTCCAGAAATATTGATTTACCGAGGATTTGCTGTAATTCAGGAATTTTCGGCGTTCACTTATCAAAAAATTCTCCCACAAAACACCAATGTCTTTTCGTATCTGGATTGGTTGAAACTGCCCGATCACGGCATTTCTGATACCGTTGTCGTTAAAGTATATTTTGCGCCCGGTTTTAATTTCATTCCGGAGATTGCGGCTAAACGAAGGCAAACGAAATAATACACCAGCTCTTTCAAGTATTTCAACATAACTGGCAACTGTTTTTGGATCCAACCCTGAAATTTCAGCAACTTCGGAATATGCTACCTCGTTTCCCACCTGCCAGGCAAGTGCCTGAACCAGTTTTTGAATGGAATCAGGTTTTTTTATGTTGGCAAAGATCAGAATATCCCTATATAAATAACTTTCGGCCAACTCTTTAAGAACCAATTCCTGATCTGACTGGTTTACCAGGACATCCGGATAAAAACCATAGACCAGCCGGTTTCCGATGTCCTGTGCCGATTTTACAAAACCAATATACTTTTCCCATTCCATCCAGCTTACAGGCCATAAAGAGAAGGTCCATTTTCTGCCTGTCAGCGGTTCATTGGTGTGATTTAACAGATCAAAAGAGGAAGATCCGCTGAGTATCAACTGAATATCCTGTATCTGGTCGACTATGATTTTAGCCGTAAGCCCTATTTCATTGATTCGTTGACTTTCATCAATGAACACCGTTTTATTTGTACCAATTATCTGCCGAATTTGCTCCGTATTAGGTCTGTCAAGCAATTTCATGACTGTTGGATCGTCTCCATCGAGAAACAGCACACCATTCATGTCCTTCAGGATTTTTCTTATCAGCGTGGTTTTCCCCACCTGACGCGGACCTGTGACGATTATGGCTTTTCCGGTAAATAACCTTTTGCGGATCTGATCCTCTAACATTCTGTCTATCATCCTGCTTAAATTACAAGACAAATATACAATATATTCTTCAATTCCCGTAAAGTTATAACTTTACGGGAATGTATTCCTTCATAGTCATAACTATACGGGAAAACGACACTACCCGATCTCCCGCAGGTTCAGCTTTCTCAGCTTTGGGGCAAATCGTGTGGTGAACCCGACAATTCCCAGGGTCATGATGCCGCCGAAAATCACAGAAGGGATCAATCCCATCAGCCGGGCGGCGAGGCCAGATTCAAAAGAGCCGATTTCATTGGAGGAACCAATGAAGATGGCATTGACAGAGGCAACGCGGCCCCGCATTTCATCAGGGGTGAGCAATTGCATGGCGGTAGCCCTGATGATCACGCTGATGTTATCGAACATACCGCTCAGCATAAGGATTCCCATTGAAAGGTAAAAATTCCGTGAGAGCGCAAAACAGATGATGCTCAGCCCGAAACCTGCAATGCCGATCATCAGGTATCGGCCGGCATGAACCATCGGTGGCCGGTGAGCCATCACCAGCGACATGGCCACAGCGCCCAGCATGGGAGCGGCGCGTAAAAAACCCAGTCCCTGTGGCCCAACCATCAGTACCTCAGCGGCAAAAATGGGCAGCATGGCCACAGCACCGCCGAAAAGCACCGCGAACATGTCGAGCGACATGGCCCCCAGCAACACCTGGTTTTTGAAAACAAATTTCAGCCCCGACGACAGACGCTGGTAGAGGGTTTCCCCCGCAACAAACTGCGTCATCGGGCGGCTCTTCACAAAACCAAGCAGGGTTAATGCAAGCAATAAAAAGAAAAGCACACTCAGGTAGGCCACCCGGACCCCGAAAAACCCATAAATCAATCCGCCAAGCGCCGGACCAGTGATAGCAGCAATGTGCCACATGGTACTGTTCCAGGTGGAGGCATTCGTGTACAAACTTCTTGGAATGAGCTGCGACATCATTGCAATGATGGAAGGATAAAGAAATGCCCGTGAAACGCCGGAAATCATCACCACCAGATATATCGGAAACACACCGAATGTGGCGACGATTCCCAGCGATTTGATGGAAAACAGAAAAAGAAGTGTAGTTCCGACGAGAAAAAGCAAGGTAAACCAGACAATGATGCGTTTCCGGTTGTAGCGATCGGCAGCATGACCGGCGAACAGGGCTGTTGCAATATTCGGCACCGCTTCGGCAAGTCCGATCAGCCCAAGAGCCAGCGGATCTTTGGTAAGCTCATACATTTGCCAGCCTACAATCAGACCCTGCATCTGGAAAGCGATGGT
The DNA here is from genome assembly GCA_903875045.1 of uncultured Bacteroidales bacterium. Classification (GTDB taxonomy): domain Bacteria; phylum Bacteroidota; class Bacteroidia; order Bacteroidales; family FEN-979; genus CAIVAT01. The sequence continues at coordinate 14,451 of CAIQUS010000090.1, forward strand.
GGTAAAAAAACGGAATGTAAGGAATAGACGGAAATCGCCCACCTTCAAAACCGCGTAGGCATCATGTTTGACCGAATGACTCGTGTCGGCTGACAATGTTATTCCTCGTCTTTCTCCTGATCTTCGTAGGCCTTGAGCAGTTTGTCCTGAATATCACCGGGAACCTGTGAATACTCGGCAAACTTCATGTTGTAGGTTGCACGGCCGCTGGTGATCGAACTGAGCGCGGTGGAATACCGGTTCAACTCTGCCAGAGGGACTTTGGCCATGATTTTCTGATAATTACCTTCACTGTCCATGCCCATGATTACTGCACGGCGGCCCTGTAAATCGGTCATCACTTCACCCATTTTATCTTCAGGCACAATCACCTCAACATCATAAATCGGTTCCATGATTTTCGGCCCTGCATTTTTAAAGGCTTCACGGAAGGCATTGCGGCCTGCCAGTTTAAAAGAAATTTCATTGGAGTCGACCGGGTGCATTTTGCCGTCATAAACATTTACGACAATGTCGCGGGCATAGGAGCCGGTGAGGGGTCCCTCTTCCATTTTTTCCATAAGCCCCTTCATGATGGCGGGCAAAAACCTTGCATCGATGGCGCCCCCGACAATGCAGTTGTTCATCTGAAGGCGTCCGCCCCAGTCGAGTTCAACAACATCGCGGCCGCGGATGGGAAATTCAGTCTGATCAGCCATCCCTTCCTTGTAAGGCTGGATTGACATGTGCACTTCACCAAACTGTCCCGAACCACCAGATTGTTTCTTATGGCGGTACATCGATTTTGCAGGTTTGGTAATGGTTTCACGATAAGGGATCCGGGGTGCATAAAATTCCATTGGGATTTTCTCGAGAACCTCAACATGCCATTTGGCCAGGTTAAGATGCAGTTCACCCTGACCCTGGAGGATCATCTGTTTCAATTCGCGGGAATATCCCATGATCAGCGTCGGGTCCATCTTGGCAAGTTCGTGCAGAACGATGTTGATCTTTTCATCATCGGTATTGCTCTTTGCCTTCACAGCCGTTCTGAACTTTGGATCAGGGAAGCTGATGGGTTCAATCACATCATCCGGGTTCTTCAGGGAGTTCAACGTATTGTTGGTAAACGAATTTTTTAATTTGATGGTAGCGCCAAGATCACCGGCCACCATTTTTTCAACTTTTTCGCGGTTCTTGCCATTGATCACAAAAAGCTGCGAAAGACGCTCTTTTGACTGACGGACTGGATTGACCATGTCCAGCGCTTCAGTAATTTCACCTGCGTAAACTTTGAAGTAGGAGATCTCCCCGAGATGCTGTTCAATGGATGTTTTAAAAATAAATGCAGTAGCAGGATCTGTTGATTTGCAGGTTAACAGCTTGCCATCCCTTGTTTTAATAGCGGGCATTTCATTCGGGGCGGGAACACTGGAGGCAATAAATTCGAGTAAACGGCCAACGCCTAAATCCTGTTTGGCACAAGTACACATCACCGGGAAAATCGTGCGGTTGATCAGCCCTGTTTTCATGGCTTGCAGCATCTGCTCTTCGGTAAGGGTTCCCTTGTCGAAGAAAATCTCCATCAGCGCTTCATCCTTTGATGCCAATTCTTCCATCAATGATGCGTACATCTCTTCGGCTTTATCCTTTTCACTTTCGGGGATATCAGAAATTTCAGGTTTTCCGCCACCGGATGTAAATTTATACTGCTTCATTTTCAGAAGGTCGATGATGGTGTTGAAGCCCGAGCCGGCGTTGACCGGATATTGCATCAGGGTAACATTTTTACCAAACTGCGCCTTCATCTGACGAAGGGTTTCATCAAAATTGGCGTTTTCCTGATCAAGATGGTTCATCACGAAAATAACCGGGGTATTGGCACGGGTGGCATATCTCCAGGTAATCTCGGTACCAACTTCCACGCCATTCTGTCCATTGACGAGCATCACCGCGGTATCGACCACACGAAGCGCTGAAATCACCTCACCGCAAAAATCATCAAAGCCGGGAGTGTCAATGATGTTGATCTTCTTGTTGTCGAACAAGGTATAAAGTATTGTAGCGGAAACAGAGTTCTGACGTTCCAATTCAATCGGACGATAGTCGGAAACCGTATTCTTGTCTTCTACTGATCCCCTGCGGCTGATCACACCTCCTTCAAACAGCAAGGCTTCGGCTAAAGTCGTTTTACCTGATTTGGCGCCCCCGATGAGGGCAATGTTTCGGATTTCGTTGGTCTGGTATACCTTCATGGCAGCTAAAAAATTATATAAGTGATTGAAAATTATTATTTTCGTGAAAGGGCGACAAAATTAGGAATTATTCCTCAATTAACCAACCCCCCCGGGTGGAATAACCGATGAAATGTAAACAATGTAAACAATGCAGACAATGAAGGCAATGCAAACAATGAAGGCAATGCAGGTTTTGGCTAATTGTTTTACCGCAACGTGTCACTCGTCACTCGTCACGTGTCACCAGTCACCTGTCACCCTTTCACCATCTCACCCCTGATTTTTTCCCACCGTTCGGCCGACATCTTTGATCCCATGAATTCGATCACATTACCGGCCAGAAGTGCACCAAGTTCGCCACATTCCGGTAGAGACATGCCATTGGCAAGACCGTATAAAAATCCCGATGCATAAAGGTCGCCGGCGCCGGTGGTATCGATAGGTGTTACTTTAATGACTCCGATTGAGTATTGATCATCCCCCGACTTTATCAGTGAACCACTGCTGCCGGTTTTAACCACGGCAATTTCCGCAAGTTTGCTCAATTCGTGAACCGCATCTTCAGGTTCCAGTCCGGTTAGGGCTCGGGCTTCATCCTCATTGGCAAAAATGATGTCCACATATTCGGTGATGATCGAAAGCAGGAAATCCTTATTGGCTTCAACGACATTGTAACTGGCCATATCGAGCGAAACGATCAGCCCATGTTCCTGCGCCAGCTCAACCGCCCGGCGTATGAGTTCATGGTTTTGAACCAGATAGCCCTCGATGTGAAAATAGGAATAACCACTGAAAATGCCGGATTTCGGATTTGGGATTTCAGATTTACGATTTACGGGATCGAGATGATCGGCAGAGAGCTCAATGGCTGCACCAAGAAAGGTTGCAAATGTACGCTCTGAATCGGGTGTTACAAGTGCCACGGCCCTGCCTGTTTCCTGGTTGCTGTGGATCATGTGGGGGTCGACGCCGGCCTGGATGAGGTCGCGCACAAAAAAACCACCCAGTTCGTCCTCGCCCACAACTCCGATGTACCCTGTTTTAGCCCCCAGCATGGCCAGTCCATGAATGGTGTTGGCGGCTGATCCCCCTGCCGAAAGGCTCTTTTGATAACCCTTCAGGGCGTCGAGCACCGCATTGCTGCGTTCCTTATCTACCAGTTGCATGCTTCCTTTGGGCAAATTTAACAGTTCAAGAATGTTATCGCTTTCGAGCGAAATCATAACGTCAACAAGGGCATTGCCCATTCCGAGAATCTTCTTCATATTTCAAAATTTGAAGCGCGAAATTACGATAATAATTTAAACCAGGTTTTCAAAGAAATTTGTTGATTTCAGATAAAAATTGGCGCAACAGACGTATAATATGTGTATATTTGTACGTAAAATTAACAAAATGGATACGAAATTAACACTACGGTTGGATGAAAATGTGATTTCACGGGCCAAAGATTATGCGCAAAGCCATCATATCAGTTTATCCAGGTTGATTGAATCCTATCTTGATTCCATAACGATGCAAAAATCAGAAAATGTCAAAATTACCCCTCTCGTGGAAAGTTTAAGCGGGATAATTGAATTGCCGGACGATTATGATTACAAAAAGGATTACGCTGACCACCTCATGGAAAAATACAGATGAAAAAGCTCCTGGTAGATACAAACATCGTACTTGACTTGTTGGCGAAAAGAGAACCATATTATACAGCCTCTGCAAGTTTGTTTTCTTTGGCAGATAAGAGACAAATAAAGCTAAGCGTTTCTTCATTGACTTTTGCAAATACAAATTATACACTGTTGAAAGCAAAGAGTCCCAACGAAGTAAAATCGATTCTGAGAAAATTAAAGTTGATCGTACAGGTGTTGCCATTGGATGATAAAGTAATAGGCCGGGCCTTGAATGACGATGAATTTGCAGACTTTGAAGACGGCCTGCAATATTTTTCGGCCATCGAAAACAATCAGGACATCATCATTACACGAAACCTGAAAGATTTCAAAAAGGCAAAAATTCCTGTCATGAGTGCTGCGGAATATCTGCAGACAATTGAATAGCAGGAGGCCTGCACTTTACCCCGCTTTCCAATGAGTTTTTGCAGATTACCCCGCCAAACATACACCGGACTCCGGGGAAAAGTTGGGGGGATTGGCAAATAGGTAAAAGGAACAAGAATAAATTCCTTAAATTTGCAGAAAAGCAAGATTATGAACATTCAGGCGGAAAAACTGGAGCTTGTCAGATTGATCCTGGATACTGACAACCCAGGCATTCTGGCCTCGGTTAAACGTGTTTTCACTAAGGTAAAGAGTGTAGATTTTTGGGATACACTGTCTCAATACCAAAAAGAGGAAATACTTAAAGGAATCGAGGAAATAGATAATGGTGAAACAACAGATTATGAGCTGTTTATTAAAAAACACCTGTAATGAACCGGGAAATCAAACTCTCTCTGAGAGCGATGAAAAAAATAGATAATCTCCTCATTTTCCTTGAAAATGCATGGTCAGCCAAAGTTAAGCAAGACTTTATCCAACGGCTGAACAAATCATTGCATCAAATTCAAAAACTTCCTGATAGTTTCCCAGAATCAGATAAGGTCAAATCCCTGAGAAAGTGTGTTGTGACCAAACAGACAACCATTTTCTATAAATATTCGGATACAACGATTTACATTGTCACGATTTTTGATAATCGGCAAGACCCGAATTCTCTGCATAAAGAATAGAAAAGCTAATGGTAACTCGTCAATCTGACCGTTGCGCTGACTTTAGTTAACATTTTCTCATGCATCATTTGTTGATACTGCATCATAAGCCTTATCCAAACGCTCAGTAGTCTCCGGCGAAAAGAAAGTGGGGCTTGTCGAATGTGGGGTTAAAGGAGTTTTTGGGGTTAAAATGAAAATCGCTAACTTTTTTCTTAAACTGTCGTACCTTTGAAAAAAAACAAACAATGCTGACAAAAGAAAAAATCAGGAAAACGATTGATAATCTTCCGGATGAAAGTTTTTCAATTGATGAAATTGTTGAAAGACTCATCATTCTTGATAAAGTGGAACAAGGACTTCAGGATGTTACAGACGGAAATGTCTATACTACTGAGGAGGTCAGGAAAAAATTAGATCGATGGTTAAAATAGTCTCGACAAACAGGGCTTTAAACGATTTACAGGAAATCGCAGATTATATTTCCAGAGACTCTTTCCAGTATGCCGGAATTACCCTTGAAAAGCTCATAGAAGCTGCTTCTTTTATAGAAACTAATCCATTCATAGGCAGGAAAGTTCCTGAAATTAATGAAGCTTCCATCAGGGAATTAATTGTCGGCAGTTATCGGGTGATTTATAAAAGAGTACATCAAAAACAGGTTAATGTACTAACGGTTCACCATTCCGCCCGATTATTAAAAAAAAGTGCCATCAAACGAAGATAATATCGCCAACCTCCCCCGTAACTTCCGGTGGAAAGTGGATCGCGAAGCTGGAAGCATATAGGAAGCATATAGGAAGCACATATAGGAAGCATACAGGAAGCATACAGGAAGCATACAGGAAGCATATAGGAAGCATATATGTCAAAAAAGGGAGTCTGCATGAATTATCAAAAAATTGTCAGAATTATCCCTCCGAAATACGGAAATTTCTCCTGATTCCCCCGTAACAGTCAGCTAAAGCTGACTGCAATAGATTCGTCGCTAATGTGGGTAATCCAGGCACATATTTGCGAATATATGTAATAAAGTTCCCCCTCTGTCGTTTTTATTCAGTCTAAATTGATTTTTGTATGTCGATGAAAAATTGTATTTTTATCATTTCATTTTCACTTATCGTGATTGCAGCATGTACGCAGAATCAGAATCAACCCTTGGCTAAAACTCAACAGAACATGAAATTCAGGCAACTAACCCCCGACGAAGAACGTGTGATCGTTTACAAAGGTACCGAGGCCCCCTTCACTGGCAAATATGATCAATTCGAGGAAACAGGTACTTACGCGTGTAAACGATGCGGCTCTCCTTTGTACAAGTCAGCCGATAAATTTGATGCCCATTGCGGATGGCCGGCATTTGACGATGAAATTCCCGGCGCGGTTAAACGGATTCCTGATGCCGATGGCATGAGAACCGAGATCGAATGCGCCAAATGCGGCGCACATCTTGGCCATGTGTTTACCGGAGAGGGTTTAACCGACAAAAACACCCGTCATTGCGTTAATTCGGTTTCCCTGGAATTCACACCAGCATCCACGGACTTAAGTCCGGGGATAGAGGCGACTGATACCGCCATCTTCGCCGGTGGCTGTTTCTGGGGTGTGGAATATTACATGCAAAAAATAAAGGGAGTGGTTTCAACCGAAGTTGGTTACACCGGCGGAAAAACCGACCATCCCACCTATAAGGAGGTGTGTGCCGGCAAAACCGGGCATTATGAAGCCATTGAAGTGGTTTTTGACCCCTCCGTCACCTCGTATGAAGTGGTTGCCAAAATGTTTTTCGAAACCCACGATCCTACCCAATGGAACCATCAGGGGCCCGATTGGGGCGAACAATACCGTTCAGCCGTTTTTTACCGGGATGAGGCTCAAAAGGCAACCGCCCAAAAACTGATAAACCAGTTAAAAGATAAAGAATTCAGGGTAGTCACAGAATTACTCCCTGCAAAAACATTCTGGAAAGCGGAAGATTATCATCAGGATTACTACGACCACAAGGGGGATACGCCGTATTGTCATGGGTATGTGAAGAGGTTTTAATGATGTGGGGATGTGATGATGTGGGGATTATGAGGAATGATAAGGAGAATTTGATAGTGAGGCTTACGTTGGAGTTTGCTTTGGACATCGTTGCCTTTACTGAACTCCTTGAAGAAAACAAGAAGTATGTGACTCAAGTTTCGGGGTTTAACATTCGATTATAATACAGCCCCGAATGGGGCGTAATATAGTAACGATGGGTGAAGCCCATCGCAGAGAGCCTGGCAACTTAAAAACAGCCCTGAAAGGGTGTAATCGATTACGCCCTTTCAGGGCTTAGAGACACACTGGTTGACCAGGCATACACAGGGCTTCACCCTGTGTTGACAACTTGAGCCCTTTCAGGGCTAAAGGAAGTTTTGATCGCAGAGTTGAATCAGATAAACCGGATATTACTTTTCCAACCCCGAAATAAAAGATAAACTCAATGTTATTATCAATATTGAGGGTACTGCGATAAGTCTGCTAACAAATAATATAACCGCAGAGGGCCGCAGAGTTTTTTCGCAGAGTTTCGCAAAGTTATAATTATCTGCGAGTTATCTCTGCGGCCCTTTGCGGTTTCTTTGCGTTCTTTGCGGTTTAACAATTTTTTAATGGTGATTTGATGAATAAACTACTTTTCGGAGTGGACTCAATCTTCAAACTTTCAAATCCCCCCCCCAACAAACCTATCAGCCATGGTTTTGTCCATCGGTTCTATCCTTTCAAAATTGCCCCACCGGAAGTTTTTCCTTCTCCCGTTCGGATCCCAGGAATAGACATTGAGAAACATCTTACCGAAGCTCAGGTGCCGTGAATCGTAGTATTTGGCATAAGCTACCTGCTCGCCGGTTTTGATGTCGTTGCCGATAAAAGAAAACTTCATGTGCAGCAGCGTTTTGTTGACAAGGGCATCGGCGATGGCTACGCGGAGGGAGTGGCTGGCCGGATCATCCAGGTTGAGGTCATAATAGAGAATTTTCTCCAGATCGGGCAACTCTTCTTCGAGCCGAAAAGCCCTGATTCGCGTATTGTTTTCAATGGTCCAGGCTTCAAACTTGCTTTTCAGGTCGATGATATCGCGCCCTTTGTTCCCAAGGCGCAACGACAAAAAATAGTGATCCTTGCGGTACCGGATATAAACCTTTTTCGTGGTAAACACATCCTGGGGGCGTTTGATCACAAAATAGACAAGGAAGCCTGAAAAAATGGAGGTAAAAAAAAGTGAAATGGTCGATTGGATCATTACAATTTGCCGGCCAAGTTGCGTCACCGGGTGAATGTCGCCAAACCCGATGGTATGAAACGACACGATGCTGAAATAAACTGCCTTTTCAAAATTGATCCTGGTTGATCCCGAATCGATGCCCGGATGATTATACGATGTTGAATACGGGGTCATTTCAATGCTGCCCGTGTTGTAATATATCCAGGCAAAGCCAAAGATAATAATCATGTAAACCCCCAGTGATATGGAGATAAACAAAAGAACTTCCCGGGTTTTAAACCTGAATATCATAAGAGTTTCCGTTAAAGGTCAGACGCCAATCTTACAAAATAAAACAAGGGTTTTAACAATGAACCAGTGACCCAGCCATGTGGCCATGATGCCAAGAAAAATACTTAGACCGGTATAGAGGGCAAAATGAAAAGAGTTGCCATTGTTCAATAAAGTGAGATTTTCGAGCGCAAAAGCTGAAAAGGTGGTAAATCCGCCGCAAAACCCAACTGTCAGAAAAAGAATCCATTCAGCATTCAGGAAATTACTCTTCTGGGTCAACCCGAAGATGATCCCGATCAGCAGGCAACCGGCAATATTGATGATGAAGGTTGCGAAAGGAAAGGTTGAAACAAAGAGAGTGAAAAGATAGCGTGAGGCAAGAAATCGGCAAATGGTTCCGAGCAACCCGCCGGAACCGGCAATCATGATTAATTTTAACATCCCTGTGCTGTTTTAAGCTTTGAGCGAAACATCGCTCAGGTTCCTCTAATTTTACAAAAATAGCGAAAAAGGTATCATCATCAAAATACGCGATTTCGCGTATTTACGCGATTTTATTGGTGCCATTGAAATCAATTGTCAGGTACCTTAAAAATTTGAAAATGTTTAAACGCTCACCTTCAATATGTTAACTATGAATCCCTCTCTTTTTCCGGTGCGTGTTTTTCATTGGCATATCATTTGCATGTGCATTGCCCTTTTGGGAAACTTTTTGTTTTTTCGCTTCTTTTGTTTACAACCATATAACCGAAATTTTATTTTTTAACACTGGGTTTCATGAGAAGCACTGCCATGTTCTACCTCTATTTCTTCTCTTAAAATAATTTTGTGAACATAGTAACAACACAATTGCTTGTTAATCTGATGAATAACAAATAAATTTCCAAACATTAGGATTTTGACCAATCTCCATATATATTTGTTACTGTGTTTGCCTTCAAAAAGTGTGATTTTTCGGTATTGCCTTAAATTATTTGTTACCCGTTTAACAATATTTGCATGAGCCAGATCAATTCACCTGTTTTCCCTTCCCTTTTCCGTCAGCAGATAATTTTTACCATAAAACCAAATCCCATGAAATTTGTTTTTACCTTGTTCATCACGATGGCATTTCTTCCTGTACTCCTTGCCAACAACATTTCCATCAGCAACCTGAGCCTTACAGGCAAGAACACGACCGACCATTACACGATGGTGCAGTTCGACATCTCCTGGGAAAACTCCTGGCGTAAATCCACTGCCGAAAGCAACTGGGACGCCGCCTGGGTTTTTGTGAAATACCGGGTAGCCGGCGGAGCCTGGCAACATGCATGGCTTAATGAAGATGGTCATACGGCTCCGGCAGGAAGCACCCTCACGCCCGGTTTGCTAACTCCCGACGCAGCATTTAATGCCACCACCAACCCGGGACTTGGCGCATTTATTTACCGTGACGCCAACGGCACTGGCACCTTTTCCAAAACCGGGGTACAGCTCCGCTGGAACTATGGCGCCAACGGCGTGGCAGACGGAGACTTAGTTGAGTTTAAGTTGTTCGCCATCGAAATGGTGTATGTGCCGCAGGGTGAATTTAAAGTAGGCAGCGGAGGAACCGAATCGGGAAGTTTTACCAATGGGTCCTGGACAGGCGGGGCAACCATCCCATTGTCAATTTCTTCCGAAATCACATTGACCATTGGTCCATCGGCCGGCAACCTTTGGGGCACCTCCGGCAGTGGAAGCAATACCATTGGTGGAACCGGAACACTGGGTGTAGCTTTTCCTAAAGGTTATGGCGCATTTTATTGTATGAAATACGAGATCAGCCAGCAGCAGTATGTTGATTTTCTGAACACGATTACTTCAACGCAAGCTGCCAATCGCTATTCATCGGGCAGTACCGGCTACAGATACGGCATTTCGGCATCAGGCGGTGTTTACAGTACATCCAACCCTTATGTTGCCTGCAACTTCCTTAGCTGGATGGATGGCGCTGCCTACACCGATTGGGCAGGTCTGCGCCCGATGACGGAACTGGAGTTTGAAAAAGCCTGCCGGGGAACAGCAACACCGGTAGCCAACGAATATGCCTGGGGCAATACAACTGCCATTGCAGCCAATAACATTACCAACGGAGGCGCCAGCAACGAAACCACCAATACTACGGATGCCAATGCGGTTTTTCACAATCACCCAATTGATCAGGCAGGCCCGATGCGTACAGGTGTTTTTGCCACAGGCAGCACCAGCCGTGCACAAGCAGGAAGCACTTACTTCGGGATTATGGAAATGACCGGTAACCTGTGGGAGCGAACGGTAACCCTTGGCAGCCCGACAGGCCGGGCCTTCACCGGGGTACACGGCAACGGAACGCTGAGCACTGCCGGAAATGCCGATATTTCCACATGGCCGGGATATGTTACGACTGAAGTAACCGGCGCCACAGGATCGGGCTTCCGGGGCGGCAGTTTTCTTGATGACTATATGAACATCTCCAACCGCCAACTGGGCAGCTTCGATTATTCCGCCAGGTTCAACAATGACGGCTTCCGGGCGGTGCGTACCCAACCGCCCTTTACCTGCGGCGTTTCAACCATCACCATTAACCATGTAACTACAGGCGGGGTAGCCCCTGTGGATAAACCGGTAACCTATGGCACAACATCCACCACCCTCTTTGGCGGAACAAAATGCGCGATTACCAGAAATCTGGGCGCCAGCCAGCAGGCAACTGCCGCCAACGATGCTACCGAAGCCTCTGCCGGCTGGTACTGGCAATTTAACCGTAAGCAGGGATGGGAATATAAAACCTCACGTTTGCCCGTTACTCCCGCCTGGGTTTCAACAAACGACAATTTATCTGCAACCTGGGAGGCGGCCAAAGATCCCTGCACCCTCGAATTTGGCGCAGGCTGGCGTATCCCGACCAATACAGAATGGACTGCTGCAAATACAAACGGTTCATGGGGAAATTATACCGACACCTATAATTCACTCTTAAAACTTCATGCTGCCGGGTACCTGAGCAACAGCGATGGTTCGCTGAACGTTCGCGGCTCAGGCGGCTACTACTGGAGTAGTACCCAGTACGATGCCACCAACGGCTGGTACCTGGACTTCTACAGTGGGTTCAGCTACATGAGCTACAACGGCAAGGCGTACGGTTTCGCGGTCCGCTGCCTGAAAGACCTGCTCCCAACCGTTACCACCACGGCTGTTACATCAATTACATCCTCCACGGCATCTTCAGGTGGCAATGTGACCGACGATGGCGGAAGTACCATTACCGCAAGGGGCGTATGCTGGAGTACAACCGCAAACCCTGTCGCTACCGGCAGTCATACCACTGATGCAGGCACAACGGGAATTTTTACAAGCAACATCATTGGTCTTTCCGCTGGCACGATCTACCATGTTCGGGCTTACGCTACCAATGCTATTGGCACAGCCTACGGCAATGATTTGAGTTTTACAACCACCGCGAGTTGTTTTATTGCCGGAACAAAAATCAGCATGGCTGATGGTTCAGTTAAGAATATTGAGGATGTTTTGGTTGGCGACCAGGTGAAATCGGTAAATACCGAAACCATGGAAATCGTTACAGAAACTGTTACAAATACTTTTGCCAACCTGCCAGCCGGCAATCTGACAAAAATCACTTTCAGCAATGGGCAGACCAACACCAATACAAAAAATCATCCCTATTGGGTAGTTGGCAAAGGATGGAGTTGCGTTGATCCGGCAGCTTACAGCAATTCAAAAGTAATGAATGCAGCACTTTTAGCAGTTGGCGACCAATGCCAGATTTTAGAAAATGGCAACCTTGTAACAGTAACCGTTACAGCAATCGAAGATCAGCCACAGATGACCGTGCCAACATTTAATTTTAAGGTAAACCAAACCAAGTGCTATTTTGCGAACGGCGTGCTGGTGCATAATAAAACTTAGCCAACACAACAGACCTTCCGGGTTTTAAAAACCTGGAAGGTCTCATTAATCGAAATTAACAAGAAAACAATAAACAATAAAAACCATCACCTATGAAAAAGATGAAACTTACCCTGGTCATGTTACTTTTACTGCCGATCATTTCAATGGCACAGCACACTGGCGGCGTCGGCCGCGGAGATTATTCTGCTTATTTCGTTGACCCGGTGGTAGTAACCACAGAACCAGTCGCCGGAGGGCCAATTGCCTACACAACCCTGAAAGCGGCGTTTGATGCCATTAACCTGGGTACGCACCAGGGAATTATAACGGTAAAAATCAATGCAAGTACGACCGAAACTGCCAGCGCTGTTTTACATGAAAGCGGATATTCATCCGGATCTGGTAAATCGGCAGTCGGGTCAAGTTACACAGCTGTCCATATTTATCCCACGATGGCTGGCCTCACTATCAGCGGGAACGTAAATGCCCCGTTAATTGATCTGGACGGGGCGGATAGCGTGACCATTGACGGAAGGGTCAATCAAACGGGAGCCAGGGACCTCACTATTATAAACAGCTCCGTTTATACCGGCAGCGACCAGTATGTTGCGGCCATCAGGTTGATAAACTCTGCCCAGACTAACATCGTCAAATATTGTAACATCAGGGCTTGTGCGGCGACAGTGGACGGTACTTTCTTTTCAAACAGCGCTGTGGTGTTTTTTTCAACGGCATCTGCCGGCAGTGGCAACAGCAACAATACCATCGACAACTGCGATATCACCACCGCAAGCTCCAGTCTACGCCCATACAGGATGGTTCATTCTCTCGGATCGGCTGGTTTCGAAAACAACAGCAACACAGTCTCCAACTGCAATATTTACGATTGCTTTAAAAGTTTATCCACCTCCAACGGAATTTTCATTTCATCCAACTCCTCCGACTGGACGATCACCGGTAACAATTTGTACGAAACAACACCGGTTGTTCCTGGACACAACAGCGTCATCTATTATTTTATCCGGGTGGATAATACTACGGGAAATAATTTCACCATTTCGGATAATTTCATCGGTGGTACTGCTTCCAACCACACGGGAACATGGACGGTGAGCGCTGCGTATACCCACAGTTGCCAGGCTATCTACCTGAATGTTGGCACCACCACCGCCAGTAGTGTTCAAAACAACACCATCCAGGGTATCGCATATACCAGTACATATCCGAAACCATTTTCCGGAATTTATATTACGAATGGTTTAGTCAATGTTGGAACGGCAACAGGTAACACAATTGGTTCAGCTACCGGAACAGGGAATATCACTGTTACAAATACTGCCACAAATGCCACAACCTATGGAATTTATACCGAAGGTTCGGGAACTGTTTCCATCCGGAACAACACAATAGGCTCGATTACGACCATGGGTTCTGCCACTACCGGCAATAGTTTTTATGGAATTTATAAATACCCCAGCGAAGGAACAACAACCATCAGCGATAATGTGATTGGAAGCACATCAAGTGCAAACAGCATCAAGGCCAGTGGAACTTCCACCGGCAATCCTCAATACGTTTATGGAATACTTTGTTATGGATCAGGTTCGAACATGATAAATGGAAATACGGTTGCGAATTTAACGAATAGCACAACCAATGTAAACACTGGCACTATGGGTCAGGTATTCGGGATTAATTCAGCGCAGGGGGCCAATACAGTAACCAACAACAATGTAAATTTCCTGACAATTGCCAATGCAAACAATTCGACAACATCGGTGAGTGTTGCAGGAATTTCAGTTACGGGAACCGGGGCAGCCCAGACAGTTTCGGGCAACATCGTGCATGATTTGTCGAACACATATGGCTCTTTTGCGGGCAGTGTTGTTGGTTTATATCTGCCCCTGCCAACCACTGCTGCAAATACCATTGCACAAAATTTCATATATAATTTATCGGTAAACGCTACAAGCAGTGGAGCATCTATATATGGTATTAAAATTGTCAGCGGCTTATCCACCTACGCCAACAACATCATCAGTTTGGGGGGAACCACCAGCACCAACCTTTATGGAATATATGAAACAGGCACGGCTGGTAACGACAACAATTTGTATTTTAATACGGTATATATTTCAGGCAGCAGTGCTTCCTCCTATAAATCGTATGCTTTATACAGTGCTGCGAATACAAACATCCGCGACATCAGGAATAACATTTTTTCAAACCTTCGCATCCAGGGTGCCGGCAAATCGCCGGTAGTAACGTCAAGCTACAACTATGCCATATACTTTGTAGCAACCGGAGGAACTTTAACCTGCGATTTTAATGATTATTACGTATCAACAGCCCCTTTCAGTGGCGGCGTGCTGGGATATTTCAACGGCGACAAAACGGCTTTACCAATTGTAACCGGGGGCTTCGGCAACGATTATCACAGCTTTGCCAATGACCCGGCATTCACCGGTGCAGGCGGCACGATGGCGAACAATTACAAGGCTACGGCCACCACCCTGGCTGGCGTTCCGGGTACCGGGATCACCACCGATTATGAAAACAGTGTAACAAGAAGCACGACCGCGCCGGCCATGGGCGCCTGGGAGTATGCCGTTACTCCGCCTGTTTATCCTGTCGAAGTAACCGCTTCTTTGGGATATGCCGGCCCGTTGGGCTACTACACCCTAAAAGATGCCTTCGATGCCATCAATGCCGGCACCCACAAGGGTGTCATCGCCATTGCGATCAAAGGCAATACCACCGAAACAGCTGAGGCACAATTACTGGCTTCCGCCGGCACTTCAAGTTATACGGCTATAACCATTTCTCCTTCCGGCGGCGCTGCCCGAACCATCAGTGGTAACCTTACCTATTTCCTCTGTTTATTCGATGGGGCTGACAATGTAACCGTTGACGGGTTAAACACGGGTGGCAATTCGCTGACCATTGAAAATACGAATACCGGCACGAACGCTTCATCTGTTACGTTTGATAACGATGCCCACAACATCACGGTTACCAATTGCACCATCCTGGGGTCCTCAACCTCCACCAGCAATACAGGAACGGTTTTTTTTGGCATGGGCAGCACCGTAACGGGCAATAATAACATAACCATTTCCCATTGCAACATCGGCCCGTCGGGCAGCAATTTGCCCTATATCGCCATTTATTCACCCGGCGGCTTAACGGAAGCCCTGGCAAACAGCGGCAATACCATCAGTTATAACAACATTTACGACTGGTACAACCCTTTTGGCAGTGATTATGCCATTATGTTTCATCCCCAAAGAAACAATATAAACTGGACCATCGATCATAACAATTTTTACCAGACAGCCCCGCGCACCAAAACAAACGCTTCGGCCACCAACAGTTATGCGATGTCTTTATCAGGGGTCTTTAGCTACGGACATTCTATAACCAACAATTGCATCGGCGGCAGCACGGCCGGGTGTGCCGGTGATCCGATGAGCTACTCGAGCAGTGCCGCAGGCAATGTAACCTTTGAGGCTATTTACATGCACCAGGTGGACCCGGCGACCAAAGCCAGTTGCACCATTCATGGCAATGTGATTAAAAATATAGCGCTGAACGCCGAGGCCGGCGTTGCCATTAACGGTATCAGCGTGCAGGCAGGAGCATATTCGATCGATAACAACGTGATAGGTTCCGGTTCATCGGGAGGCAGTATTTCCCTTGTCTCTGCAACCAAAGGAGCCGCTGTTTACGGGATCTATTGTACCGGCGCAGCTGTCATATCCAGCATCAACAATAACTCAATCGGTGGAATTACCCTGGATGGCCGGGGCACTGTCACTTCTAATTATTTTACCGGAATTTATATTTCAAGCGAGACAGCCTCCATCGATGAGATAAAAAACAATACCATCGGCAGCCTCACCTTTCCCAATTCCGTGTCGATCACAAATTCAACAGGCGTTTGCCGGATGTTTTACAATGGCATAAAACTGTTAGCTTTCACATTGGGGACAAGAATTATCGATGGCAATACCATCGCCAACATCACCCTGGCCAAAGACGCCACCAGGCCCAGCGCCGAATACTGCTCGGGCATCAACTCGGCAGTCCCCGATGCCACCATCAGCAACAACGAGATATTTAATCTGAAAAACGGTTTAATTTATCAGGGTGCGTTACTAAGTGAATCGTATGCACCGGTGGTAGGTATCTACCTGAGTCATGCGAGCGGTACGACAACTGTGCGCGCTAACAAAATCCATGGGTTGAATTGCACCAGTACCACCAGCACTTCTGCTGTGTCGATGACCGGCATTTACAAGGGGGGTAATGGCCTGGCGGTCATTGACCGGAACTTCATCTACGGGATATCATCGGATGCGACAACCTCAACGGGTTTCGATATCCGCGGAATTTCGGCGTACCTGTCAGGAACCCCTTCACCGGAGGCTACCGTGACCATCAGCAACAATATCGTCATGCTCGGATTGGACGATGCCGGTAATAATTTACCCCATAACCACCAGTATTTTGGGATTTACCTGAATTACACCCAAAGTGCTGATGTTTATTACAACACGTGCTACATCGGCGGAACAGGCAATACAGGATATGGAAATTCCAGCGCCTATTACCAAAGTGCAACTCCCCTTGAGGATGTCCGCAACAATATTTTCTACAACGCCCGTGCAAACGGCACAGCCACTGGAACCCATTATGCCATCTGGAGCAACGATGCCACTTTTTCGACCATCGATTACAACGATTATTACACCTCAGGCACCGGTGGAGTTTTGGGCAGGGTAATCGGCACAAATAAAGACGACCTGGCTGCCTGGAAGAGTGCCACTCTGCAGGACACCCACAGTGCAAATACAGATCCGGCCCTTGCCACCCCGGGAGGCATCCTGGCAACCAATTACAAGCCATCCACCTCAACACTGGTTGGCGCAACGGGCACCGGCATCACAACTGATTATGGCGGTACTGATACCAGGAGTAATATCTATCCGTCGATGGGTGCCTGGGAATACACGGTTCTCCCTCCGCCTTTCGTAGAGGTAACCGCTACCGAAGGAACGCTTACCGGGGGTTATTATACCTTACAGGCGGCATTCGACAACATTAACCAGGGAATCCACAAAGGCGTCATTACCATCAAAATCACAGCCAGTACCACCGAAACTGCCACGGCTGTTCTATATCATAGCGGTTATACCGCTGGTAAATCTCCAACCGGATCAAATTACGATTCTATTACAGTCTATCCCACCGCCGCAGGTCTCTCCATCAGCGGCAGTATCGACGGGCCGCTCGTGGATTTACACGGGGCCGACAATGTCGTCATTGACGGAAGGGTGAACCAGGCTGGCGCGAAAAGTCTCACCATTGTTAACACTTATGGAGCTGGAAGTACATTACCGGTATCGGCCATACGGTTTATTAACTCGGCTGAAAATAATAAAGTTAAATATTGTACAGTGAAAGCTTCTGCCTTAAACGTTTTCAGCGGCGTGATTCTTTTTTCAACTGCGACCGCAAGCAATGGAAACAGCGGGAACAGGATTGACAACTGCGATATTACCCAGGATGTGAACCGTCCGTTCAACGTGGTTATTTCAGTTGGTTCTTCCGGATTTGAGAATAAAAACGATACTGTTTCCAACTGCAACATTTACAATTGTTTTAAAAATGATGCAAGTTCAACAGGGGTCTGCCTCCTTGATTTTTCAACCGACTGGGTAATCAATGCCAATAATTTTTACGAAACAGCCACGGTTGCTCCCAACGGGGCATTTGAATATCGTTATATATATGTGGTAAATCCTTCAGGAAATAATTTCACAGTTTCAAATAATATCATTGGGGGTAACGCAGCCGATCACACAGGAACCCTGACGATCAATGGAGCCTCCTGGCATAGTTTTACGGGTATCCACATGGAAGTTGGGTCAACCACGGCGAGTTCGGTACAGAACAATACCATAAAAAACATGTCCTATACCAATATTGGTTCATATGCATGGGTTGGAATTGGAATTGCTGAGGGTAAAGTAAACGTTGGCACTTTGGTCGGCAACACAATCGGCTCATCAACGGGAACCGGTTCCATCATACTGGCGAACTCAACCGCCAACAGAACTTCCTATGGCATTTACACTTTTCAGGGAGAAATGAACATTCAGAATAACGAGATCGGATCAATTACCACCATCGGCTCAGCAACATACGCACATAGCTTCTATGGAATATTCAATGAAGGCACGGCAACGGGACCCACCACCATCAGCAACAATGTGATCGGAAGCGCTGCTACAGCAAACAGCATCGATGCAAGTTCAATCTCCGCAACCGGCATCCAGGTCGTTTATGGGATTTTTAACGCCGGAACAGAAAGTTCAACAATTTCGGACAATATCATTGCCAACCTTGCAAACGGAACCACGAATTCTGTTGGAAGCATAATTGGCTTGTACCATAATGGCTCAACAACGGCAGGTGCGGTATCACGTAATTTTATTCAAAATTTATCGGCTACCGGCGCGGGTAGCACGACTGCCAGTATTTATGGAATGAAAATAAATACCAGTTCAGCCACCTACGCCAACAACATCATCAGTTTGGGCGGAACCACCGCCACCACGCTGTATGGAATTTATGAAACAGGCGCTGCAGGCAACGTCAACAACCTGTATTACAATACGGTATATATATCCGGTAACAGTACCACAACCAGCTCCTACGCCCTGTACAGTGCAACGGCCAACACCGCACGCAATATCAGGAACAACATCTTTTACAATGCCAGGACTAAAATAGCCGCCAAATCAGCGTCGGCAGTTCAGGCTCAGCATTATGCCGCCTATTTTGCGTCACCCGGTGGCAATTTAACCTGCGATTACAACGATTATTTTGTCTCCCCATCGGGGGTCCTGGGGTATTACATCACGTCGAAAACAGCATTGCCGATCGTGACGGGTGTAACAGGAAACGACGACCACAGTGCAAAATTGAATCCGGTCTTTGCCGGTCCAGGGGGGACGACTGCTGCAAGTTATTACAAGCCTTCTGAAACCCTGCTGGTTGCCCAGACAGGCACAGGAATCACCTCAGACTATGCCGGCCTCATCACCCGCAGCGATATTTATCCTGCCATGGGAGCCTGGGAATATGCAGTAACCCCACCCTGTGCCAACCCGACCAATGGCGGCACGATTGCGGCTGATCAGGCAAATTGCGGCAGTTTCGACCCGGATGAGATTACCAGCACCGCGCTTCCCTCCGGTCAGGTGGGCGTGTTGGAATACAAATGGCAACAATCAACGGATTATAGTTATTATGGCGATATTGATGCAGCTACAGCTGCAACCTACAATCCCGGAACCCTTACACAGACCACCTGGTACAAGCGGGTTGCCCGGGTAACCTGCAAGGCCGACTGGACCGGTGCCATTTCATCGAATGTGGTGAAAATGAGTGTCGATCCAACCACCGTTGGCGGATCAGTTGCAGGCGGCACCAATGTGTGCACAGGCACCAACAGCACCCTGTTAACCCTGAGCGGGCATACCGGCAGCGTGGTGAAATGGCAATACCTTGAAAACAGTGGATTTGCTCCGCCTGTCTGGCTTGACATTACCAGTGCAACCAACACAACCTATACGGCTGTCAATTTAACTGTTCCCACGCAATATCGTGTTGTGATTAAGAGCGGCGTATGTGCAGAAGAAAACTCGTTGCCAACAACTATTACCATTGATCCCGCCACGGTAGCAGGTGTTGTTACCGGCGGCGTGCATGTTTGCACAGGCACCAACAGCACCGAACTTACTTTGAGCGGCCACACCGGCAGTGTTGTAAGATGGGAATACCAGGAGGTTCCGTCCGGTGATGAACCTGTCCAATGGCAAGATATCCTGGCAGCGACTTCAACTACATATACAGCAACCAATCTGACTGTTACAACCCAATACCGGGCAGTGGTCAAAAGCGGTGCATGCGGTGAAATGACCTCAACGATTACAACCATCACGGTTGATCCCACCAGTGCAGGCGGGTCAGTTAGCGGCGGGACAACCGTGTGCACCGGAACCAACAGCACATTGCTTACTCTGAGTGGTCAAACAGGTAGTGTGGTCAACTGGCAATATCGGCCGGGTGGTATACTGGCAGCAGTTGACTGGCAGGATATTCCTGGCACCACGAATACAACCTATACCGCAACCGGTTTGACGGCTACCACCCAGTACCGGGCAGTTGTCAAGAGCGGGACCTGCGCGGAGGATAATTCCACTCCGGCAACTGTAGCGGTCATCGAACCCTCCAGACGATACGTTACCCAAGCCGGGGCAGGTTCCAAAAACGGAACCACCTGGGCGAATGCCTATGACAAGACTCAGCTTCAGACAGCCATCAACGAATACTGTGTGAACGAGGTGTGGGTTGCAGCCGGAACCTATGTGCCAACAACCCTGGCGGATCGTACCATCTCTTTCCAGATGAAAAACGGGGTAGCCATTTATGGCGGTTTTGCCGGAAGTGAAGTGACGCTGAGTGAACGAAACCGGACAACCAATGTAACCACCTTAAGTGGCGATATCGGAACCCCGGGAAATACAACGGATAACAGTTACCATGTGTTCTACCACCCAAGTGGACTGGGCTTGACAGCTTCTGCCATACTCGATGGATTTACCATCACCGGCGGCAACGCAAATGGTCCTTCCCCGAATAACAATGGTGCGGGTATGTACAATAACAGCAACAGTCCTTTAATAAGGAATTGTACTTTTGGTTCAAATACAGCCAGTAATGGCGCTGCCATGTTTAATGTTGCCGGAAGCAATGTCTCACTGGTCGACTGCGAAATAAAATACAACGAGGCCATTGGAACAGGTGGCGGAGGTTTCTGGATCAATGATGGTTGTCAGATCACGATGACCAATTGCCTGATCTATGATAACTCCTCACCAACCTGGGGTGGCGGCATGATCATTCTGGCTGGTGCAACTGCCACCCTCACCAATTGTACGTTGTCGGAGAATTCATCTGAGTTCGGCGGAGGCCTTTACAATGCAGGTGGAACCTATGTTATCAACAATTCGATTTTATGGGGGAACACCTCCACGCAGTGGGGCAACCAGATAGAAACGACCAACGGAATCTCCACCACCCTGAACTATTCCTGCTTTGCAAATGTGTATGCCGATCCTGTGTGGGATGTGGAAGGTCCGGTGATCAAATATTCATCTATCAATACCAACCCTGCCTTTGTTTACCCGGGCGGGGATGACTTCCGTCTTCTGGGGAATTCTCCATGCATAAACACCGGTTACAATGCTTACAATACCCAGCTTACCGATATCCGGGGACAGGCTCGTATTCAGGACACCACCATTGACATGGGGGCGTATGAATGGACAACCGGGACCGATCCCGCCTACGGCAACGTATTTGTAAAGTATGATGCAACAGGCACCAACGATGGTTCAAGCTGGACAAACGCTTACACCTCTTTTCAGTCAGCACTTGAAACAAACCTGATTTCCGGTGATAAAATCTGGGTTGCTGCGGGAACCTATTACCCAAGTTCTTCCTACGGACTTGATCCTTCCAATACCAATCCAAGGTATAAACATTTCCGCATGGTTCCAGGAATTTCCATCTATGGCAGTTTTGTCGGGAATGAGGATGTGACCACATACGATTTAGCTCTGAGGAACTTCGATCTTAACAAATCCATCTTCAATGGCAATATCGGTGTATCAAATGATTCTACCGACAATTGCTACCATGTATTTTATCATCCTGACGGAGTTGGTTTAACGGCAACAGCTGTACTGGATGGTTTTGAAATCAGGGACGGAATGGCCAACCTTGGAGGTGATTTCCAGGATGGAGGCGGAATGTTCAACGTAAACAACAGTCCTACCCTGAGAAACTGTTCTTTCTACAAAAATGTTGCATCCGAATGGGGAGGAGCCATGTATAACAGCAACAGCGATCCTTTGGTTACCCGGTCCCTGTTCACCCGGAACCGTGCTTTGGTCGATGGTGGAGCCGTATTTAATAATAATGACAGTGACCCTGTATTTACTTCATGTGGATTTGTCCAGAACCTGGCAACCTTCAGCGGAGGCGCCGTGTATGCCAAGGAAAACTCCAATCCGCAATATACCAATTGTGTTATGGTTTATAACCATGCCATGTACGGAGGAGGCTCCTTTGCCCAATCGGAGGTTCATTATACCAATTGCACCTTTGCCTACAACATTGGCTACCAGGGCGGAGGGTTGTCGAATGAAGCCAATGTGACGATGGACAATTGCATTGTTTGGGGAAACAGCGGCGTTGTCGGCAAACAGTTGCATATTCTGAGTCCGACTACCACAACGATGAATTATTCCGACTATTCCAACGGGGACAATGATGTAAACGGAACTCCCGTTGTGTCGAATTGTATCACGACCAACCCATTGTTTGTGAATACGACAACCGGTGATTTCCGCATTGATCCTGCCTCGGGATGTGCCGATGCCGGGCTGAATTCGAGTAATACCGAGGAAACTGATGTTCGGGGTACCGGTTTCGCCAGAAAGCTGAACAAGACAACCGGCGCAGCAGGAACCATTGACATGGGGGCCTACGAATTCTGGTTTGGCATTGACCTGGCAAATCCGACAAACGGAGGCACCATTGCGGAGGATCAAACCGGCTGCACCCCGTTCGACCCTGCGCTGATTACCAGCACAGCATTGCCCACCGGGCACACCGGTACCTTGGAATACAAATGGCAAAGTTCAGTCAATAACACTGATTTTGTCGACATTGCCAGCGCTACCACCACAACGTACAATCCCGGGCCTCTTACAACATCCACCTGGTTCAAACGCGTTGCACGGGTAAATGGCATGGGCGACTGGATAGGCGCCGCTTCATCCAATGTACTGAAAATGACCGTTGATCCTACCACCGTGGCAGGTACAGTAACCGGCGGCACGCATGTGTGCGGCGGAACCAACAGCACCGAACTGACCTTAAGCGGTCACACCGGAAGTGTGGTGAAATGGCAATATCTGCCCACTGCAATCGGCAAATCAAGTGTTGATTGGATCGATATTCCCGGCACAACCTCAACCACTTACACGGCAACAGCCCTCACAGTTACCACCCAGTTCAGGGCAATGGTAAGAAGTGGTGTCTGTACCGAAGAAGGTTCTTCTCCAACGACCATGACGGTCGATCCGGCCAGTGTTGGAGGATCGGTTGCCGGCAGTCAATCAGTTTGCACAGGCACCAACAGCACAGTGCTGACCTTAAGCGGACAAACAGGTGTTATAGTGAAATGGCAATCATTTAGTAGCGGACCAGACTGGGAAGATATTTCCGGCCAGACATCCGCTACTTACACAGCAACTGATTTAACCTCAACAACGCAGTATCGAGCAATTGTCAAGAGCGGTACCTGCAACGAGACCAACTCCATTCCGGCCACTGTTACCGTTGATCCCGCCTCCAACGGAGGCAATGTTTCCGGCAGCGCCACAGTATGTTACGGCACAAATAGCACCCTGTTAACTCTCTACGGACAAACCGGTAACGTGGTGAAGTGGCAATACAACCCTGGCAGCGGCTGGCTCGATATTACAAGTGCCACAAGTACTACTTATACAGCCACCAACCTGACCACCACGACCAATTTCAGGGCTGTGGTACAAAGCGGGGTTTGCAGTGCGACACCGGGCGGTTACGCCAATGTCACCGTGCGCCCGCTGTTTGTCGCCCCGGTTGCCAGTGCCAGTCATATCATTTGCTGGAACACCACCGCAGCAGAGCTCACGGCAACTGCAGCAAGCGGAGGCACAGGACCTTATACTTATCAATGGCAAATCAGCCCCGACTCACTCGCCTGGACAGATATTGACGGAGAAACAACCCTCTCGCTCTTGCCCGGGGATCTCTCAGAAACCCAATATTACCGGGTAGTTGCCACCGACAAGGGAACACCATCATGTTCCGGTGATGTGACAAGCAACTTGGTTAAGATCACCGTTCGCGACCCGTTTACCCCATCGGTACTCAGCATGGAAGGCAGTCAGACGATCTGCAACAGTACAATACCAGGTTCATTAACAGCCACACCCACCCTGGGAGGCAGCGGCCCGCCATTCCTCTACCAGTGGCAAAAGAAAACCACCGGAAACTGGAGCAATGTCGGGACAAACAGTCTCACCTACCAGCCTGCAAGCCTGAGTTCCAATACACAATACCGGCTTATCGCCTTCGACCAGGGCACCCCTGAATGCGGTTCGGTATTCAGTCTGAACGATTTGACAATCACCGTACAAACCGTTCCAAATGCGGGGAGCATTGCAGCAGACCAGTCGATCTGCATTGGCACAACCCCTGCAGCCTTAACCTCTGTGGTTGATGGCTCTACCACCACCCCTGGTGGCATGATATCATACATCTGGAAATCCTCCGTGAACAGCGGGACTGACTGGACACTGATATCTGCAGCAACAGGCACCGGATATGCTCCGGGAGCTTTAACCCAGACAACCCAATTCGCCAGGATTACCGTGTCAACACTGAACAATGTAGCCTGCGAATCAGTCCATGCCACTGTGACCGTTACCGTTACACCGCTGCCTGCAGCCGTGGCCGGTGACGACAGGCCCATTTGCTTAAATGAAAACACCACCCTTGGCGCTTCAGCC
>CAIQUS010000091.1 GCA_903875045.1 uncultured Bacteroidales bacterium
ACAACCTGATGTATCAGTTGTTTTGGTATAATTGGTATCAGGATAAGCAGTGTTGGTAAGTTTAACCATGGTTCCGGCCTTTGCATTGGCTGCGCAGGTCAGAGAAACACATACGTTCACATTGGCAATCCAGCCTTTTCCAAGTACATTGGAGAACGTTGGTAATGAAGGACGCTGTCCCGGAGGGGAATAGATCGCTTTGACAGCCCAGCGGTATGCACCGTTTGGCAAAGTAGGCCAGCTATTATCTACTGTGGTGTTGACGTTGCCGGTCCAGATAGAAGTCCAGAGGGTTTGGTTGCCTTCCTGGCCTTGTAAAAGACGCCACACCTGGTAGCTCATATTGCTAGAAGTAGCCTGGGTTCCATTGATTTTAAAAGGAATCCCCTGAGCATAAGTGCTTGTTGCACCGCCCATCAGAGGTTGATAACCGGCTGAGGTTCCACTATAAATTAAACCATTACCAGAAACAGGGTTATTGTTTAAAGTTACGGGTGGGCACCATGGTCCGGAGGCCAAACTGCCTGCGGCACAGAAGTCAACGTAATAGGTTCCGGCTGGTAAACTCAACCCTGAAGTATTTACAATGATCTTCATGATCGGACGAGCCACACCGCCATTGACTGCTGCCGTGCGGTAGATATTTGTGAATGATGTACTTGACATCACATTGGTCACAGTATCACCCCAAACTACTGTCGTTCCAGGAGCACCGGGTACACCATTCAGAATGCGAAGATAGGCTGCCGTAAAAGTGGATGTGGTTGGTGAATTAGTCTGATAACCATAGAATTCAACTGAAGAAACGTTCCATGGATTGCCTGTAACAGTGAAATCGTCAGCCATACGATAGTAGAGGGCTCTGTTAAAGTTCCAGCCATAGCTGTTCAAAGGAGTCTGGATAACACTTTCGTCAAGACCACCAGTGCCTGTACCAACACTGTTTACCAGCGGACCATTGTCAAAAAGAAGTGCCGCAGGAGCATCGGTTTGGAGGGTTGTGCCAACAAAATTGGCCCCAATTCCTGTTTCTGATGAAGGCTGCATCGCTGCAACCGGCAAAGTAATCTGTTGGGCAACGTTTGTGTTTTGCATGGTTGACCAATCAAAAGGCTCAGTGCGTGCAACACCTTCGTAACCAGTTACTGTTGAAACAGGTGTTTCATAGATCAGTCCGTTCACAGCTGAAGCAGTGATGAGTTCCTTACCGGTTGAAGAATTGTCACCCAACATCGGGCCTCCAACACCCTGGAGTATGGCGCGCATCATGAAATTACCTGCGGCAGGGATCCAGGGGGCACCACCTGTAACAAATTTTGAATAGCTGCGCAGTTGGGTATTGGTTAAGTCAACGCCAATTCCGGCTGCGTGGGGAGGAATGCCACCCTGTTTCATCACCAGGTAGAAGTCACCTGAGTTGATGGTGATAGGAGCAGAAAATGAGAAGTCGGCCCAGCCAAAATCGAGCGGAGTAACTGTAACACTGTCAATAACGGTTCCTGGTACGCCACCAGGGCCATCGGCTTTGTATGCCATCATTTTGAAAGCGGTAAACGGCAGTACATTTGAAGGATAATTTGCAACTGTTCCGAGATTTACTTTACCACCAACCAGTTTGACAGGCCA
>CAIQUS010000092.1 GCA_903875045.1 uncultured Bacteroidales bacterium
GCCAGTTCAAGTCTTTCAACGGTGCTGAGTCTTTTGCAATCCTGCGATCGATTATTGACACTGCGATTAAAAATAATCTGAATCCTTTGCATTCTCTCTCCCAAATTAATGCCCTACATTTGTAGGGGGTGAATAGTTACTGTTTTCGTAATAATAAAAGTATTAAAGACCCGGTAAACCTGGTCGATCTGGTAAAAAACACTTGCCTTTACGAATGAATGGAGCACCATGTGCAGAATAGCCGCAAAATAGCCGATCCCCCCCGAAGCCAGGCCAATGGCAACCAATCCCATGTGTTCAAGACTCGAATAGGCGAACATCCTTTTTAAATGGTTCACCTTTAAAATATAGACTGCGGATACAAAAATAGAGAGCATTCCGCTCCAGAGCAGAATATGGTTCATCCAGGGCAGAATGCTGGTATGGGCCATTAAGGAGTACGTCCGGAAAATAGCAATAAAACCGACATTCAGCAGGGCGGTTGAAATAAAAGCGCTGATCGGGGGCGGTGCAACGGTATTCGCATCCACTTCAATGGTGTGCATGGGGAACAAGCCCATTTTGGTGCTGAACCCGACGAGTAAAAATATGAATGCAAGTTTCAGCCAGAAGGTGTTGACGTTCTGCAGATGGCCGGGAATGTCGGCGAATGACAGGTTTACTGATTTTGCCTCCTGCAATGCTTTGCTCAGAAAAACAATCCCGACAAAGGCAAAAGTAATCCCGATGGAGCAAATAAATACGTACTTCCAGGTGGCTTCCAGTGAAAGGTGTGTTCGTTCATGATAGATCAGCATGGCGACGCTCAGGGTAGTTGCTTCGATCACCACCCACATCATTCCGATGGTGGCCGACAGGTACACACAGGTCATTGCCCCGATTAAAATGATCAGCGCCGTAAAGTAAATGCTTTGAATCTGGCTGTCATCATTTCTGTTTTGCAGATAGAGGTAGCTGTGGAAAATAGTCGTATAGCTCAGAATTGTCAAAACAAAAAGGAAAAGGACCCCCAGGGAATCATAATAAAATGTTCCGCCAAGATCGCTGGTGTTCAGATGAAAAAAACCATAAAATGCGATGGTGGTTTGTGCCGACAGGAAAACGATCAGCAGAAGGATACGAATAAGTTTGTTGCGGTTTACAAGGCTTCCTATCCCGAGTAATAAAACAACGATCAGATAATATCCAAACATGGAGGTTAATCTTTTAGGTTTGATAAATTGTCGACGCTCATCGCTTCAAAGGTGTCACCAATTCTGTTGGTAAAAATCCCAAGTACCAGTACACTCACGAAGATATCCAGCATGATCCCGATGTTGACCAGCATGGTCATTTCGCTACCAAGTGCAAGGGACAAAACAAAAATGCCGTTTTCAATGATCAGATAGCCCATCACATGGGTGATGATTTTACGCCGCGAAATAATGAAGTAAAGTCCGGTAAACAAGGCCGACAACGCAACTACAAAAAATATTTTATCCAGTTCATTATCCTTGATGCTATTGACAAGCAATATGGAGGCAACACAAATCAATGTGACGATAATCAACGAGATGAAATGGGGCAGATAGGGTTCCGCCTCCCGGGTAATT
Organism: uncultured Bacteroidales bacterium; assembly: GCA_903875045.1. GTDB lineage: Bacteria > Bacteroidota > Bacteroidia > Bacteroidales > FEN-979 > CAIVAT01. The sequence goes on from CAIQUS010000092.1 coordinate 1,593, forward strand.
TTATTGTGCTTGATGATATAGGCTAAAAACAGCGGTACCGCGATCGATTTAAAAAATATCGTCTCCATCAGGATGAGGATGAGGTTTAAGGTGTTGATGCTGCTCAATTGGATGAATACCACCGCAAAAAGCAATATCCCCTGAAATGCGAGCACCTTGATATAGGTGAGCAGCCGGTTGGCAATCGCCACAAAGAACAAGGTGATCAGAAATGTGATGAGCAATACATTTATCATGTGCTTGAATTTTGACGTTAAATAAATTTTCCCAAAAGCATCAGCACGCCGAAAAATATCAGCAAGCTAACCGAAGTGAGTGCAAAAATAAACTGTGCGTTATGGCTCATCCTGAACCGTGCCATAAAGGATTCGATGGATCCGGTGATGACGGCCGCCCCTAACTGAATCGCAAAAAACATGGGAATGGCATATTCATAAGGAAACATTCCGATAAACAGGTTTACGATGAGCGCCCCATAGATGGCAAATTTCATCAATCCGGCTGAGAGGATCAGGCCAAGGTCGAATCCGCTGTTATCAAGGATCATCACTTCGTGGATCATCGTCAATTCAAGATGTGTCTTGGGGTCATCAATGGGCATACGGCTGTTTTCGATCATCATGATCATCCCCAAAACAAACGCAGCAAGAACGGCCAGCGCATAGCTGATGGGTGATCCAAGGTGAAGGTCGGCAAATATTTCCTGAAAAGAGGTTTGTCCGGTAAGTAAAGCCATTGAACCTAAAAGGATAAAGAATGCCGGTTCGGCAAACATGGAGTAAAGTGCCTCGCGGCTCGCCCCCATCCCCTCAAAGCTGCTGCCGGTATCGAGGGCTGCAATGATGCTGAAAAATTTCCCAAGGGCCAGCACGTAAGCAAAGAAAATAAAATCCCCCTGGAAACTGATAAGCCCTTTCGATTGTCCGAACGGGACCACCAGCATGGCAATCACCACTGAAGAAAAGTATATCGACGGCGCTATCTGAAAAATGAAACTCGTTGTGCTGCTGTATACCACCCCTTTTTTAAAGAGCCGGATAATATCTTTTACCGGCTGCAAAATTCCCGGGCCTTTACGCCCCGACAAGATGCTTTTGGTGCGACTTATCACTCCTGTAAAAAAGAGTGCTGCCACCAGGATTAAACAAAAACTGAGCATAACTAAAGGCGTTTTAAAAATTCAATAAACCATAACAGGGCATCGAATACAATGGGAATAAAAATTACCCCGATAATAAACATGATCCCGTATAAGATATAAGATTGCAGACTGCCATTCTGAAGAAACAAAAACCGGCTCAGAAATGATTTGATCGCCCTGACAGGTTTGTCGATCAGCCATTTTTCCAGCTTATCATACGCATGAGATTCAAAATGGCTGTGTGCCGGAAATAACCCGATCACCGCCTTTTCACTTTTCGAAAGAAGCAATGTTGGTTTATTTAATTTCATATATGACCGCACAAAAGAACCGGCTGTATATTGCATTTTTGCAGTTGGGGCAACATATCCGCATCCCCAGGTGGGGCCGGCAGACACCGGCCGGTGTAATAACACCCATTTCCGGATCGAAAAAATGATCAGTGTTAGTAATATCAACCCCCAGGCGGCGAGACCTATGGGTGTCAAAGCACCGAAGGCCTTCACAGAGAACATGGTATTCGCAACTCCCCGGTTTTCTGTAAACAATTGCACCGGTCCCTGAAGGAGGTTCAGGAACAACTGAGGGCAAACTCCAATAAAAAGAATGAAAAATGTGATGAAATATAGTGGCAGAAGCTGAAGAAACGGCCCTTCTTTCACCTGGTGGTGAAACTCCCGGCGGGCATTTCCCAGGAAAACAATCCCAAAAGCTTTGGTAAAACAGAGCATGGCCAATCCGCCGATCAGGACCAATCCGAGGATTAAAAAAAGAATAAAAATAAGCGAATTCAACGATGCACTCTGCAACCATTGATATAACCCGGTGTAGATGATAAATTCAGAAATAAATCCATTGAAGGGGGGAAGGCCGGTAATGGCCACGGCCGCAATCAAAAACAACAGGGCCGTTTGAGGCATTTTTTTGATCAGGCCACCCAGATGTTCAACATTCAATGTGTGTGTTGCCTGATAAACCATCCCTGCGGTATAAAACAAAAGTGATTTGAAAAGGGCATGGTTCAGCGTGTGCAACAATGCCCCGGCAAATCCCAGGGAGGCGAGTACATGGTTGCCGGTACCCAGGCCGATGCAACCGATCCCGATACCGAGTCCGATGATCCCGATATTCTCCACACTATGGTAGGCAAGTAATTTTTTGAGGTCGTGCTGCACGATCGCCAGCATGACACCATACAAACCTGAGATCACCGAAATAGTGAGAATAACATACCCGATGGTTGTAAAATCGGCCTTAATCAGAAGGATCATCCTCAGGATGCCATAAATACCGCTTTTTATCAGAACTCCCGACATGATACCCGAAATGTGGGCAGGTGCGGCAGGATGTGCATAAGGCAACCAGGTGTGGAATGGCACAAACCCAGTTTTGATGGCAAAACCCACGAAAAACAACAGAAATAAAAAAATGGCTCCGGCGTGGGTTTGGGCAGCGCTGAAGGTGGTGATGGCCTGAAAATCATAGCTGCCCGTTTTAAAGGATACCCATAAAAAACCGGTTACGAGGAGTACCACGCAAATGTGCGATTGTATCAGATAATTGATGCCGGCTTTGAGCGTCACCTCTTTTTCATGTTCAAAAATCACACAGATAAATGCAGAGAACATCATCACTTCCCATGCAACCAGAAATACAATGCTGTTTTGAATAGCCAGCAAACTTACCAATGATGTATGCAGGAGCAGAAAGGCGATTGCATGGAGCGATATTTTTTTTCGTTGGTATTTATACGCTCCCATGTAAAAAAGACCATACCATCCGCCGGTGAGAAAAACAAAGTTGACAATCAAAATGAACCATCCCGACAGGGCATCGATCCTGACCGGAATGGCCCCGGTGATCACACTGCCCGGCAAGATATAGCTGATTGCCTGACCGGTGAGGCTTTGAATGGCAAAATATCCTGAAATAATGGTATTCGTAACAATGGCCGTCAGGACCGCAATTCCTTTCATTTTCACGTTAATAAAAGGAATGATTATAACGCCTGTGATGCAAATCAGTATGAATATGATCACCAAGGTCATTGCAAAATATTGAAGATGGTTAACAGAAATACAACCAGGATAAAAACAATTCCATAAAGCACATACGATTGAGTCCGGCCATTCTGGATAAAGCGAAAATAACCGGAACCTATAATGAGGTACTTTGTGATTTTATCAAAAAAATTGTATTCGAAAAAATCGAAATAACGAGAATCGTATTTTCTCTTACCGGGGAAGATTTCATCCGGGTTCAATTCCTTATACTTTTTTTTCTCAATGAGCAGAAAATCAAAAATTTTGCCTGCCGGTTTTGAAAAAGACCTGCCTGTATACTGCATGGCACTGTTCGGGGTGCCATATCCGCAACCCCAGGTAATTCCAATGGTTTGTGTTCTCTTTTTCAACACCAACGATCTCAGGAACAAGATGAATCCGGTTAACCCGATGAGCAATAGCGAGAACCATCCAATACCGGCAGCGGTTTTGGAATACCGGCTGACTGAAACCGGATCAATCAGTATTTTACTGCTCATCCCTGCCAGGACATCATAAACGATGTTCAGAAAAAATTGTGGAACAATGGCAATGACAAGCATCACGCCGATGATGATATACTGGGGTACCAGCATCAACCGGGTAACCTCATGCGGTTTGTGTGGCAGAATTTCACGGGGCTGACCTAAAAAAACAGTGCCAAATGTTTTGGTGAACGTGAGCACCGACAAACCACCAATCGCACTGAGCCCGGCCAAAACAAGGATCATCAGCATGATCTGATTGATGGAATTGGTATGTATCCCTTCGATCAAGCCGCAATAAATGATGAACTCCGACACAAACCCATTGAAAGGGGGCAATCCTCCGATGGCCAGGGCACCAACCAGAAAAATTACGGCTGTTTTCGGCATGTTTTTGATCAGTCCGCCAAGCTTTTCTATGTCGCGGGTATGTGTCTGCTGAAAAACCGATCCTGCTGAATAAAAAAGCAACGATTTAAACAATGAATGGTTTAATACATGGAGCAAGGCTCCGCCGAATCCGAGGAAATACATCAGCGGCGAACGGGTTCCCATTCCGATTAACCCGATACCGATACCGATGATGCCGATATTCTCAATGGTGCAATAAGCCAGCATCTTTTTGAAATCGCGCTGGACGGAAGCGGTCAGAATTCCATAAATACCGGTCAGTACCGACAAGGAAATGATGATTTCCCCCAGCAACACAAAATCTGATTGTAAATAGCTGATCATTCTGATGATACCATAGATACCCAGCTTAACGATCACGCCCGACATGACCCCGGAGATATGCGACGGGGCGGCAGGGTGGGCATGAGGCAACCAGCTATGCAGCGGGACGAAGCCGGCTTTCAAACCAAACCCTGTAAAGAACACTAAAAACAACCACAGATTATTATTTTCCTGAAAAAATGTCCTGATGGCGCTGAAGTTTAAAGAACCGGTTTGACTGTACACCCAGATAAAACCAACCGTGAGGAATACCACACTGATGTGCATTTGGACAAGGTAATTGATCCCGGCTTTGAGTGTTTGAATTTTATGGTGGTCAAAAATGACCAATACCATCGATGACAGCGACATCATCTCCCAGGCAATCAGGAAGGCAAATCCGTTTTGCAGCAGGCAAACCCAAACCATCGAAAAATGAAACAGCACGAACAACGACCAGTGCAGGGCGAGTTTTGAGGCTTCATGGGAATAGGCTTTCAGATAGCCTGTTCCAAAAAAAACACCAGTGAGTGCTGTAAAATTAATGATCAGAATAAACCATGCCGACAACCCATCCACCCGGATGGAAACATCCCCTAAAAAAGCCCCGGCGTAAAATGAATAATCAACAATCTGGCCGTTCAGGGCAGAAACAGCAAGCCAGCCTGAAGCAAGTGAACCAAGGATGACTGAAACGGCCGCAGCATAAGGTTTATACTTTGAAGAAATAATTGAAATCAAAAGAATTGCGACAAGTGGAATAATCCAACTCAGATGAATCAGTTCAGTCATTTCCGGTTTTCTGGTAACAGTGCACCTGTTTTTGCAAAATTAAAGATATATTCCGGTTTTTTCCGATCTTTGTGAAAACCATACTCAGGATCGAAATCCCCACAGCTGATCCGGTAAAGCTGGCTGGTGTTTACCAATATACCGGGCCTCAGGCAACCAGTTGTCAGGCTGGATGTCTTTATGGAAACAAACATGAACCTCAGCAGCTATTGACGATCCACCTGATAAAAAATATAAATTTTATACAATGTTTCTAAAATTTCATAACAAAAAACAGAGTGCACGGAAGTAATATTGTATGCTGAAAATTTTCATTTCACGCGAAGGAGCCGGATAGCAAGTATCAGGATACAAATCTAATTTACGGATAGCAAAGTGCCAGCTACAATTTCTCAAAATCATTCGGTGATAAAAAACCTCAATTGGATGACAAAAACATGGTTTATGGTGATTGCATTGATTGAAAATTTACCTGCTCTGTATCTTTGCTTTCACCTTAAGTAAAAAATTTACCCAAGGATAAATCATCAATCAAATCCTAAGTATTAACCATCAACCATACATTAAAATTAAAACTATGAAGCAGGTAATTTCATCTTTTTTCATTATCCTGTCCATGCTTTCAGGTGTTATTGTTGAGGCGCAACCCTATGGCGATTATACTTTTTATGCTCCGAAAAACACAGGGAAGGCCTATCTGGTGAATATGAGCGGCACCACTTACCACCAATGGACTTTTGCTGCAAATGCGCCTACCGGATACTCCTCTTATTTATTACCGGGCGGGGTTGTTCTGAGAACTGTGGCAAAATCAGGAAATTATTTCACGGGTGGCCCTATCTGCGGAGAAGTTCAGAAAGTCGACTGGAACGGAAATGTCATCTGGGATTTTGTCTATTCGACCCCAACCTATTGTACCCACCACGACATTCATGCCATGCCAAACGGGAATGTTCTTTTGATCGCTTACGAGTCAAAAACCGCAGCCGAGGTAACCCAGGCAGGATGTTCGCAAAGTATTGTCATGTGGCCTGATAAAATCGTGGAAATTCAGCCTTCCGGGGCAACTGGTGGCATCGTGGTGTGGGAGTGGCATGTTTGGGATCACCTGTGTCAGACTTATAACGCATCGAAGGACAATTATGTATCATCTATTGTTCAGCATCCCGAATTGCTGAATATTAATTACAACACCCAGAAAGACTGGATGCATGTGAACGGGATCGATTACAATGAAGCACTCGACCAGATTGTTTTTTCATCTCACAACATGAATGAATTTTATGTGATTGATCACAGCACCACCACCGCCGAAGCAGCCGGTCATACCGGGGGAAATTCAGGAAAAGGGGGTGATTTTCTTTACCGGTGGGGCAATCCGGCGGCCTATCAGGCATCAGGTCCCACCATCTTCAATGTAGTTCATAATGCACATTGGATTCCTGCCGACTGCCCGAAGGCAAATTACCTGGTGGGTTTTAACAACAAAGGCGGTACCGGCGCCAAAACATGCATCGACCTCATCAACCCGCCATATAACGGGTATAGTTATACAGTAACCCCCGGAAGCGCCTTCACACCACCCACCTATAACTGGAGGCACACATACAGTGGCACACCGACCCAGAATGAGGGCCATTCACAGCAATTGCCAAACGGGAATATGCTCATTACCATGTCTCTGTCGGGTTACATGTACGAAATTGACTCCAATCAAACGGTGGTGTGGTCAAAAACAATCAGCGGGCAGGTTACCAACGCACGGCGCTACACAGCCTGTTATGTAAACGGACCTGTTGCGGTAACATCCTCCGCCATCCCAGGCCAGGTATGTCCGGGCACTTCTGTTCAGTTAAGTGCAACGGCCACTGGTGGTTCATCCTACATATATTCATGGACCTCCATTCCGGCCGGGTTCTCTTCCGCACTGCAAAATCCTGTTGTTACACCAACTGTTACAACCTCTTACATAGTGAATGTGACCAGTGGAACGTGCAGTGATACCGATACGGTTACCGTGATGGTTGATGCACTGCCCCCAACCCCAATCATTACCCTCTCCGGCGACTCGCTGAGGTCAAGTTCATCATCCGGAAATCAATGGTACAAAAATGCAACCCTCATCCCGGGTGAAACCGGTCAGTTTTATCGGCTTACCGGACCGGCTTCGTACCAGGTTCAGGTAACCGGACAAACCGGCTGTGTATCTGAAATGTCGGCCAGTTTTGTCTATGTCGGCCTGCAGGAAAAGCCAAAAGAAATATCTGTTGCCATTTATCCTAACCCGACAACAGGAATAATCACGTTAACTGGCGATGGTCTGGAAAACAGATCATTCGAAGTCCGGGTTTTCAATTCCATGGGAAAAACAGTACTTTCCGTAAAAGACAGGTTGATACTTGACCTTTCAAACATGGAGACCGGTCTCTATTACGTTTCCATCCTGACCAGCCGGTCGGAGCATATCACCAAAAAAATCATCCTTGTCAAATAATCTTAACAATACTTTTATGAAACGGTTTACAAGTATTATGCTGCTTGTCATGGTGATGCTCTCAGGATCAATGATCAGGGCGCAGCACTTCACAAACTACACCTCTGCCACAAGCGGTTTGCCATCGAACAATGTGACCGGAGTGGCCGTGGATGCCAACAACCATAAATGGTTTGGCACCCAGGCCGGCGTTGCAATGTTCAACGATACAACCTGGATAACCTATACAACCGCCAACGGATTGATCAACAACTATATTAATTGCATCACCGTGGATGTGAACAACAACATCTGGGTTGGAACTGATTTTGGCATCAGCAAATTTGACGGAGCGCAATGGACCTCTTTTTCCATGGCAAATGGTTTGATCAATAACACGGTGAATTACATTGCCGGCGCCCCTGACGGAAGCGTGTGGATCGGAACCGGTGAAGGTGCTTCAAACTTTGACGGCACAACGTGGAAAAATTACACCACCACCGAAGGGTTGCCCGGCAACATGATCAGCTATGTTGCCGCCGGCACAAATGGAAATATCTGGCTGGGCACCTTTCTCGGCGGACTGTCGAAATTCAATGGCACAGCTTTTACCAACTTCACCAAGGCCGACAGTTTGCCCGACAACAACATCATGTGCATCGCCATGGGAGCCAACAACACCAAATGGATCGGCACTTTTTACGGTGTTGGGGTTTTCGACAGCCAGGATAAATGGATCGCAACCTACCGGGCGAAGGACGGCATGTTCAACAATTTCGTTCAGGATATTGCCATGGATTCAAAAGGCACGATGTGGTTAGCGAATTATGACATTTACACCATGGATCCGGGCCTGTCGAAGAAAACCACATCGGGATGGAGAACCTTTTCAATACCCGATGGCTTGCTCAATGGACCTCTGAAAAGGATCGCTGTTGACAAAACCGACAAAATATGGATTGCAACCGGCGCCGGCGTATCAAAACTGACCGATGCTGCCGAAGGTCTCGGTGATCTTTCGACCATCCATGTAAATATTTATCCCAATCCTGCTACCACAGAAATCCATGTTGACGGGCTCTCCGAACCGGGCCAGGTCACCATAAACGCTGTTACCGGGATGGAAGTGGCTTCCCAATCAATATCCAGGGGCTCCAATACCATAAGTCTGAGAAACATGCAGCCGGGGCTTTACATCATCCGGTGCACAGCCGGCCCCGGTGTTTACAGCGGAAAACTGATTATAAGGTGATCCGGTCGGTATCTCTCATATTATTTTTATTCCTGGCTGGTCCTTTTTCGTTGGCCGGCCAGGACGATTTTTATAATGCAGGCACCATCCGGGAAGTCAGGATCCATTTTAAGGAATCAAACTGGCGGCATATTCTCGACAGCCTTTTTGTCAATGCCGGCGACAACGGAAAGCTCAGGGGCGACGTGACCATCGATGGCAATCTTTACCACAATGCAGGAATCCGTTATAAAGGTTACAGTTCCTACAACGCCGATGAGATTAAAAACCCTTATAACATCGACCTCGACTATTCGGTAAAAAACCAGAATCATCTGGGGCATGTCAAACTGAAGCTCAGCAACGTCATTCACGACCCTTCCTTCGTCAGAGAGGTGCTTTCGTACGAGATCGCCCGCAAATACCTTCCCTCCTCCCGGGCCAACTTTGCCAACCTCTATGTGAACGATACCCTGATCGGGCTTTACACCAATGTAGAGGCCGTTGATGCAAATTTTACCAGAGAACACTGGGGATCTCATGTCAACAGTTTTTTCAAGGGTGAGCCATTACAACTTCACTATCCGTTTGGTCAGAATGCCAACCTGGCGCTTGCCCACGGAACCGATTCCAGTGGATACATCCCTTACTACAACATGGAGTCGGTTACAGGCTGGAACGACCTGTACCGCCTGATATCCCAGCTCGACCAGGGTCCAGGCCAGGTGGAAACCATCCTGAATATTGACCGCGCACTCTGGATGCATGCATTCAACGAAGTGCTGCTGAACCTCGACAGCTACATCGGTTATTCTCAAAACTATTATCTGTACAAAGATGACAATGGCCGGTTCAACCCCATTTTGTGGGACCTGAATATGTCGTTCGGGAGTTTCCGCGACTCTGATGGTTCTACCCATTTCCAGGGGATCTCCATTCCTCAGATCAAACAACTCGATCCGCTGGCCCTGATGGATTTTGCCATCTCTCCACGACCCCTGATGACAAAACTATTCAGCAACGATACCCTGCGAAAAATGTATTTCGCCCATATCCGCACCATTGTGAGTGAGAATTTCGCAAATGGAGCCTTTTTTATACGTGCCGGCCAACTCCAGGCTCTGATCGATGCTTCAGTACTGAACGACACCAACCGGTTTTATTCTTATGCCGATTTTCATGCAAACCTCACCAACACTGTTGGCGGAACCGGCGCCATGAAAGATTATCCAGGCATTAAAGATCTGATGGAATCGCGTATCGCTTACCTTGATACACTGCGAGGCTTCTCAGGTCAGCCGGAAATTTCAAATGTCACTCACCTGCCACAAATACCATTAAAGAACGAGCCATGCTGGATCACCGCCCGCATTCAAGGCTCCGGGCTCGCGCTGCTGGGCTTCCGGTTTAATACGGGTGGCCTGTTTTCACGCATTGCCATGGCCGATGACGGCCTCCACCACGACGGGGCAACCGGTGACGGGATTTTTGGCGCGATGGTCATTCCTGAGGGTCATGCCATTCAATATTACATTTACGCGGAGAATGACACTGCCGGGGCATTTTCCCCGGAACGAGCGGAATATGAATTCTACACTGTTCAACCGATGATCCTTCCCGGTGATGTTGTTCTCAACGAATTCAATACCGGCAGCAAAAGCTGGATCGAACTGCTTAACACAACGACCGAACCGCTGAATGTGTCGGGAATGAGACTCTCTGACGATCCCTCTTCGTCAAAAAACCTGATAGTTCCGGATACTGTTATTTTGGCAAAAAAATATCTGCTGATCGATGTACCGGATGCAATTTCCGCGACAGGAGGCTCTCTCCATCTGGTCAATGCCTCCGGAATAATTGTGGATTCTGTGAGCTACGGCCAGCAGGTTGCAGGCAAGAGCACCGGTCGGTATCCGAATGGCTACGGCCCGATGACATACATGCTGCCGACCAGGGGCGGTTACAACCTCATGGGAACCACCCCGGGATCAGGTTTCCTCCTTTTTCCCAACCCGGGTCACGAATCGGTGAATATCGAAATCTCGATCACTTCAGGTTCACTGGAAGTGACCATTTACAACTCCCTTGGGAAACCCGTTCTTGACAAAATCTATCATTATACAAGCAGCCGGATCAGATCGACAGTTCAACAGGTGGATGTTTCTTCACTCACCAGCGGAATATACATCCTGAAAGTGAACTGTGAGGGCGAAACCACATCGAAAAAGCTAATCATATATTAACCAGAACAAATGGAAAAAACCACGGAGGCACTGAGAACACTGAGCAGTACTAAGTTCCTGATTGTTAAAAAACATATTTTCATTGGCATCCTGTTGCCGGCAATGATTGCGCTGACAATGGTTTCCTGTGAAAAAGAGCCGGGGACCGGAGGTAAATCTTCAATCTACGGAAAAGTGCTTGTGAAGGAATACAATTCCACCTTCACCACTCTTCAGGAAACCTATTACGGGCCGGGTATCTGGGTTTATATTATTTACGGCGACAACCGGGATTACAGCGATCGGATCCAGACCGGTTTTAACGGAACATGGGAATTCAAATATCTGCGACCAGGCACCTATAAAGTGTACGCCCTGTCAAAAGATTCCACCCTGCAAACAAATGCACTGATTCCGGTCATCAGGGAGGCAGAGATTCCCACTAAAAAGCAGGATATTGAAGTTCCCGATCTCGTTATTTTTAATTAACCCTGTATGAACCGCACCATCCTCCTGTTCATTTGCCTGCTGGTCGGGCTCACTGCGCCTTGTCAGAGCAAGAAAGAACGAAAGAAAAACAAGATCAAATCGACCACGGAATGGGAAACTTCCACTGTCGACGGCAAAACCACAACCTTTAAAACCTCTTATGAGGAATTTGACAAGGCAGGACACAGCACCCTGAAAGTCGAATATAACCCCGACGGAAGCGTATCAGTTAAAACAACTGCCAGTTATGACAGTTACGGCAATAAAATTGCAGACACCGAATTTGATGCCGAAAAAAAGAAGGATCTCAAACACACATACCGCTTCAATGCGCTAAAAGACAAGACCGAAGAGACAGAGTTCAGCGGGAGCGGCGAAATTTTGAAAAAAACAGTTTTCACCTACGATGGAGATGGAAATAAAATTTCAGAAACGGAGACGGATGCCGGAGGAAACCTCATCAAAAAATCGGTTTATACGTATAATTCAAAAAATCTGAAAACCGGAAAATCAACTGCTCCCGGATCAAAGAAAAAGGAAAAGTCGAAAAAATGGGATTATGTCTATTATTGATGAATTGATCGCCCCATTTGAGTCTATTTCACTTGACAGGATGGACGAAGTAAAACTGCTCAACCGGATGGATTCCAAATTCACATTCTGCCGGGAAAAACTGCCATGCATCATGGAGCAGCTTTATTCATCATACTATGTTCTTGAAATTGACCAGGTGAGGTTGCAGCGTTATGAAACCCTCTATTTCGACACTTCCGGGTATCATCTCTATCTGAATCATCACAATAAACGGCTGAACCGTTTCAAGGTTCGCAGCCGTAAATACGTTGATTCGGGCCTCTGCTATTTTGAGATCAAATTCAAAACCAACAAAGGCCGTACTTTCAAGGCACGAAATAGGCAGAAGAGCCCACAGAACGAGATTGCCGGCAGAAACGAACAATTGCTGATCTCCGGAACGAACCTGACACCAGATATGCTGCATCCGGCCTTGTGGGTCAATTTCTCAAGGATAACCCTGGTCAATCACATGATGTCGGAACGGGTTACCATTGACACCGGGCTGACCTTCAGAAACGAATCGGGCGAATGTTCCTACCCCGGTGTAGTCATTGCAGAGGTTAAGCAAAACCGGTCTGGTTTTTCAGCGATTGCCGATATCCTGCATAAAGAGCATGTCCCCGGGACAAAAATCAGCAAGTATTGTCTGGGAATCATCAGCCTGAACAGTCATATCAAGCAAAACAACTTCAAACAGAAACTTTATCACTTAAATAAATTGAACCATGATATCCGCAAAGCAACTCACGATGGTTTTTCTGCTTTTGCTCCTGGCCTTTCCGGTAAAGGTTTGCATTCCGCAACAAACTGATTCCGAGACTATTTTCCAGGAGGAGACCGACACAAAAGACAAAAAAGAAAAGAAAAAGGATGCCAAAATCCTGGAGATGAACGAAAAGTTCCTTCTCAGTCTGGGCATCAACCTGCTCAGTGTAGCGGTGATCATCATGTTCATCTATTATCCCAACTACCGGAAGCTTGATTACATTTTTACCTTTGTCATTTTCAACCTGGTCATCTTCCTGCTGACTTTTGTGCTGAAATATGTAAAACTCTCTGTTGGCGCAGCTTTTGGCCTGTTCGCCGTATTTTCGATGTTACGATACCGCACCCAGGGACTTTCTATCAAAGATCTTACCTATCTCTTCATCTTCATTGCCATGGGCGTGATCAGCGCCATCCAGCTGGAATACTATCAACTGGCAATAATACACGTCATCATCCTCGGAGGAACATTCATCCTTGATGGAAGAGTAATTTTAAAGAACGAGCTCATCAGGAATGTGGAGTATGAAAATATCGAGTTGATCAAACCCGCCAACCATGATGCACTGATGGAGGATCTTCGCAACCGAACCGGTCTCAACATTCACCGCATTGTGATCGGAAAGATTGATTTTCTGAAGGATTCAGCCAGGATTAAAGTCTATTACTATGATTAAAAAACCGGTTTATTTTCTTCTGCTTTTACTGTTTATTACCGGAAACAGCGTTCATTCACAGGTGAACGATGCCCAGATGTGGCTGAGTGTGAATCTTGAAAAAAAACTGACACCGGCGCTGTCGATCGGATTCACGCAGGAATTAAGACTGAATGAAAACATCACCGAGGCGGGAACAATTTTCAGCGACCTGGGTGTAAGTTACAGGTTCAGTAAACGGTTCAAAGCAGGCGCCTCATACCGGTTTACCCTGAAAAGGCGGCTGGATGACACCTACGAACGAAAGAACAGCTGGTATGTGGAGGGTTCTTACCGCGAGAAAATCAAACCGGTCGCCATGATATTAAGGATTCGTTACCAATCACATTACGACGAAGCATTTACTTCAGAAACAGCAGCCATCCCGGAAAATCATCTCAGGGCAAAACTCACATTGAAATATGATCTGGATAAAAAATTCGAACCTTACATTTACAGCGAAGTTTTTTTCCGGACCGGTATGTCTTCCAAACAGTCCTTCGACCAGCTGAGGCTGTGTGCCGGTATTGAGTATTCTTTCAACAGGATGCATCTCGTCGACCTGCATTATCTCTTCTGTCGGGAATATGGCGTAAACCATCCGGAAACAGATTATGTAATCGGCATCAGCTACTATTTTTCATTCTGAGTTGCCGTCATTTTACATCACCCTTGGAATTTCAATCAATTGCTCCTATATTTACACCCAAAACAAGGTGGTCATGAGAAAAACAAATCTTACCCTGGTGCTTTTTCTGATTGTACTGGCAATTGCCAATGCCCAACCTGAAAAAGAATTCACATCCATCTCTTCTGATGTAAAATATCAGTTGATCGGAACATATAACCTGGCAAGGCTTACTCAGGTCTTCAACAAGGACCTGGATGATTTTCTTGCAAGTTCCACCATGTCCTCTGCCGACTTTAAAGGAAAGTTTGCCACGCCACTTTATCCTGTGAAATTATACAGGGTGGAATACAGGTCGGTGGTTCCGGAGTATGGCAACAAACCGGCTATTACAACCGGGCTGGTAGCTATTCCTGAAACCGGTCTGGATTACATGCCGATGATATCCTACCAGCATGGGACGGTCTTTGAAAAAAACAATTGTCCGTCTCAACCGGATGAATCGATGGAAACAAGGATGATGATTGCACAATATGCCTCCCAGGGATATATCGTGATCGGGGCCGACTATTTTGGTCTGGCAAATTCTGATCTTCCAAACGCATACCTGATTTTGAAAAGCTCGGAGCAGGCCTGCGTCGATATGCTGTTTGCCGCACAGGATCTGCTCCGGTATAAAAAAATCAAACAGGGACCATTGTTTTTACATGGATGGTCGCAGGGAGGGTGGACCAATATGGCTTTCCTTCGTAAGCTGGAATCTCTTAATATTCCTGTCACGGCAGCAGGCACTGCCAGTGCCCCGGCCGAGGTTTTCGGGACCATGGACCGATGGCTGAATAATTATCAGCCTATCGACGCGGTTTACCTGCCTGCATGCCTGTCGAACTTTATTTTCGCACTGGAATATTATAACCAGATGCCCGGCTTTGCTGCAACAGCGATACGTCCGGAATTTTATCCGACCGCAAAAAAATTCTATGAGTGGAAAATCTCCTGGACGGATTTCAGGAAAATTACCGGCGACACGGTTCAAAATTTTTTCCGCCCGGAATTTCTGGCAACCGGCAACTCCGGCAATTCGGCCTTCTGGGAGATCATGGATAATTCGCAGGTTTACAAGTGGCGTTGCAAAACTCCTTTGACCATGTATTACGGCGAGAAAGACGAAGTAGTTCCCTTGTTTATTGCCACACTTCCTTCGGAGTTTCACAAATTGATTGGAAGAAACACCACGGTGGCAAAATCTGCCGGGGCAAATGCTGATCACCGTGCAACCTATACCACCTCTGTCATCTATCTGAAACCCTGGTTCGATGGGTTTTTAAAGAAGAAGTAATCTGCAATCAGAGGTCTTTGACACACCTCAGTGAAAATGCGTTCTCCATGCTGCCGTGATAGCGGGAAGTACTCGGGTTCTGGTTGTTCACCCCCCTTGCCGCCGCCTGGCCGGGTCCGGTTTGGGTGCTGGTCCAATACATGGTGCCTGTCAGGTTCCCGGAAGTATATGCCCAGGTGCTGTTCAGATAAAACAACCCTGTGAGTATGGCATCAAACCCATTGGATAAAAAAGAATCCTTCAGAAAACTGCCTGCGATTCCGTCGGGAGGATTGGTTCCTGTTCCAAGGCTGGTCAGCATCAGCTGCCATTCCGCCTCTGCCGGGACGTGCCATTCAGGGGGACAAATGCCCTTGTTTGCCGTTGTGGTTCCATATCTCATCAGTTCTTCCCACTGATAAAGGCCGCCATAGACAGTACAATTGACATCTGCCGGCTGACAGTACTTTTCATCGGTGCAATTATCGGTCGATGGCAGGTATCCGCTGATGATCGTACCGAAATTAAAATTTTCAGCCATCCAGCATTTCCCCCCGATCATAGCGGTTTTGTAAATTTTACCGTCACGTACATCGGTGAGGTTGCCGCCACAGAAAAAAGCGCTGTTCTGGACCGTAATGTTCACCACCGGCGGACTGGCCGGGCAACCAAAAGTGTTGGTGTAGGTGTAGGTGACCGGGTATATGCCGGGGCTGGCACCAAAAGGATCAAACTCATATTCACCAGCAGCAGTATTCAGACTTACCCGGCTGCCTGAAAAAACACCCTGACCGGCCAGAAACGGTGACGCTCCCCGAAGGAAAAACGTTTTGGCACCGGGTGTGGTAGCCACATCGAAACAGGGTGTGAATGTCGGCTCGGGCCTGGGATTTACGATAGTTGTGTAATTCGAAGAGGAGTAACATCCTGTTGAGTTATTCACTCCGTAAACAGAGATAACAGCCGTACCGAAACTCTGCCAGCCGATGGTCACTGCATTAAACCCCTGTCCGGCAGTGATCAGTCCAAGGCTTGGCGGGCTGATAGCCCAGTTGAAAGTACAACCCGGATCGGGAGGGACCTGATATGAATGCGGAATGAATTCGCAATCGGGACCGGGACCGGCGATGATGGTTGTTACCGGCAAGGGGTTCACCATCACATCAAATTGAGTTGGCGTTTGCCCGGTACACCCAAAGGTGTTGGTGAAATTAACCCTCACCCACTGCGGGCCGACAGAATTCCAGGTCACATTGATCGCATTGGCGTTCGATGCAGAAGTGATCGTTCCGCCCGGGGAGACCGTCCAGAGATAACCACTCATTCCCGGTTGGGTGGTATACGTTTTACCAAAAGTCACACAATTCAGTCCCTGCGGACTATCGTCAATGACAGGCGGGGTTGATTGATACACAGTAACGGCAAGGGTTGAGGGAACCGCAGCAATGCAACCCGTTCCGAGGGCATAATTAACACTAACTTCCTGCATTCCCGGTAAAGTCCAGCTTACAGTAGCAGTATTATCTGCCGGTGTACCCCCTGAAATCACTGTTCCGCCTGAAGAGACAAGCCAGGAATAATCCTGCATCCCTGATTCGGTCGTATAGGTTGTAAGGATTCCCGTACAGATTGAAGTTTGCCCAATAATAACAGGCACTGGCAATGTGTTGACCAAAACAGTTTTTGGGGAGGGAACAGCCGGATCACACCCGTTCTGGCCCGTGTAAGACACTGTCATTGTTTGCATACCCTGCGTATTCCACACAACATGAATGATGTCGGGTGCCGGACCGGCGGTTACCGTTCCCTGAGGCACTGTCCACAGGTAATTCGACATCCCCGCCTCTGTCGAATACTGAGGGCCGGCGGTGTTCAGGCATGCGGCTCCTGGTCCGGCAATGGTTGGAACGGGCAATGGTTTTACGATGACGGAAAAGGCAGTTGGAACCGCAGCCGTGCAAAGGGTGACAGGATCGGTAAAATTCACCTGTATCGAATGTGTCCCCAATGTATTCCAGGTTACGGTGGCCGAATTGCTGGTGTTGGAACCTCCGGCAGTAATCTGGCCTCCCGTTATCGTCCACACATAGTTTAACATCCCTGGCTGGGTCAAATAAACGTTTCCCGGGGCATTGAGGCAAACCGAATCCACTCCGGCGGTAAAGACCGGCACCGGCAGTGGTTTAACGTTAACAGGAAATGAGACCGGTGAGGCTGCAGTACATTGCGTAACCGGATCGGTATAACTCACAGAAATGGATTGAGCACCTTCAACACTCCAGGTCACCGTTGCAGAATTATCGGTGGAATTTCCGCCTCCCGTGATACTTCCTCCTGCAACAGACCAGATGTAACTATTCATCCCCGGCTGGGTGGCATAAACATGGCCCGGGATGTTGAGACAAACCGAATTTTCTCCTGAGATGAAGGAGGGCACCGGCAGTGGTTTTACGGTGACGGGAAATGACACCGGGGATGCTGCCATGCAATTGGTTACCGGGTCGGTATAGTTGATGGCGATGGATTGTACCCCGACATTGGACCAGGTAACGGTGGCAAAATTGCTGCCCGGATCTCCGCCTGCTGTGATGGCCCCCCCTGCAACAGACCATTGATAGGCCAGCATGCCGGTTTGGGTCGTATATGTATTTCCTGGAACATCCTTGCAAACAATGCTGTTACCGGAGATAACGGATGGGGTTGGCAAAGGGTTCACATTGACCAGCAGGGTGGTGGGAACCGGGGAGGTACAGATCGTAAACGGATAGGTATAATTTACACTGACTGAATGCTGACCGGTACTGTTCCAGGTAACGGTCACGGAAGGATCCGTGGAAGTACCACCCCCGGTCACCATTCCGCCTGAAATGATCCAGACATAATTGACCATCCCTGGTTCTGTGGTGTATATATTTCCAGGGACCTCAAGACAGGCAGAATTTGATCCGGAAAGAAATGTCGGGGTGGGGAGGTTGTTCACCGAAACATTGACAACTGTCGGGGAAGCTGTGGTACAGAGTGTCACCGGATCTGTATAGCTCACTGAGATGGTTTGCGATCCGGTGGTATTCCATGTTACCGTGGCGGTATTGCTGGTTGAATTGCCACCGGAAGTGATGGTCCCGCCGGAAGATATCGCCCAGATATAGTTTGATTTTCCCGGATCGGTGGTGTAAACGACATTGCTTGTATTCACGCAAACCAGCGTACTGCCCGACAGAAGCGGAACCGGGCGGGAATTTACGGTGATGTTCAGGATTGTCGGAGAGGCCCCGGAACAGAGTGTAACCGGATCTGTATAATTAACGGAGATGGTTTGAGCGCCTGCCGTATTCCAGGTAACCGTGGCCGTGTTGCTGGTGGAAGTGCCTCCGGCGGTAATGTTCCCGCCCGAAGAAATAGCCCAGGAATAGTTGATTTTACCCGGAGTTGTGGAGTAAACTACGGTGGTGGAACCGGAACAAACCGTGTTGCTTCCGGTAAGAACCGGCACCGGACGCGCGTTCACCGTCACATTCAAAATGGTGGGTGAAGCCGCCGCACAAAGCGTTACCGGATCGGTGTAATTGACAGAAATGGTTTGGGCACCGGCGGTATTCCAGGTTACCGTGGCGGTGTTGCTGGTGGGGGTTCCTCCTGAGGTAATGGTTCCTCCGGAGGAAATAGTCCATACATAATTTGTTTTTCCGGCGGCCGTGGAGTAAATATTTCCGGCAGAGCCGGCACAAACACTGCTGCTGCCTGTCAATACAGGAACCGGCCTGGAATTCACCGTCACGTTCAGGATGGTTGGAGTCGGAGAAGAACACAAGGCTGTTCCGCTCTGATAGTTTACCGAAACCGACCGGGCTCCGGCCGTATTCCATGTTACCGTAACAGTGTTGCTGGTGGAGGTCCCGCCGCCGGTGATGGTCCCGCCGGTGGAAACGGTCCACTGGTAGTTGGTCTTTCCCGCTTCAGTGGTATAGGTTACATTGGTTTGCCCGGTACATGCAGTTACCGGTCCGGTGAGGGTGGGGGTAGGATTGGGGTTGATGGTAATGGCAAGAGACGAGGTGGGGCCTGTCATAGCGCAATTCGTATTGGAGCCATATACCTGCAATTGACCTGATGATGCAGTTGGCCCAAGGGTTACAGTTACCGTATAACTTCCGGGTGCAAGCTGGCTGATGGTTACCCCGGCAGGAGGGTTATAACTCCAGTGATAAACATCGGTGTTTATATCTGGATTTACAGAAAACACATGACCTCCGGTGTTGGCACAAAAAACCTGCGGGGGCTGCTGCACAAACACCAGGGTTTGCGGTCCGCGGAATACCATGATGGAAACCGGTGCTGTTGTGGTGGTTACATTGTACCACCATGTGTTGATGGTATTCAGATCACCCCAGTTCGATGAACCTGACCAGGAATGGCATCCCGGTGGACTGGTACAACCAGGGAGTGTGGAGTTGTTGATCCCGCCGGGAATGTTTGTATCGTCCCAGAATACTGGGGGTGTGGCGCCCACCGGGCTCACAAGTGCAATGGTAAATCCGCTGGAATTGCCCTCCACATCGTACAACGGCAGGTTTGTCAACCCGTTGATGTATTTTACCGTGAACTGAATGAGGGTATTATTTGGCACCGTTACGCCGGTTGGTGAGGTGCCATCCAACCCGTCCCAGTCCAATAAATTGTCGCCTGTTACAACAGCCTGGTAGAGGGTACGGGGCAGATATGGCGCCGGAAAAGTGAGTGTGATCTCCACATTACCGGGTTTATTCACGGCCACATGGAATAAAATATGTCCGGTAACACAATTCTGAACACCATAAGGCATCGGAGCAACGATCTGACCGAGGGTGGTTGCAGGTGGAAACAAAACCGGATCGGGCTCATTCAGGAATATTTTATACTGCGGAAAAAGTGCCTGCTGATGATAGAGCGATTTGCGGTTGGTGAGCCAGTTGGCTGAAGTGTTGCCGCACCCGGTCTGATTGCAATACTGGATCCAGTGGCCTCCCGACATCCCCGAGAATTGCGCCGAAGTAACAATGCTGTCGTCGGAGATAAAATAGTTCTTTCCGTAAAAATCAGAGTTTTCATAAAACTGCCACGATTTGGAATATAATCTGCCGGGCTTTTCCAGGTGGGTTACGGTGTTTCCAACAGTGATATCAAACAGCGTGAGGTTGAAATTTCCGATGTACAAATTATTGTTGTCATCCCTCCTGGCCGAGAATTCGATGTAATAGGTTCCCGGCATGGGGGGTGTGAAAACAAGCGCATCATAGCCATTGTATGGTGGTGTCAGAATTAAGGCATTGGGACCATTTAACGCCTGGGCAAATGTTGAAATAAAACCCGTTCCTGAGGTTGGCAGGTTCTGTTCGGCCAGAACGATGGTGCCGGCCAGGTTTTTAATGCGGAATACAATGTGCCGTGCCGGAGTTACCGGGTTGGTCAAACCCCCGCCCTTAAAACCCAGGTAAACCACCTCACTGGCATTCAGTGTAACAAAATATAAACGGTCGACATCCTCAGCGCTTTGGGTATTATCAAATGCCGCAAACTGCGACCTCAATCCGGCCGAACTGTTGCAATGGGCGGCAAAATCATTGCAGATGTACAATTCAGTGCTCTGAACACTGTTGGTGTTCAATTCCTTGGTGCCTTCAGCATGGCCCCCGAATGAAACAAAAAACAGAGGCAAAAAAAATAATAATCCAGATAACCTGCTTTTCCCGGTCCGGTACATCCAATATAATTCCACCATGTTAACCCCAAAGATACGATAAAGTTCAGAGGAATAAATAATGGACGCCAATGCCCCCGGAGAGGTTGTCTGAAATTGGAACAAACCACCTTAAATTTTGATAATCCGATCAAATGGAATGCAGAAAAACCGGTAGATGCCGGCGTCGGGCAAATTGTCCGGCATTTTTTCCCAATGAAACATAAACAGCAAATTTTATTTCATTGTTATTGTGTTAGTTAATCTATTTGATTTGTTTTTATTTGCTTTTTTTGTTACGGATATCCGTATTCTTTATTACCTTTACCCGGAAGTTAAGGCACGAATATCAAACATGCAACCTGCAAAACGAGATATCGCTTTCATTCAGTTCCTCCTCCTGATGACCGTGTTATTAACACTTTCCCCCGGTATCATGGCCCAGGTCAAAGCCCCGGCCAGCGTCCAGGCCACCATCATGACATATTCCGACCTGACCGAAATGGCCTTGTCTTCTGCAGATGGAGATGAATTTATCCTTCAAAACGACGTGAACCGTTGCTTTGATGTAACCCTTGATGGCATCCCTTCAACGCTGACAGGTATGAGCGGTAAAGAAAAGGCCCATGCTGAGTTGTGCCTTGAACAACATCAAACCGTTATCTCCGGCATCTCCAAAACACGGTTAAATGTATTGTTCAGCGGCCTGATCAAAGTAAATAAAGGCCTTGCAACCATTCCCTATTCGATTTCGGTGCATTACAATTAAGGTTTTTGATTGATCGCAATCATACCGGGAACGAAACCAAACCGCCCAAACCTTTTGAAAGTACGGTTCCTAATGTAGAACATCATCAATGTTTATGATAGAGCACAACTTATTAATGTAACCGTTGAGCTCCATCGGAGCGCGATTTTGGCAGAACCCTATCCATCATTGATGATAAAAATCGACCCCTACAGGGCCGTGAATGCCATTCGGGGACATTTATACACCCAACATTCGACCCCTCCGGGGTCGGGTCAAACTGTATTATTCGAATCTACTGGTACAATTGTGATCAATCAATTTAGTACCTGAAGTTTCATTTTGATGTATATTTTGGCATAATATTTTTAATTGCCCACTGTTTCTTCTTATTGATAGGTGTTACATAAAGAAATATTTTTGACCAACTTTTAAGAGTCTCTGTTTGGTCCTGGCCTATACTGTTTAGATTCAAGCTTTAAAACTTTGCAATCTTTCAAATTGGCAACGTAGTTGCCTAATCTTTGTAGCTAATGAATCAGGTGTGAAAATCAAAGCAGCGTAGCTGCGACATCTGTTATTCATCCCATTCAAATGAATATTGCTCATCGTAATCAATGTCTTGCTTTCCAATATATTATGTCGCCCCGATGGGGCTTTTGAATTTTTTGGGCTGTCATGCTAATCGGGTAGGAAGCGGCTCGCGCCGCTGTCCCCCCACACCACCGGGCATACTTGTTAGTACCACGGCGGTTTCTATTAGCTTTTACACCTTCATTCTTAGATATAACGACAGTAA
>CAIQUS010000093.1 GCA_903875045.1 uncultured Bacteroidales bacterium
ATCCAGATGTTCCCCCCGATAATAATGGTTCAGAAAGAGCCATCCGCAATGTCAAAGTGAAACAAAAAATATCTGGACAGTTCAAGGTGTTTAATGCTGCTGAAAACTTTGCCATCCTGAGATCCATTATTGACACTGCCAATAAAAATGGGCAAAAGGTGTTGCCTGCTTTGAATGTCATTGCCGATTATAAATGCGACTGATTAGTAACAAAACATCAATTGTGAAAACCATGAAAAAAATCCTGATCAGTTTCATATTCGTTGGCTTCGCACTTTCAACCTTCATGGGCCTTGCCCAGGTGAGCGTCACAAACCTTCCTTCAACGGTAACACCCCAATCGCTGCTGCATATCCATGACAACAATGCCAGCGGCCAGATATTCCAACTTACGAATAACACCTCAGGTTATGCATCACCTGCCTATGGGTTTGTAATACAACTTGATCCTGCCTTTAAAACAGTTTTTAGAAACCAATCTGACAACCCGGGTGCCGGCATCTCCTTCCAAACCAAAACCGGTGGCACTTTGGTGGAACGGTTTACCATCCTCAACAATGGCAATGTTGGTATCGGACACATAAATCCCGGCTATAAACTCGCCATTGGCGGGCAATTCGGGCTGCTGGAGACCGGGGCCTCCCCAACCTTTTTTACAGCATTTCAATCTGCCGA
The DNA here is from genome assembly GCA_903875045.1 of uncultured Bacteroidales bacterium. Lineage (GTDB taxonomy): Bacteria > Bacteroidota > Bacteroidia > Bacteroidales > FEN-979 > CAIVAT01. The sequence continues at coordinate 676 of CAIQUS010000093.1, forward strand.
TCTTTCGGCCAACCGTCTGTTCACTTTCCCTTCTGATTATGGAGTTTACGGACAGGCATTGACAACCGATGGTTTGGGGAACCTTTCATGGACAAGCAAAGATGCCCCGTTGACTTTTTCAAACGGACTGGCCAGGAGTTCAAATGACATCAAATGGGGAGGTTTCCTCACTGAAAATACCACTATTACCCAGAGCGCGGCTCAAGCCTTAACATTTACGAATGCCGGTACTGGTAATCTTACCTTTAATCTTACCAATACAGGTGATTTTGACATCCAACATGCAGGAACGAGTTCATTTTATGTAAATAATTCAGGACGTGTCGGCATTGGCACAAACACACCGCTATACCCTGCTGAATTTGTCGCAAATACCGGCGACCAGTCCAACGCACCGGTTTTAAAGGTTGAAAATTACTCTACCAGTACAATCGGTCAAAACATCGTTGGTATTTGGACGGAAGTTAACAGCCCGAGTACTTCCGGCAACCCGGGTATTGCAATCCAGGCCTATTCCGCCGCAACCACAGGCGCCGGTATCGGTGCATGGGGTGAAACCTCTGGTACAACAGGAAGAGGTGTGTTTGGCTGGGCAGATCACTCAAGCGGCGTGAACTATGGTGTTTATGGCATGACAAGCAGTCCCAATGGGTATGCAGGCTATTTCCAGGGAGGAAAAAATTATTTTCAAGGCAAGGTTGGCATAGGAAACATTAATCCCGATGAGGAACTGGTGGTTGGAAACAATATAGGGTCAGGGTGGAGTCTTCCTGCAATGACCGTTAGCGGCCCAAGCGGAGGTGCTATTGAGGTAGGTACTGCCACATACAGTATTTCGATGGAAAGTGGCACGGTCTGGAATCATGCCCGGATTGTTTCCAACGGTTCTGGCGGTTTTGCGCAAGGTGACGTCGAATTCGCCGTTGGGCATATCGGAATCGGAACAGGGGCGCCCACAGCCAAACTTCATACTGTTGCGACGGGTAGTTTAAAAGCCGGATACTTTACAAGTTCAGGAACAGGACTCTTATATCCGACATTGTTGAGTGAGAACACCAGTACAGGCGCAGGAGTTTCCGGATATTTCACTTCAGCGGGCACAGATGCAACCTTTGTTCTGGGTCAGGAGGCAACGGCAACAGGTCCCCTCTTCAAAGCATTCGGGGCCAATGGCGGTGAAGATGAATTCAGGATTGAATCGGACGGTACCACCAAACTTTATAATGGCAGCCACGTCCTGACGATCATGCTCGACCCGGCAGAATTCGGCACAGCAGAAGGTGGCCAGATTACCATGTTCAACGGTGTGGGTGAAACTTCCATTGCCATCGACGGCGATTACAACAATACGGGTTATGGACGCATCTCCACCGGCGAATTAGAGATTACCGGAGGCGCCGACCTGGCTGAGCCTTTTGGGGTAATGGATACTGAAAATGTAAAACCAGGGATGGTACTTTCAATCGATCCGGAAAACCCCGGAAAATTAAAAATATCGGCAAAAGAGTATGATCACTGTGTGGCTGGCATACGGAGCGGTGCCAGCAATGTAAAACCCGGATTGATCCTCCGCCAGAGAGGAACGGAAGCTGATGGTGATCAACTGGTTGCCCTTTCAGGCAGGGTTTATTGCCTGGTAGATGCTTCTTACGGCGCCATTGAACCAGGTGACTTACTGACAACTTCCTCCACCCCTGGATATGCCAGAAAGGTAACCGACCATGCCAAAGCCCAGGGGGCTATCATCGGAAAAGCCATGAGCGGTCTTGCTTCAGATAAGGGTCTTGTGCTGGTTCTTGTTACCTTACAATAAATCCCGGATCCTATGAAAAAACTATTCGTTCTGATCCTTGTGTTGTGTGGCATTTTACTTGGCCATGGTATGCAGGCACAGGATCAACCCATCCATCCGAAAACCGTTCAGACCGGGAAATATTATGGACTTTCCAAACCCCTCCGGGATATTCCTCCATTATCCGATCAACAGCTGAAAGTACTGGACACTAAAGAAAAAGATAAAAAGGAAAAGCTGAATGACTGGCCGGTTCGCACATACCCCTTCGAATCCACCGCACTTCCCAATGGACCGGATCCTGTATGGCAAAAATTTGATGGTACCCCTACAGGGTTTGAAACAGATGCCCTTGGAGTGAATTTTGAAGGATTATCAGGCTTTCCCGATCCTCCCGATCCTGTTGGCTGCATTGGCCCAAACCACTATATGCAATCCATCAACTCTGTTTACGCAATTTATAACAGAACCGGGACTTTGCTGGTTGGCCCCAACAACCTGAATACGCTTTTTGGCAATGTTCCGGGAGCCAATTGCAACAGCGGAGACCCAATCATTCTGTATGATGATCAGGCAGGCCGTTGGCTTGTCGCTGAATTTTCCATTTGCAGTACAAATGACATGATGCTGATCGCCATTTCACAAACAAGCGACCCTACAGGCAGTTGGCACCAGTACTCTTTTGATGTCGGGGATAGACCGGATTATATGAAATTCGGGGTGTGGCGTGATGCGTATTACATGGGAACCAATACCTGGGCCGCCAATAGTAATGATATTTACGCATTTGAACGGTCCAAAATGCTTAATGGAGACCAGACTGCCAAAATGATCGGATTTGACAATATTTGGCGGCCGGGAAATTTCATGGGCGTTCAGATTGCTGTGCCAGCCGACAACGACGGGGCTTTTGCCCCGGCTGGCAAACCAGGTATCTTTATGATCCTCAATGAAGATGGTTATGCTGGTGGTACTGACCAGCTCTGGATCATGGAATTGGGCGTGAACTGGACCACCCCGTATTTGTCTACTTTTAACAGAACACAGCAGATCAATGTGGCTGCCTTCAGTGGTGCAATCAATACAGGCTGGAACAACATCGACCAGCCTGGCACTATCCAAAGATTATGCGCTGTTTCCGACATTGTCATGAATGCGCCTCAATACAGAAATTTTGGGACACACGAAACCATGGTTCTTTGCCACACTGTTGATGCCAGTGGGACCAATATTGCAGGAATGCGCTGGTATGAACTGAGAAGATTAACCGGTGGAGTCTGGTCTATCAGGCAACAGGGAACTTATGCACCCGACGGCAACTCCCGCTGGATGGGCAGCATCCACATGAATGCAAAAAAGGAAATTGGCATGGGGTATTCCGTTTCCAGCACCACTGTTTATCCAAGTATCAGGGTATGCGGGCAAAATGCATTGGAAAATGCGACGGCATCCGGAATTATGAATGTTGCTGAAATGTCTGTATTCAGTGGTTCCTACTCACAAAGCGGAGATAATCGCTGGGGCGATTACACAGCCTGCTTTATTGACCCTGTGGATGACCGGACCTTCTGGTACACCGGTATGTATGTAGACAATAACAACAAACGCCATACGCGGATTGCCTCCTTTAATATATTTCCTTCCAGCATTTATGTCGATCAGGCTGTCGCTGTCAGTGGAAACGGTAGCAGCATCGATCCTGTAAAAACTGTGAGGGAAGCTGTTGATGCTTCAGGCCAGGGAACTAACATTTGGGTTAAAGGAGGAACATATAATGAAACCAACCCTCTGCTGTTCAAAAATTCCGGAAGAATCTATAAATGGGGAGCGGTAAGTAATCCTATCATTAAATAAAACACAAACCCTTTCTCTGGTTCAACGGTAACACAGCGAATTAGAAAAGGGTGTTTCATCCTATGGTTGTGGTTTTTTGCCCAATTGTGATATCACATATCCCCGGTTGTTCAGAAACACTTTATTATTGGACAGCTTTATCGCCTTGTTGAAACACGCCAAGGCTCGCGGGTAATCCTTTAACCTCATATAGGAAACCCCAATCGCATTCCAAACATCGCCTGTGGTATCAGGTTTGATCTTCATGTGTGTATAAAAATCATCAATGGCTGCCTGGTTTTGATTGAGAGATTGCTTCAACAATGCACGGTTAGCATAGCCGTTCAGCGAATTCGGGTTTAACTTCAATGCCAGATTCATATCCGCCATGGCCAGGTCATACTTACCAATGGCTGTATAGGCTGCCCCCCTGTTTTGAATAGCCTGCTGTTCATCCGGATAGATGGAAAGTGATTGGTTGTAATCAGCAATGGCCTGTTCATATTTTTTGTCGTAAAACCAGATATCCCCACGGTTTATCAACGCATCCTTTTCGGCTTTGTTCATTTCGATGGCCTTTGTGAACATTTCAAGTGCCTTATCATTTTGCCCGTCCCTTTTATAAATTAGTCCGCGATTCGTATAAGCTTTACTGGATGGCACAGCTGTTAGTGCCTGTTCCCACAGCGAGGCGCTGTTTTTCCAGGTGGATGCCTGCTGAAATGTTAGTATTGTAAGCAGAATTGATATCAGAACCAATAAAGACCAAGCCAATGGGGTTGGTTTACCTGCATGATTATCAGCCCATTTCTGAAAATAATGACCTGCCACAAGAAAGAGTCCGATCATGGGGATATAGGCATAACGATCGGCGATAATGGCACTCCCAACCGGATAAAATTGCAACACCAGTGCCAGATTAACAAAGTAGAATATTATACCAAAGGTGATCAGCATTCTTTGCCGGAATCCGGTGATGATGAGGACAACAAGTATCAAAGTAAAAATGGGAGATAAATAATAAATGACCGGCAATGTTTCGTTTATGGCCGGGTATGGATAAAATGTACAGAGGCTTACCGGTAGCAATGCCTTAAAAACATACATCATGATTCCGTAAAAACCGAAAAAAAACTTGAAATGAGCAGGGATCATCAATGTATACCTGACAGCTCCGGTTACCGACTGGCCATACAAGGCAAGCAACCCAAAGATAACTGCAATCAAAAAAAAGGGAATCTTCTCCAGGTAGCTGCGGGTTTCGCCAAGCCTGCTGTAATAATAATCAATTACCAGCAGCACCACCGGAAAAATAATGGCGGCGGGTTTTGATAACAGAGACAAAATGAACAATCCCAAAACGGCAGACATTCTTAGCAGCGTTCGTTTCTCAAGGTATTGCAGATAGGCTATTAAACCAGCGAGGAAAAAGAACGAATAAAGCACATCTTTCCGTTCAGCCACCCATGCAACCGATTCCACATGCAGCGGGTGGATGGCGAAAAGTAAGGCAGTGACAAAAGCCGTCCACGGTTTTTTCCCGGTAAGCCGAAAAATGAATAAAAATACCAGGAGCACATTCATTAAATGGAGCATCAGATTTACAACATGATACGAAGTAGCATCTTTACCTGAAATGGCATAATTGCATGCCAGGGTAAGCATCGTGAGCGGATGGTAATTTCCCTGTACCCTTGCGGTAACAATTTCGCTGAAGTTGCTGAGCGTTTGAATAGTCAGGTTATTGGTAACATATTCGGTATCGTCCCAATTAACAAAGTCAGCCGTAAAAACAGGGATAAAGGGCAGCAAAGCAAGCGATATACATACAATGGGCATCCAGTAATAATGTTTAAACCCACGCGCAGAAGGGTTGACTATGGCAATCTTTTTCTTTTTGAATTCCTGCTTTTTTGACTTCATAGGGGATTGAGGACTTTGACTTTTTCAGTAAAGAAACTGGCCGAGGATCATTGCTTCCTCAGGTAGATCTTTGAACTTGCTCCAAGTTGATATTTTCCGGCAAAATTCCCATAATTGACGGATAGTTCCAATCTCTGTGAGCTGTTTATAAAACAGACATTGTTTCCGACAGGCACGGATGAATAGGTTACTCCCATGGTAATCTCCATTTGGGTTGTATCCGAAATGAGGTCCAGGACAGAACCAATTCCGATATCCGACACCAGGCTGCCAGGGATATTTGTAATGCAGTTGCCAAAATTATCCGCAAACAATATCTCCCCTTTTACAGTATCTCCTGAGATCGCAGGCTCCTGAATCTGAAATTTTAGAGGATTGGTGCAGGCCGATCCGAAATTTGACAGCGGTGTTCCTGAAATCAGGGATAGGATAGCACGTTTATAAAACTCTTCAAAGGAAATATCTTTGGGAAGAGCACCCCCAAGTACTACCGGATTTTCGATAAAATAACATTGCGATGTGGGGAAATTGTAGAGAATCCTCGTCGAAAGCATATTATCCGGGGCCATGATAAATTTATTTCCCGCCTCGAATACGATCCGTTTGCTGGATGCACCTGGCTCCACAATACCAGCAAAGTACGTTCCTGCCGGATAGCTCATCATGGTTGCAGAAAGCAAATAGGATCCCTGGTAAACATCAAAAGCTTTTGACTGGAATATCTGAACCTGCATGCCCGGATTAGAAGATTTCACTGCACCTAAAATACCAACCATGATATCACTGCTCGGATCATTGTCTGTTACGATAACAAGTATTTTTGATGTTTCGGGGTAATAGGCAGTCTCTGTTTTTGTGCAGGCTGTAAACAGCAGGATGGAAACCAACAACACTGCAAGGTATACCGGAGTTTTCATGTAGGAGATTTACGGGTTCAATTGAATGGCCTTACAGGAGGCAAATTTAACTAAAAACAAGCAACATTGCCCCAAGAAAAGCCTCTTCGTGGTTTGACAGCGGTGAACCCTAATACAATCAATTCTGATTTATTATCTTATCTTTGCAAAACATCTATAAATCAAGTTTTAAATGGCGAGTTCACAAGAAACCTACAACAAGAGAGATCAGGAGAAAAAACGATTAAAAAAACGATTAGACAAACAGCAAAAACTCGCCGATCGAAAGGCAAACTCCCAGGGCGGTGGTCTGGAGAACATGATTGCCTATGTTGATGAGAACGGGAATATTACAGATACGCCTCCCGATCCCGCCAATAGAAAAAAGATTGATGCCGGCAGCATCGAAATTGGTGTTCCAAAAAGAGAAATGGTTGAAACCCCGGCAATAAGAAAAGGCAGGGTTGAGTTTTTCAACCACTCAAAAGGCTTTGGTTTTATCAAAGAGTCCGACTCCCAGGAAAAATATTTTGTTCATGTGAACAGCCTGACTGAAGAGATCAGGGAAGGCGACATGGTCACTTTTGAACTCGAACGCGGGTTTAAAGGGATGAGTGCCATCCGTGTGAATAAGGTAAAATAAAAAAGGCTGTCCCGGGATTTAGAGACAGCCTCAAAAAAACTTTTTACAACTTATTAATTCACCACCAATTTCTGGATTTTCTTACCTGTACCTGATTGAATACTTACAAAATAGGTTCCGGAAGGAAGATTGATGTTGAAATTTCGCATTCCGATATTATCGGATTTTGAATAGACCATATTTCCCAGAACATCCACAATTGTAAGGTCATAGTTACCAGTCATACTGACTTTAAAATTCCCATTGCATGGATTCGGTGAAAGGACCGGGTTCTGCTTTTCCCCGGGATTAATTCCGACAGGTGCATTCACCGTAATATAACCGGGTTTCACCAGGGTGTCGATCTGACTTCCGCGGTCAACAATCAGCGAAACATCATAGGTACCCACCTGACTGTAAGTAACGGACGGATCCTTATCTGTTGATATTGCCGGTGTGCCACCAGGGAAAAACCATATGTAGGTTTCGGGTACACCGATATAGCCACCGGTTGTGCCATTGGTAAAGGTGACCGACTGATTCTTGATAATTTGGGTAGCGCTGGCTGTGAAATCGGGAGTAAGGTCAATGGCCCCTCTTTTAATTCCGTTAAACACTTCCTTGGTTGTTGTGGCATCCTGAACAAATGCAATGAATTCGCAATCTTCAACGGGCCATGCCGGGTCAAGGGAATAATTCAGCGTAACAATTTCCGTATTGCCTGAGGCAAAAGTGATTGGAGTCCCATTCTGGTTTGGAACCATTAACACATTGACATGTTCAAGGTGTGTTTGTCCCTGCCAGTTGATCTGAATATTGGAGACCGTGACCGCATAATGTAATTTGAAGCTGGCCGGAACAAGCGTACCAACCTTTGTGACGGTAATGACGGCAGTATAATCGAGACCTGTATGAGTTACATCGATCGACATCTGTATGTTTGCAGGAACAGCGATCCGTGCCTCGTATTTTGGCAGGTAGGATGGGTACATGCTGGTTGAGTGATTACCCCCGACAACTCCCGACATTCCGTCAAATACAGCAGTCGGGTATCCGGTTATTCCATAATAGCTGTTTCTTGCATTGGAGTATTGGTTCGCAAAGGCATCTCCGTTGTGGTTTTCAATAACGGCAACTTTGCAGCCATTTTCCAGGAGGTCGTCGGCTCCCATCGCTGCACCTGGACAGTAGGTACACCAGGTTCCGGTTCCGATTTCCATTACGACCATATCGCGGGGAACGACCTGGGCAATCATGAACAACGGAACTAATAAAAATAATGACAAGCTGAGGGCTTTGTGTAAAATTGTTTTCATGGGCTTTGGGTTTTTGTTTATAGTAATTGTTACTGATAACTCTGACTGTCAAATATACAACAATTATTATCTCATAACAAAATATACCAGCCACATTTATTAATACAATAAAATTCTACTTTCAGGATGTCCCGAAGCCTTAAACGTGATGCCTGTCTATTTATTAAACCTGTTCAAGCTATTTTGCGTAATTAAATTCCAATGAGGTTTTCCAATAAAACCGGCAAGGTCCTTACTGTCTGTATAGGACATTGCTGAAGAAAGATAGTCTTTAAAATTTTCAACCCATCCTGCGATGGTATATTCAACCTGGATCATCCTCGTAACCCCCTCCGACGACCGCAGTTCATTTCCCAGATGGGCCTGCACCTCCTTTGTACTCATCCCCCGGAATTTCTTATAAAACAGCGAACCCATTTTAAAGGCTGTTTTTACTTCATCGCTGTATTGATCCACCTGGTCGCCCGGAACGGTATACCCTTCAAACTTTTTATTTGCGGCAAAGGTATTGCCGGCCGATTCCAGTGCTTTATTAAATATGCCTCCGCACATCACATAATCAGCACCCAGGGCAAGCACTTTAATAATGTCAGCGTATTTCTTAATTCCTCCGTCGGCAACAACTTTAGCGAATTGCATGGAATGATTCTCTTTTTCCTGGTGGATATCGTGAATCAGGGATGCCAGCGGATATCCGATCCCGGTGTGCACGGAAGTGCTGCATCCTGAGCCATTACCAATGCCAACCCTGACAAAATCCGCACCTGCCCTGGATAATTCTATAAATGTATGCGGGTTTGCAACATTGCCAACCATAAGGATCAACTGATCATTGTATTTTTCCCTGGCCTGAACAACCGCATCCATCAAACGCTGCATGTGACCGTTGGCGATATCGATACAAACACGTATCCTGTTTGAATTTGTCGCTGTCTTTTCTGTAAGGAACAGTTTCTCAAACTGATCAAGGCTCAACGCAACCCAATCGTTTACCTGCCGGCAATCACTTGCATTGAAGTATTTTGTCTGGGTTCGGGGAATGATCGGATAGATTTGATTATCTGTGAATATTCTCCGGTGCTCCAACTCAATAACTGTATCCATCGGAGCTGTGAATAACGGAAGCATGCCATTGTCATCCAAAACACGTACTGTTTTTCTTGATTGAATACTGCTTTGAACCGCCGGGCTTATCAGTATGTCATCAAAGTCAAATTTCAGGTCGTTTTTATTCATTTTTCCAGCGATTTTTTGATGGTCTGGTAATACTTACAGAATGGTTTATTTAGGAATTGTAAACAGGAAAGTACTCCCTGCACCAGGTGACGATTCCACCCAAATCTTACCTCCATGCATTTCAACTATTTTTTTACAGTGTGCCAAACCAATTCCTGTTCCCTTGTATTCACTGTGGTTATGCATGCGTCGGAAAATGACGAAAATCTTATCTTTATTTTTTTCGTCAATGCCAATGCCATTGTCTTTTACTGAAAAGAGCCATTCTTTTTTCCGCATCTCGGCCGAAATGGTTATTTCCGGGACCATTCCTTTTTTTTGGAACTTGATCGCATTGATAACCAGATTTTGGAACAAGAGTCTCATTTCTGTCTGATAGCCCCTGATTGTAGGTAATTCCTGAGCAGATATCCTGGCATGACTGGTTTTTATAGAATCAAATAAATCTGCAAGAGCCTCTTTTACAATTTCATTACAGTCAACTGACACCTTTGAACTCGCTTTCCCCAGGTAGGAATACTCTGCCAAACCGGTAACCATTTCCTTCATTCTGCCTGCAGAATTGTAAATAAAATCAATGTACTTATCTCCTTCTGCATCCAGTTTCCCGGCATATTCCTCTTTAATAAGTTGCGCAAAACTTGTGAGTGTACGTAACGGCTCCTGAAGGTCGTGGGAGGCAATGTAAGATAATTGCTCAATCTCCTTTGTACGAATTTCAAGATTTTTATTGACCTCCTCCAAAACGACCTTTTGCCTGTCAAGTTCCTGATTCATGAAAAAATCACGGCGTGCAAAGTATTCGATGTTGTAGGCGGCAAACATTCCGATCAGATTGGCACTGACAAAAAAGAAATTGTTGCTGATGAGTATCATGCTGCCTGCATCTGCATAAAAAACAGCTCCGATGTTAAAAATCAGCAGTGTTGTCCAACCTGCAATGGAAGCAAGAAAGAAACGTAGTTTGATAAAAAAATAGCCAGCCGAAAAAATCAACATCATCCCTGCATAATAAGCATAATTTTCAGGTACCAGCATTGTCATAACGCTTATTCCGCCACCGGCTACAATGAAACTGATGAGAAGCAGGATTTGCCAGATTTTCGAAAAAAACCTGGTGAACGATAAAAGAATCACGAAGGAAAGCAAAGGCACGACAATATAAAAGCGAATAATATAGAAAAGATTTGCATACTCAGGGACTACAATTGAATCGAGGTAACCAAAAGCGCCATAAAGTATTGTTACCATTAAAAAGGCCAGCCTGAACTGAATGATAGAGTCGGCAAAATATTTCTTTAAAAACAGGATTTCATTCTCCTCGGGAAAAGATAGGGTTATTTTATTAAAAACCATTCTCATGATCATTCGGAATATTTTCGCTATGAATGAGTAAAAGTAATACTATTTTGAATATGCTACTCCGAATAAAAAATCTTTAAATCTCTTATGTTGTTTAGCCTTTCAAGGTAAAATAAGAAAAGGATGTCGGGTTTATCTGTTTTGATACCCTGTTTGCCGTTACCACTTTACACAAACTTTTCCAGATATATGTTCTATATTTGTATTGGGTGCATTGTTTTAACATTTTTATGTTTTTGTAATTTCTGAACAAATGAGTATAAATGAAATCATTCTTTATATCATGATGGTTTTCATGGTATTGGGAGCTGTTGATAAAATTTTTGGGAACAGGTTCGATCTTGGGAGTAAATTTGATGAGGGCTTCATGGCCATGGGTCCTCTGGCGATTGCCATGCTGGGCGTTGTCTCCATAGCTCCTGTCCTTGCCAGGGTACTGGGAGTTGTCGTAGTGCCGGTTTATACTTTTCTGGGTGCCGATCCTGCCATGTTTGCCACAACGCTCCTTGCCAACGACATGGGTGGATACCCGCTCGCCAAAGCGATGGCATTAACGCCACAGGCAGGTTCATTCGCGGGATTGATTCTTGGGGCCATGATGGGGCCAACCATTGTATTTACCATCCCTGTGGCATTAGGTATCATCCGGAAGGAAGACCACAAATACCTGGCCTCAGGCATCATGATAGGCATGGTTACCATCCCCCTCGGATGTCTTGCAGGTGGGCTCGCCGCAGGAAATGATATATGGATGATCTTTCACAACCTTGTGCCCATTGTGATGTTTGCATTAGTGATCGCTGCGGGCTTGTGGATTGCACCCGGGAAAATGATCCGGGGATTTACAATTTTTGGCAAAGGACTCATGATATTCATTACAATATGCACGGTTTTTATCGTGTTGGAAACACTCACAGGGCTTGTTATTATCCCGGGGATGACCCCGATATGGGATGGCATGAAAATTATCGGGTCAATTTCAATTGTCCTCATCGGTGCATTCCCCATGGTCGCAGTCATCACCAGGGTCTTTGCAAAGCCACTGTTGAAACTGGGCGGCCTCATCGGGATGAATGACGCGCTGCTGCCGGCATGATAGCCACCCTGGCCAATGCGATCCCCATGCTTACGATGCTAAAAGATATGAACCCGAAAGGGAAAATCATTAATATTGCTTTCGCAGTTAGCGCTGCGTTCATCCTGGGAGACCATCTTGGGTTTACTGCAGGTGTTGAGAAAGAGATGATATTCCCGATGATCATCGGGAAATTTACGGGAGGTGTAACGGCCGTTGTCGTTGCAGTATTGATCGGGGACAGGATGACAAAAAGTGAGGGCAAAGAGGCCATGACCAACCAAACTGAATCGGTAAAAGAGAACAAGGAAGTATAAAATGGATATTGAAAAGTATAAACTTATTTTTGCCAAAGCCAATGAATTCAAGGAGGGAGACCTCTGTGTTGGCGGAACAACTGACAAAGCAGTAAGGCTGGATGCAAAAAAAGAGATCTCGGCTATGAGAATCTCCGGCATTGCAAAACTCGTTTTTGTTGAAGATGCCATTACCCAGGCGCTCTCACGCTCTGTCGACAGGAATTTACTGAATGAAATCTCCGGTCTCACCATAGCCGGGATGAAGGACATTTTACTTGGCTCCGGTTGTAGTGCCTGGGTGAAGAAATATTCACCCGCACTGCCCAGCGAGGTCATTGCTGCGGTAGTTAAGATCATGAGCAATGATGATCTCTCAAAAGTGTCATGTTCCATCTTTAATGTACTCCCTGGCAAAAATCAGGATAAACAGGTTGCTGTTGGTTCTGCAAACCATTTCGGCAGCCGTATCCAGCCTAACAGCCCGGGCGATGAGGAAGAAGAAATCCTATTTTCAGTTCTGGAAGGCCTGGCTTACGGATGTGGAGATGTCATTATCGGGTTCAATCCGGCCAGTGATGATATGGAAACCATTGTGCGGACAGAAAAGATACTCCAATCTATCGTAGAACGCCTGAAGTTGCCCACCCGTTACTGTGTTCTTTCAGATATGGTCAAGCAATCCACGGCTCGTTCTTTTACCAGGGTCGACGTTGGTTTCCAGAGCCTTGCCGGTACTTCAAAATCACTTGTGGGCATGCTTGGACTTGATGTGGATGGATTACTTGATTTATCTAAAGGCTTTGACGGTCTTTATTTTGAAACCGGGCAGGGGTCCGAGGTGACCAACGGCGCTGCCGAAGGGGTTGATATGGTCACGCTTGAGGCACGTTGCTACGGGCTTGCACGGTATTTACAGCAGCAATCCGGTAAAAAATGGATGATCGTGAATGACGTCGCAGGATTCATTGGTCCCGAAGTATTCAAAACAGGCCCTCAACTGTTAAGGACATGCCTTGAAGATGTGGTAATGGCAAAATTACACGGCCTTACCATGGGACTTGATGTTTGTTCCACATTCCACATGGGAATCAACCCCGACGAACTGAAGTCACTCACGACGACAATAGTAAAAGTTGCCGCACCGGCCTACCTCATGTCCGTTGCCGGAGAAGCCGATCCCATGCTTGGCTATCTTACAACTTCCTACCGTGAACACCCGCGACTGAGATCATCCGCGCACAAAGAGATTTCAGGCGCGATGAAGGAGAGGCTTATGACCCTTGGTGTCACCGCCCCGGATGGAATTGCAGATGGCAACCCTGATAAGACCATAAATTTGTATGCACGGTATATGAACGAAGGAGGGGATACCAGGACTGTTGAGGAACTCAGGCTCGAAGGACAAAAGAAAATCAAAACTCTTCAGGAAAAAGGTTGCGACCTAGGGTTTGGTTTCGGACCGGGTTTGTCCGACCCTCCTCAAATTTCAACCAGAATTGAAACTATTTACAGGCATGCGAGAAACGCAATTTATGCCAGTCTTGATGCCGCTGTAATCCGCGATTGCTGTCAGCGCCATATCGATGTTGCAACAAATTCCGCAGACAGGGAAGATTATCTCGCCCATCCTGCAACAGGTGAATCGATTGCCGGAAAAGACACCTTTATCCTCGAAAGACTTCTGGCCGGAAGTGTGACTCCTCCGGAGGTACAGTTTGCAATATCCGACGGACTGAATGCAGATGCGATCAACGAAAACCTCCGGAATTTTCTTCCGAAATTAAAATGGGAATTAAAGGAATCAGGATTCCTTCTGTCCGACACGGATGTAATCATCAGGAACGGAAGGGTGAGGGCCGGATATCATGTGGCACAGATTTGCAAACCCGTGATCCTGATCCATCTGATTGGTGAAAGACCCGGAACAGGGTTAAACCAGCTCTCAGTGTATATGACTTATGGGAAAGACCCTGCCGGGAATTTCCGCTGGAGCCCTCAGATGGACCATTCCTTTACCACGGCGATATGCAGCATACATCCAAAAGGAAAGACAACTGATTCGGCTGTTTCCGACATCATAAAATGCGTCAGGCGAATGACCGAACTACAATGTTCAGGCGTGTTGCTTGGAAAAGAATAATCCACCTCAGTGGGTTGAGTCTGTCAGGTTCACCGCAACAATCATTGTTTAATTAATACGATCACCCGTTCATTGACATTTAAAACTTGAGATCCATTCTGATATTCTCTCCAGGGCTGTTTCCAAAATCGATGACCGCAAATTATCAGATTTTTTGGTGAGGTTTCAATAATCTGCCGGATTTTTTCGTTTCCATCAAAATAATCAGCTCCAAAATCAGGGCTTTCATGTAAAACCATCAAGTCAGGCTGATCATCAAGCATGGTTCTTAAAGTTGTCAGATATTCATCCTCCTCTACTCTGTTTGGTTTTAAATGATTGCCAATGATCCCGCTGATTCCGGAAATTTTAAAATCATCAATCAATACGGATTCTTTGTGCAAAATTGCAATGTTTTCTTCCTTCCTGAATCGTGGTTCGTCAACTTTATATACGCCAATTTTATCGTGATTCCCGTTTACTCCGACAACCCACCTGAAAGCATCTCTGAAACTGGTATATACCTTTCTCACATCACCATACCCACCTCGTCTGTCAATCGGTGCATATAGATCGCCAGCCAAAATCACCCCTGTCTTTTGATTCGAAATTTTGAATTCTGCTTCGATCAGTGATCTCAAATATTCTGCAAGATGTTCGCCTAAAAGACCAGTACGCCCATTGGCATCAACATTACCCTGCAGATCAGATGCAAAGATCAATGCATCAATGTTTGTGACCGATTTTTCAAAAACACCTGTTTGAATTGGCAAATATCGTTCAATGAGTTTATTGCTTCCATCCTCATTTAAATCGTATCGGGGACCTGCACTCTTATATGCAAATGAACCGATCGGGTTGTTGTCAACTTGAATTATTTTCATAAATTTTAGAATAAATCCTGCAAATACCTCATTCCAATTTCCCCCTTTTGATGTTGAAGCGGTCGTTTCCTGAGAAAAACAGGACATGAAACTCCGTATAATGAATCTGCCATAAAGATATGGATTAATTTTCAGCGGTCCTGACCGGGGAATCCCAGCGAAGGGTAATGATATTATTTATTAACAATGGAAAAGCCCGGTTAATATCTCTATACCTTTACATGATTCTAAAACCTGATAAAAAGAACCATGAATGACCTGTTAATCAGCCTGCAATCAATCATCCGTGATTCACCTGTTGATGATACGGAAATCATCAATCGGTTGAGGAACCTGGTTTTTGAGCATGAAATAAATTCCTGCACGCCAAATGAATCTAAGGCTTTTTGGGATTTGTACACCAAAAACGTGACCGGATGGCAGGATAATGCCGGTACAAACCAATTAATCAGAAGTGGTTTCAGCAATCTGGATGAAGTGATAGGTGGATTTTCCCCTGGTGAATTTGTGGTGATTGGTGGCAGGCCGGCAATGGGAAAGACTCAACTTTGTGTGAATCTGGTTTTAAACATATCACATAATCAACCTGTTTTATATTTCACCTTTGACCTGTCGGAATATCTTTTAGTCTGTCGTTTTATATCTGCACTCACCGGCATTGCCGTTAGCAGGATAATCCAACATGATTTGTCAGGGGACGAAAAACTGGCGGTAACGGAACTGAGTAAAGAGATTCAAAAACACCCCATATTCTTCAATGACAGCTATAACAGCTCCATTTCGGCTTTCAAAGCACATTGCACGAGGCAGATTCAGGAGAATGGCATAAAAGTGATTGTTGTGGATTATCTTCAAATGATGAGTTCGCACCGGTACAGGAATAGCCGGGAATTGGAGATCAGTTATATCAGCCGGGAACTGAAATCAATCGCAAAGGATAACAATGTTTGTGTCATAGCAACCAGCCAGTTAAGCCGGGCACCGGAAAAACGTTCCATGACATCCAAACCAATTCTCTCCGACTTAAGGGATAGTGGAGCTATTGAACAGGATGCAGATAAAGTTATTTTTATTTACCGTCCTGAATACTACGGGATTGATGTTGACGAATCAGGGAACAGTACCGCAGGGTTGACGGAATTAATCGTTGCGAAGAATAGAAATGGAAGTTTAGGATCAGCAAACCTTAAAAGGAATGCGGTTTTTTCTTCTTTTTCGGACTTTACGGAGTCAACAAATGTGTTTTCATTTTTCCCCGGCAGAATTGACGAAATAGATAAGGCACCATTTTAATCCGATGATATTGAGCCGTTGCTTAAAATTATGAGTCATTATGTTTGATTTTGTGGTTGTGTACCTGCAACCCGGTGGAGAATAGCAGTAATGAACTCTCGCAGTTTACTGCGATGCTCGCTACGCTCCGCTTCTCATAAACAGCGACCTGATAAACAGATAATTGGCAACGGCTCTTTTTTTTTTCCTATGAACAGGACAGATGAAATAAGGACATTAGCAATCCGGGAAAAGGAAACAATATGGAACTGGTTCCATGGGAACCATGGTGCCAGGATTCCCCATAGCCTGAATAAGTTACAGAAACACGAATTAAACACTTTGCTTCTGCTGTCGATTGAGAAACCAGTAGAACTTTGCAGGTTTTTGAGGACTCCGTTTTTTAGGTTAGAGTACATCATGAATCATCCCTCCTACCAATTTTTCACCATTGAGAAGAAGAAAGGTGGTAACCGGGAGATTTACGCACCCGATCCTGAATTGAAGAAGATCCAGAAACAATTGAATTATTTTCTCCAGGCGTATTACCTGGCTGTCAAACCAAAGGAAGTTTATGGATTTGTGATCAATCCCCACTATTTGGGGGAGTATTGTAATATCGTCGAAAATGCAACCCATCATGTTGGGAAAAAACATCTGCTGAACATTGACCTCAAGGACTTTTTCCCCGGCATCAGTGCCAACAGGGTAAGAGCTGTTTTCAGGTCAGAAATCTTTGGTTTCAATGACCAAATATCCACTGCATTGACCCTTCTGACAACCTTTCAGGGGAAGTTACCAATCGGAGCTCCCACATCCCCGGTAATTTCAAACTTTGTATGCCATCAACTTGACACTGAGTTAACCGGATTTTGCCAAATTCACAATCTAACATACACCCGTTACGCAGATGACCTGACCTTTTCTTCAAATGATCCAATTATCCCATTGATGATTGAGGGGATTGTGAATCAGATCAGAAACAACCATTTCGAGATCAACACCAGGAAAACCCGGTTAACAGCAAACAACCGGAAGCAATCTGTTACAGGGATTACAGTGAATGAAAAAGTAAATGTTGACCGGAAACTATTAAAGAAAATCAGGGCGATGTCACACGACCTTTCAATGAATGGGATTGTGTCTGCAACCCGTAACCACTTTGATGTGAAGGGAGAAGTTGACCCTAAGTTACAGGAGAGATTCATGAACCGACTTTGTGGTTATATCAATTTCATAGGACAGGTGAGGGGGAAGAGTGATTTGCTTTATTTGAAAGTTAAATCAGCGTTTCATCCGGACCAGAAGGAAAATATCCGGTAAACCGGTTTTTCTCAGGTTTTGATCCTTGAAAAACAAAAACAGGTGATATATAAATTTATGTCGCTCGACCATACTTCAGGCTCAGTAAATTTTCGGGATGTGGGTGAATTCGTAAACCTGCTTTCTGGGAAGGAATTGATGCGAGAGAAGCGGTTGTTCAGGGGAGGAAAAACTGATTTTTGTCTGACCGCCTCAGATATTGAGACCCCCGGAACAATTATCAATTTACGGCAGAGACAGGATACCAGGGATTTTGGAGCCAGGATGATTCATTGTCCGGTTTCAAACGATATTGAAAAATACAACACAACGGTTCCGGAAGTAAGGATCTGGCTTCACAGTGTCTTCAGGAAGTTTGAAAATCATGAACTCCCCATGCCCCTGTTCATTCATTGCCTTTCGGGTAAAGACCGCACGGGAATTGTCATTGGAGTTGTTTTAATAATGTTGAATATCCCACGGGAAATTATCCTTGAAGAATACCTTCTCAGCGAAGGGGAATTACAAAGAGAATTATTTAACGACGCAATGGAAGGGATCGGAAACCCGGTTGTCTATTTCAGAAAGTTGGATGTTCTGAGAATATCAGATAATTTATCCGGTTGGTTTTTATAAGTAATGGAAAACAACCATATCAGGCGTCCGGATCAGGTGGATTTTAAAATATTTCGAACTTATAATCTACATTGAAAATGAAAACAAACAACAAGCCATTGGTCTTTCATTCTATTGGTAATGGCTCAATTGCCATTGGACATAAACCCGGAGGAAAAATCTCGTATGACCTTTTGAAACAGCATGGAATTACGACGGGCATGATCACTTATGGATTGTTGCGGTTTTTAGGGAATGATGTTATAACCTCACATCAAATTCTGTTAAAATTACGCCAGGTTACTTCCGAGCAGGTTGGTGAGGCGCGGTTAAAGTGGGGTGATATATTTTAAGGTCCTCTACCAGCCAATAACGATGCTTGAACACTGCACTGACTTTTCGTCCATGACAATAGGGCGACTGCGACAACTTTAAGTAACATCTCCGGCAATTGTGTACAAGTGGTCAGATGGTCAGGCTTTTCCATCAGGGGTTTATGATATGCAGCTATTCTTGAGCGATCGCTCATACAGGAAAAATTGTGGCGATGGAATGAAAAGATTAATAACTTATTTGTATTTAATCTAAATTAATTATCTTTGAGGTCGCAATAAATAATTTCACACATGAAAATAATTTTTATTTTTCTGATATTGTGCTTACTGACAGGCACGTTATCCAATGCGCAGGTTGGAATTAATTCCGATAACAGCACCCCGGATCCGTCGGCCATGCTTGATGTGAAATCTTCAAACAAAGGGTTGCTGATCCCTCAGGTGGCCCTGACCGGAACCAACGATGTGACAACCATTGGCCAACCGGCAACAAGTTTGTTGATTTATAATGTATCAAACACCAACGATGTAATCCCTGGTTACCATTATTGGAATGGCAGCGCCTGGGTTCGGTTAATCGTTTCTGCCGTTGATATGGGAGTAACAAATTATGTGGCCAAATGGACCTCTGCAGGCACCCATGGCAATTCTCTGCTCTTTGATACCGGGGATAATTTGGGTATTGGCACTCAAGCACCTTCTGCAAGTGCTGCACTGGATATTACCACTACAACAAAAGGGTTTTTGCCTCCCCGGATGACCACTGCCCAGCGAAACACGATTGAATTTCCAGCCGAAGGACTGGTTATTTACAATACCGATGAAAAAGTATTGAATGTTTACAATGGCATTTCGTGGAATTCCATGACCCCCGTCCCTGCTTTTGTCTGCGGTTTAACCATCACCATCAACCACCTGGTTTCCGGGGGTGTTGCTCCGGTTAATAAAACAGCTGCATATAGCACTGTTACGGGAATCCCCGGCGAACCCACGAAATGCTGGATTACCAGCAACCTTGGCGCCGACCACCAGGCAACAGCTGTGAACGATGCTACCGAAGCTTCAGCAGGCTGGTACTGGCAGTTTAACCTAAAGCAGGGGTACAAGCATGATGGCACCACCCGGACACCCAATACAACCTGGATAACTTACATTGGTGAAGATTCCGACTGGATATCTGCCAATGACCCTTGCAGCATCGAGTTAGGCACCACCTGGCATATCCCGACATCCACTGAGTGGTATAATGTTGATAATGCAGGCAACTGGGTTTCGTGGAACGGTCCGTGGGGCTCCGGATTAAAAATGCACGCTGCGGGATATTTGCTCTATGGCGGCATTGGTGCACTTTACTCTCGCGGCGAGGTCGGCGAATACTGGAGTAGCTCACAATATAATATTAATGTCTGCCATACACTGGAATTCACCAATGGGTGGAGCGATATGGGTGCATACTTCAGGGCTTATGGCCTTTCCGTGCGCTGCGTTCAAAATAACTGATTCAATTGCCTCAGACATATCTAATTTAATTTAATTTCAACCAGTTAAATTCACAATCATGAGATATTCCATTTTATTTATACTTTTCCTGTTGTTATCCGGTGTCATAAACAATGCTGAAGCACAAGGCGTCGCCATCAATAACAACGGCGCAGCCCCAAATTCCAGTGCAATGCTTGAGGTGACCGCTTCAGACAAAGGAATACTGATCCCCAGGGTGACACTGACAGGAACAACGGATGATTCAACCATCCAGGAACCTGCTTTAAGCCTTCTTGTTTACAATACTGCAACAACAGAAGATGTGACTCCCGGCTTTTACTACTGGAGTGGGACAAAGTGGCAGCGGCTTGCAACCATAGGTTCTCCGGGGGATGCCTGGGGTGTAAAAGGCAATTCAGGGCTGGACCCGGTTGCCAATTTTATCGGGACCACTGATAACATACCCCTCAACTTCAGGGTCAATAACCAGCCAGCCGGAAAAATTGATGATTTCAGAAACTCAGTCTACCTTGGAACTTATGCTGGCTCAGCAGCAGCCAATTTTGGAATAAACAACACTTTTGTTGGTGATTCAGCCGGCAGGAACAATACAACCGGAACAGACAATGCATATTTTGGATTTCGTTCCGGATCCCTATCCTCCAATAGTTTTGCCAATTCATTCTTTGGAACTTTTTCCGGTGAGAACAGCAGTTCCGGCGGGGGATTAAATACCTTCATCGGTTATGCAGCCGGAGCAAATTCTCCCGTATCCGGCAGCACAGCGGTGGGTTTTCTCTCGGGAATCAGCAACACAGGGAGCCAGTCCGTATTTGTTGGCGCTTTCAGTGGTCAAAGCAATGCAGCCCAGGGGAATACATTTGTAGGCTATCAATCGGGGATTGCAAACTCACTTGGTACCGGCAACGCATTTTTTGGATTTGAATCAGGTTTTACCAACAATGGCGGAAACAACAATTCTATCTTCGGTTTTCAAGCCGCCAAGCAACAGGATTCTGCGAGTAACGGTTCCTTCTTTGGCTATCAGGCCGGCATGAACAATCACGATGGGGAAGGAAATTCCTATTTTGGCGCCAATGCCGGAAAGCAAAATGTCAATGGCAGGGACAATTCTTTATTTGGTAAAGATGCAGGTCTTTTTAATGTAGGCTTATTAAATTCTTTCTTTGGTTCTGAAGCCGGTCGTGCCACCAACCTGGGGAGTAGCAATTCCTTTTTCGGGTACCAGAGCGGCCTTTCGAACACCAATGGTTTTGAAAATGCTTTTTTTGGAAAAAATACCGGGACATTTAGCACAACTGCCTCCAACAATGCCTTTTTCGGAACAGCTGCAGGCCATTTGAATACAACAGGATCAGCAAATACATTTATTGGCAATTATGCCGGGTTATCAAATGAAGCAGGTAGTTTCAATACTTTGCTGGGACACATGGCTGATGTGACCCTTGGGCTCACCAATGCCACTGCCATAGGTGCTTTTGCAAAAGCGGGCGCCAGCAATACCATGATTTTAGGTTCTGTAACCGGTATCAATGGCGCCACATCGACAGTGAACGTTGGGATCGGGACAATCAATCCCTCTGAACGGCTTGAAGTTGCCGGGAAAACCAGGACTACCAACCTGCAGGTCACAACCGGCGCTGGTGCAGGCCGTGTTTTACAGGGTGATGCGCTGGGAAACGCCACATGGGTGAACTCCACAAGCCTCGCCATCACGGAGGCTGACCCCCAGGTTTCGTCGTCGGTATCAAGCATGATGCCGAAATGGAACGGAACCGCACTGGTTGACGGAATCATCATGGATGATGGTACGAACATCGGCATCGGAAAAACGCCTGCTGAAAAACTGGATGTTAACGGCAAGACGAAAACCTCCAATTTACAAGTAACAACGGGCGCTGCTGCTGGTCGCGTTTTGCAGGGTGATGCCCTGGGAAATGCCACGTGGGTGACCTCCACGAGCCTCGCGATTACAGAAGCTGACCCCCAGGTTTCATCCTCAGTTTCGAACATGATGCCGAAATGGAACGGAACCACCCTGGTCGACGGTATTATCCTGGATGACGGGGTAAACATCGGCATTGGCAAAACACCTGCTGAAAAACTGGATGTGAACGGCAAGACGAAAACCACCACATTTCAGATGACCAGCGGTTCAACCAACGGACACGTTCTGCAAAGTGATGCTCTTGGCAACGGAACCTGGGTGGCTTCAACGAGCCTTGCGGTCACGGAAGCAGATCCCCAGGTGTCATCCACCGTTACAGGAATGGTGCCCAAATGGAACGGAACCACCCTGGCCGATGGGATCATCCTGGATGACGGGGTAAACATCGGCATAGGCAAAACACCTGCTGAAAAACTGGATGTGAACGGCAAGACGAAAACCACCACTTTACAGGTGACAAGCGGGGCCGCGGCAGGTGCCTACCTGAAAAGTGATGCAACTGGCACCGGTACCTGGGATGTGATCACCCCGGCTGAGGTAAATGCATGGGGGTTGACGGGCAATGCAGGAACCAGTGCGACCGTAAATTTTATTGGAACAACCGATGCAGCGCCTTTGGCATTCAAGGTGGCCAATCAAAAAGCAGGGAAAATTGATCCGACATTTAGAAACATATCCTTGGGGATTGGAGCCGGCGATGCACTGGCATCAACAGTATTGTCAGAAAATTCATTCTTCGGTTATAAGGCTGGTTTTTTAACGACCATCGGACGATTCAACTCCTTTTATGGTGCCTATGCAGGACATATCAATGTTACCGGAGCGGAGAATTGTTTTTTTGGTTATGAAGCAGGTAAGGATAATAACGACGGTACGAATAATTGTTACTATGGTAATTTTTCCGGGAAGGGCATTTCTGGTAATGCAAATTCATTTTTTGGATGGGGTGCAGGTACCAGCTTTTTAGCTACAGGGGGACTCAATGTATTTATTGGTGCCAATTCCGGGAACAGTATATCATCAGGTTCAGCAAACACGCTTATTGGTACAAACACCAGTTTAACCATTGGCACCCTTGAAAATGCCACGGCTGTTGGCTCCCGTGCCATGGTGGGTGCCTCCAATGCGTTGGTGTTGGGAGGTATCAGCGGCTTTAATGGCGCAACTGCCGATGTGAACGTGGGCATCGGAACATTTTCGCCCGACACAAAACTCGAAGTAGCGGGCAGCAACGGGGTCACATCCCGGCTCACCTCCCTGAATGGCAGTGATGTGGTTTTCGACTTTAAACGCACCGGAAGCGATTGGAGGATCAAGAATTCAACGGGGCTTCTTTATATCGGACAGAGCAGTGATGACCTCGCCACCGTTGTGGAGGTTATCCGGTTAGGGGGGGCATCTTTAACCCCTGCCACCGACAATTTTGTCACCCTGGGAAGTACATCCCTTCGCTGGACACAGGTGTGTGCAGTAAATGGTACCATTAACACTTCCGATGAGCGGCTCAAAAAAGATGTTACCGGCCTCGGTTATGGACTGGACGCCCTGATGATGCTGAACCCGGTGACTTTCAGGTGGAAAGACGGGAACATTGACAATGGTTCGAAACACATTGGTTTTTTGGCACAGGACCTGCAGAAAGTTCTGCCGGAAGTAGTTGTTGACCATGAATGGAAAGAAGGGGCTGAAAGCAGTAAAAGGGAATGGACCACAACGTCAACCCTTGGAGTCAATTATGCCGAAATGACTCCGGTTCTTGTAAAGGCTGTTCAGGAACAACAGCAGATGATCGAACAGTTGCAAAAGGAAATCGCAGCCCTGAAGTTGGAAATCAACAAGCTAAATCATTAATCTATTCCAAATGGACAAGGTCATACAATAAGGTTATTCAGATATTCCATATTCATATTGGCGCCGGCTTTAATGAAACCCACCTGCTCCACTGAGCCGTCCTTATATGATTTATCCTGATCATAAAGTGTGGAACCCAAAGACAAGATGAATATCAATAGAAATTGACCGAACAACATTTCGATAGAATCCTGAAGAGAAATCTTTGAATTTCATCACATGAGGAAGTGCGAACCATTTTGTATTTTTGTTTGTTATAATCCTTTCAATTCATAAGGCCATGAAAACTATCAAACTTGTTGGTTTCATTGTAATGCTTTCATATTTCAGCGGGCAGGCACAGATCAACCTTGTCGGTGCGGGTATCAATACCGGCACCGGAAATATTGATATTTTAAAATGGCAGGCATTTGATTCTGCTTCGGTGACGCCTTATCCAACCATGTTCGTAGGTTATTATATGGCATCTTCATTATTCGATGCCTATAACAGCAATTATTACCTGACCGGCGTTACCCCGGATTCAAGCGCGCTGCTTACATTCAATACCATTGCTAATAATGCCAGCCTGCATCCGTTCAGTTCGTATTCCAACATATCAGAAATTGACATGAGCACAGGGAAAATTTACACCCTCAGATCAGATTCGATTGGCTATATCAGCGTGAATGAATATAACATCAACACAGGAACGGACAGTTTGCTGGGTGTAATCAGCGAACCAGGGTTGTATGGCATCGTTATAGATGCCATTGGGTTCGATTCCAACCACGGAATCATATATTATGTCGGATTTGATGGCAGTTCAACCTATTGTCTGTTTAGTATTCCGGTTAGAAACCCTGTCTTTTCCTGGGCAAAGAAAACACTTCTCACCACTGCTGCCGGCAACAACTTTTCCAGTGTGAATTATGACAATGGCCACAACATTCTTTACGCTTTAAATGCCGAATTTGATTCGGCCAATAATTACACCGGCAACAAGGTGGTTGAAATTGATTATGTAACCGGTGATGTAGTTCCACGAGGCCTGCTGGCAGGATTCCCCGCGTTCGTGATGGGGTCGTCATCGTTCGACCAGAATTCAGGAAGTTTTTTACTGGTGGGATTTGACACCAATTTTGTGGAACGGATGATCATTTTCAACACCAACACCAACACCTACGAAACAGGATTTGTCCCCGGTAATGTTTCAGAAATTGTATGTGATAATTACGCATTTGCACAAAGTGCTTATGGAACTGTGTCTATTGATAAAAAAGATATTACAGGTATAATTCGCAAAACGAATTGTATGAAATTTCAAAACGAATTGTATAAAATAAAAACACACTTGCCTTCCGGAAATGAGCACAATCAAATGATTATTGGCTCTCTGGGTTTGGGTCTGGTTTGGCCACTGGTAAACCAGGTTTCTTGAAATACTCTGATGTGATCATGCCATATCCAACCAGGATGATCGTAAAAACAGCCCAGAACATTTCACTGTTTACAACGGCTCCATTGGTGCTTTTAATGACCATATAGGTGAGCAGGCAAAATGCCCAATAAAAGCCTGCCCTTTTTGAACTTGCTGCCCCTTTCTGATCTTCCAGCAATCCAGCCGCCCATTTAAAAAATACATTCATGTTGTTACGTTATTAATTTCGTTTTGTAAAAAATCTCCAACCACTGTGATCAGATCCTGGTAATCGGCCAATCGTGCCCATTGAACTAAATTCGGTTCTAATTTGTTTTCAGCGCAATACGTTACACGCCTTAACAGGTCGGGAAAGTCAGATAAGTCTGTCCAACTTTCGAGGGTTTCAATAATTCTGGATTCGAGGTCTGTCATATCAGTAATTGTTTACTCCGTTAACACGCATTAAATCCGTTTTCGTCACTCCATTCATTTTTTTAACCGTGGTCTGAGTTACCCGGTTAACCGCCTTAATGGAAGATCGGATATAGGCATGGAAATAAGACATTGGTGTTATTGTCGTGTTTGTTATAATAATATTTTGACCTGCTACAATTATAACCCTACCCTCCAAAATGTTATAATTATTAATTGTCATCGTTTTCGGGGCATTATAGCATTTTCTGTCCATTTCAAAAGAATTCTCCAAGTTGCTTGCATATCGCATTATCCCAACGTTTATGTTTATAACATTAGTCGGCAATGGCCCTCCTGTCGTTCCTGTGGAATTTTGCAGCTGTACGTAAAATGTGCTTGCTGTTAGTGCAGGGGGTTGATAGCTGGCGTTTGTTTCACCGCTAATGTCTGTGTAAGTACCGGAATAGCTCGGGGCAGATTTCCATTGATAAGTTGGGGAAGTTCCATTTGGCGGGGTACTGGTTAACTTTGCAGGCATACAGGTTGTGCAGGTCTCTTGGATTGCTGAAATCGTACCTGGTACGAGGGTCTGGTTCTTTCCCGGCAGGGAAATAGCAAGCAATAAAATCATTAAATATCTCATGTTACTGATGTTCTACAGAGTTAATATTTCCAAAAAAGTACATGGTTGACGATGACAGCGCAACTCCTACCGGCATGATCACATTGTTTGCCCCGGCAGGCGCTGACTGGGTCAAGGTAGCGCCTGAATAACCGCTGGTTGAAACATAGATCAACCCGCCAACTGTCCAACTCCAGGTAGCATCTTTAATACTTCCTTTGGTGAGCCAGTTCCCTGATCCGTTGGCAGCAATTGAAGCCTCTGCACAAACGGCCATGGCGTACCGGCAATTAGAGATCGTATCTGCTTTGCAAAATTGAGCCTTGCCTGAAGTGTTAATATAAACCACATCACCAATGGCTGAAGCTGCGTTGGCCGTTAACGGAACAACATCACCACTGACTGAATGATCTGTGCCGGGTATAGCGGTTGATTTGATTGTGCCTGAAATAAACACAGTGGCCTTAACGGTATCAACTATACTTGTTTGTATCCCGGTCCCAAGTGTCCAGGAACCTGCTGGTAAATCAACATATTCGATTTCTTTGTTTGCATTAAGTTTGAGGTATTTATTGGTGGTTCCCTTGTTATGCCTAACTTTGGTCATATTAATATCAAATCTATTATTCTCGGGATCGACGATTATCTGCTCATTAACACGGCCTTCAAGAGTTGTATTATCACCTATCCATATTGGATTACTTCTTCTTACCCCCCCTGAATTGCGAACGGCATAGGCAGTGATATAATTGACATTTCCGGTATCTTTCACCATTTGGAAATAATTCTGGAAATTAGTTTGGTAACCATAATAAGATGCTGAATTTCCGGAAAGATAAAGTGAATTTTGGTTGGAGGTTCCACTTGGATATACGATCATAGAATTTGCACGAAATTGTCCATCAAGTGTTAATGGTCTTGTGAATGATGCTGTTTTATAAGGCGGTGTACCATTATAAGCGAAGAAATAAGGATAACCGGGATCAGAAACCAATTTGTCGGGGTAGGGAATATATTTAGTACCATCCCAAGAAAGAATATTACTTGCGGGTGTAACTGTAGCTGGTAAAGTTTGCCAACTCTTATCACCCCGCCAATATTGTAAAGTTGTTCCTGTACTTATGGCAGGTTCCTTCGCGTTCCACTCATTAGAATTTCCACCGGTGGCTTTGATTTTAGCGTCAATGGTTAACTCATGCTCCGCTGATCTGTACATTGATATTACAGAATCGGGGTTAGTTTCGTAAACGGTTTGCATACCCCAATCATTTAATAAACCGCCAAAATACAATTTGTAATATAATGGTATTCTCATACTACCTCCGACTTCTACATTCATTGTGTCAGAAGCATTATATCTATATGATTCTGCTGTTGGGCACTTGTAACTTAAACGGACTGATTTTCCCACAGAATACAAGGTTTGTTTGGCATTTAATACTGCATCTGCCTGTGTCCCTATTCCGCCAATCATTTGGGCTATTCCATAAATATCTCCGTAATCATACCTGCCGTTACCATTATAATCTGCTCTGGTTCTCTGTTCATTAGTCATTTGAGTTGCCCCTCTTAGGTCGTTTCTGATAATTGTTTTATCACCTGCATCGAGTTCACCATCATCATTAACATCTCCACTCCCGGCAGCGATATATGCACCATAGGGCATTACCACATTATTACTGCCTTTGGGGATGATTATACCTGAAGGGGTGATCCTCCAGGGGATGCTGTCGCTGCCTTGATCAAGCTGCATGGTGCCCCAATATAAATGCCCTTCGATATTTTTGAGATGAAGAGGGATTGCGGTTGATCCGGCTGGCATGTAAATGTCGGGGGTCGTTACCTTGCTGAATGAACCCGGGTTTTGGCTGAACACAATTTCGGTAACCAGAACCAAACACAATGTTGCAATTAGATTTTTCATTTAAAATAGTTTTTCAATGTTTATCGATAAATTGATTGTTGCCCCGTTCCAGTCGCCGCTGGACACATGAAGGCTGGTCAACAGGGCAAAAGGAATATTCAGGGTTAATGTGAGCAGTGCATTTGCTTCGATAGCCTCATTCATCAACTCCTTTGAAGTGTCGGCAGTGGTGATAATGACCGACACCGGGTTCGCCGTTGTATTTTCAATTGTAATGGTCTTCAAAAGATATTTAACCGGTATTACATAGTTAAGCAGCACATCGTGCGAAATGTTCTCGGCTGTGAAATTGAAAGGGACCGTGACGGTTTTAGAAATCCAGTTCGCCCCGTCAAACCACATAAAATCACCTGCAGCATTACCCGGGGGCAATGATCCGTTTCCTGCAAGCAGATTGATCAATGTGGTTGTACCGTCCATAACGCTTAAAGTGTGATCACAACATAATAAATGTGAAATTTAATGTTAGCGGATCCTGTATTCAGCGCTGTACCGGATGACAGTTGGACATGAACAGAATTATTAACATACATTTCAGATGGCTCCGGCAACATGTCCTGCATTTTGGAGGTAGCGGATTCAATAAAGTTGTTCGGAAACGATCCAATATGTGCATGTAATTCATCAGTGAGATACATCACATCAAGGTTCTGGACCCCTACATTTACTGTCGATGTAGGGACTATCCATGCGGAAATCGATACGACCTTGATCGCAGTACCGGCTCCTTGCGCTGTTACCAGTGTCCGGGCATTGTGCAATTCGCTGACAGCATAAGTAACAGTGGCATATTTGAGCAGCTGTGCTGCTGGTGCCGGAACATGGGATACAACCTCCTGTGTGACCATTGAAAGAAGATTTAAAGCCGGGAAAGGGATGCCACCGGGGGGACAGCTTGATGCAAGTTCTACAGCGTATTGCCGGGATTCATATACATCATGATCAGAGAGGTCTTTGAATGTGCGCAACTCTGTGGTGGTGATGTCCGGTACCAGGTACAACGACTGTGTTTCCGTGTAGCCTGACAGAAATGCCGCCGGAACATAGAACAGTTCATTGTCAATGAAGAGTATCCCTGCGGTTACACTCATTGTTCCATCCCCGGCTGTCGGGACCAGTCCGGTGATGATACATGTGCCTGTGTGTCCCATCAGCCCGGTTACGATAGCGCCAAGGGCTTCTTTTGTCTTATTCTGTATGAACTCCCAATCTTCGGGGCGCAATGGCTGGCCTATGCCAGTGGTTACTGCTAATAATTTATCCATGTTATATCAATTGAATTATGAACGATTTTCCTACCATCTTGAATTTTTGAACATACGCGGCAATTGCATTGCATTCAGCCTCTAATGCACCGGGGACTTCAACCACAAAATCAATATTGATGGTAACATTGTTTGCATAACAGTAGTTATTAGGTTCTACCGCGTAAAAGTCATCATCACCCGATGGGGGGCTGTGATAGAAACACCACGGACCAAGCTGGTGGCCATCAACGATGGTTATTTCAGGTGAGCTATACAGGTCGCGGAGATACTTTTCCAGATAACATATCTGCGGGGTCATCCTGGCATCGCGCAATGACAGGATACGAAAGGCACGCAACCGGTCGAGGATATCACTTAAGTAGCTCAGGTAAACTTTTACCCAGGCTATAAAGCCAACTTTGCGCTTGGCGAATGGCAGAAGGATCTGCCCGATTTTATACAGCGAGAATTCCCACATTATTCTTCAACATTTACAACTGTTTTGTCGACGTAAACGAAGCTTGATGCATCGATGTCAATTTCAAAATGTCCGGCAACGCTGTTCACAAACATGTCTACCTCGGAATAGGTTCCACCTGCAGGCCGGTGCCAGGCGTGTTCGAGTTTTACATCCACAACGCCTTCAGCTGCCTGGATGGCATCGACAAGTTTTGACATACGTAAAATGCCATCAAACTCAAGTGCATTGCCAAAAGAGGCAATCGCATCTGAAATAGGAAATACGCTACTGTCCCTGAGCAGGCTGTTGTTGCTTCTCAGTACCATCCTGTCGCGGATGATCCGTATGTTTACCCGTAATTGATCGGCAGCAAGGCTTTTAATCTCCAACTTGGTACCGGCATCGCGCCAGGCATTCCAGAACGCACTAAAAGCATTCTTTTCATCGGTGGTAAGTGCAGTTTTGGCCCCTCCAACCTCTTTGGCAACTTTCAAAATTACTTTCCCGTTGAACTCCTGTGCCGATGCATATTTTATGATCCGTGCATCAGGGTCATACACAGCATACGAATACTGGTAATCGGCCCATACGAGTTCGTGGCCATACTGATACTTTTTACTCTCTTCGGCATACCAGCGCAGGGTATGAGGACGTTTGGCAGCCATAATGGCATCAATGGTCATAACCAGTTTGTCGTACAACGTTTCAATGGTCCAGCTTCCAACCGCGAACACGTAAAGAAACAGCCTCCAAATCGCAACTTTGGAAGTACTCCGTAGATCAGCCAGCAGCTGATCCGCATTGTCCATGACATAAGAAGGGTTTTGAGGATCCACCACCCAATCGTGCAGCTCCTGCATGTCGGCCTTGGTCGTTGCCATGGCGTTGTATATTTCAGCGATCGTTCGTGCCATTATAGTACTTTCCAGATTATTTGATGAATAATTCCTTTTGATGGTGCATCCAGGTAAACACAGGCGCGAACATAATTTGTCAGCAACCCGATGATGTTGTAGGTGTGAATTTCCACGTCCGGATCCAAATACACCATTGACCAGGGAACATGGCTGAAGTTTATTCCATCGAGGCTCTGGTCGATGTACATCTTCACTTTTTGTGACCAGTCGAGCGCTGGATCATGCGACAGGTCGCCATCGCCAAGGCCGGTGTAGTTGATCTGCACGGTGAGCCGTTCACGAAGGTTGTAGAGCCTTACCCGGTTGAACTCACAATCACCGTTCACCAGGTCGTATTCTAAGTTTTGTACGACCATAATAAGATCCTTCTCCGAAAGTTGTACTTCCTCCCCCATGCCCGACACAGGGTTGATCACGTTGCGCGAAAAGTAATCGGCAACCAGGTTATTTACAACCAGGGTGGGTTTGTTAACCCTGGTACCTGCCGGTACTTCCAGATCGAGCTGCAACTCCGGGTTTGCCTCCAACAGGTCAAACACGCCCGCAATCGACCCCATTTCCTGTAAGGCAATGTCGAATACGGTTTGACCAGATTGAGCAGTTACGGATTCCATTTTTTCAGCCCTTGTTGTAATTCATTCAACCACATCCGA
Organism: uncultured Bacteroidales bacterium; assembly: GCA_903875045.1. Lineage (GTDB taxonomy): Bacteria > Bacteroidota > Bacteroidia > Bacteroidales > FEN-979 > CAIVAT01. The sequence goes on from CAIQUS010000093.1 coordinate 32,498, forward strand.
CACCGGGGTGATCCCGTTGCGCGAATAGTATTCTGCCACACGCAGATCAATGACCGGTGTTGGCTTTTTTACATTGGTACCGACAGATACCGCCATATCCAACTGTAACCCCGGATTGGCTTCCAGCAGGTCAAACACCCCCTCAATCGAACCAAGTTCCTGAAGGGAAATGTCGAAGATGGTTTGTCCGAATTGTGCTGTTATTGATTTCATTAATAATTTGCCTTTATGTTTAATGGATCAGATGATTTTAACTGTGAAACATTCAAACCATCGCCCACAAACTGGATGCGTATTTTACGCAACATTTCAGCGGGGTCTTCATCGTTTAAAAAGCCCTGTAAACCAACCCCGACAGTGGGTGCCTGTTTATATTCACCTTCTCCGGCTTCCAACAGGTCGGCCTGGTGCTGAAGCGTTGAATCACCAATAACGAAATCGCCATTTTTGCAGGCGATATCACCGGTATCCTGGTCGTACAATATGTCGGTTACTAAGGCCATGTTTAACTTATCGTTCCTGTTCCTGTTGCGGTGGTTACCCCTGTTTGAGCTGTGGCGCTCCCGGCTGTTGCAACCGGGATCCCGGTTGCCACTGTCACCGTAGCTGTTTTCACAAATGTTTCGATGAGTGTGCTCAACTGTTCGGCAAATTCACGTAACACGGTTCGGTTTTTTTCATCATTTCCTGCATCAGTGATGAAATTCCTTGTTTCAGCGGTGATTTTTGCAATGCCATTTAAATCTATTTTAAAAGCGATTGATAATCCATTTTAAACTTTTCAATTGCCGCGATGGTCGGAGGCAAGGGTGTTCCGGAGGGGCCGTTGGGCGTACTGACTGTAAGTTTGGAAATGATATCGGAAACCGAAGCAAAGAGCTTTGTCAGGCTGGTCGTATTGTTCTTGATGTTCACCTTCTTTGCCACACTGTCAATTTCAACTACCAGGCCATCCTGGTCATATTTTATCAGTTCAACCTCATCGGCTTTGATGATTGCCAGGTCGCGAAGTTTCCCCTGGCTCAAATCGGCAACGATGACCATGCTGCCAACCTTTGGTTTGATCAAAAGTTTTCCCGGGTCAATGATGCTGAATAATTTTACTTCACTTAGCTCCAGCGTTCCATACATGACACTGCAGTCCTTATCGCTCACCTTTGTCACGGTAGCAATAAAGAATGGCTGTCCCAGGTCATTTAACCCGGAGATGTCGCGAATGCGCTGCCGTATTTCCCTCAGGTCGCTCATATCTTCATGCCTACAGTTACCTTACGCTGGCCACCGGCGCTGCTGATGGTTGTCTCAACCTCGAGCACGTAATAGTCACCGTTTTTAAATTCATAATCTTTATCTTCGATGGTTGCTTTATAACCTGCATCACAATACGGGATCAGCCAGCCGGTCAAACTTCCGGAGTACCCGGTATAGCTTTTAACTTTAAGCTGCTCCTTGGCCAGTGACTGCAGGGTTGCCTTATCACTGACACCATCAATTTTAATATTTACCTGGTCTCCACCGGTTGCTCCGGCTGACTCCCGGATAACTTTTCCATCTTTGCCTTTACCTTCCACAATCACTTCCACAACCCTGTCCCTGGCATCCTTATACTCAAGTTCACTTTTTTCAATATTATCCTGAAAGGAATATTTCACCTTCCCGGTGATCTCCTGGTACTGAGGATGCACCTGCAGCACCTTACCTTTGATGTAAACATTTGCCTTGCTTTCTTCCTGTATTTTTTTCAGGATATCATATCCGGTATTTCCACGAATAACGAACTTGTCATACTTGAACGAATAGTCGCAGTTCAGGGTGAATTCTCCAACCTGTGAGCAGATATAACTGAGGATATCCTTAACATCCGGAGAAACAAATTCTTTGTCGGCAACAGGTTTTCTGAATTGAAATACAGCATCCTCACAGTTGAGTTTGATCGCGCCGCCATCGGTGGAGATGCTTTCGAGGTAGCCTTCAAATTCGGTTACAAGTTCACCATCGTATCCTGCCTGGATCAGCACGGTGTCACCTCTTTTGATGTTGCTTTCAATTTCAATGGCCTTATTGAAACATGTACCTGGCAATACAATTTCGGCTGTATCGCTCAACTGCTCAACACTGCGAACGATCTTCACACTGTCAAGCATCATAAGCTTATACTTTCCAACTGTTATCTTCCAGGTGATATCGTACATTATTTATCCTCGATTAAAAGTTTAAAAGCATCATCACTGTATGCTTTGATTTCAAATGCCTGGTTGTTTGTGCCTTTTGTGAAAGGGAGGTCAAAGCTCTCAATGGCGATCGTGTCAATATCTCGATCATTAAGCAGTGTGCAAAACACTTCAACGGCCCTATGTTGTTTGAAAAATGCCCGCACCTGGTCAACTTCTTTCGGGTAGGTATCGTCATCACTGATAAACACCCCTGATATGGTGATATCAACATCATCCTCGGTCCAGTGTTCTTTGACAGATCCACGCTTGGTTCCTTTTGACACAGTGCGCCTGGTGATCACATTTTTGAAACCAAGTGTGATTACCGGGTCAATGGGAAACTTAAAATCGGTTAGCCCTTTGCATTTGAATGTTAAGGGGTATTGGTGCTGCACCTGAAAAATGCTATTAGTTTCTCCTGCATAATCAAGCGAATTCCTCTCTTTATCATAAGCAACAATAACAACCTTGTCCTTTGCATAAAAAGGGGGCAGGTTGAATCCGGATGCGTATGTTGGGTTTATGTCCATTGCTTATGCTGTTGATTGTGCCATGCCGAGTACTCGCATCATGATCTGGGTGATTTGCTTTTCAAGGTCACCACGGTTTTCTTTCATCCCGCCGCTGAAGACGATGTTTTCAACCATATTCTTCAGTTTAATATTTACGGAAGTGTTTCGTGCGCCACCGGAGGCAATGGCATCGGTGGTTGCTTTGATCTTATCGTCTTTGACCGGTTTTTCAGGGGTTGCAGCACCAGGAGTTACAGGAGGTTTGATATAAGATTTATCTGTGGCCCCTAAAAAACCAAATTCCTGAGTTTTCGTGTCCGGTGCACTAACAAAAGGTGAATATGATGTTTTAGGCATGGATCCGATAACCAACCCGGCCTTTTGTTGTGCAAGGTTGAGTTGGTAGTCTTTTTTTACTCCGCCAACCAGATCAGCACTGGCAGAAATGGCATTCTTTACCGCATTGTATCCGCTTAAATCGGCAACACCTTGTTTAGCGGTTTCCCATGCCCCGCTAAAATCGCCTGTAAATAGTTTGTAGATAGCTGATCCCATGGCACCGAGCCCGCTGATGATCCCTTTGATGCGATCAAGTACGAATTCCTTAAGGATACCGCCAAAACCCTTGATGGTGTCCCATACAGTCAGAATAACAGCCCTGAAGCCTTCAAATTTATTCCAGGCGTAGACAACTCCTGTTGTTAGTGCAGCAATAGCAAGTACTACCCATACAATTGGATTAGCGGCCATTGCAGCGTTCAATAGCCACTGGGCAATAGCCAAACCCTTAAGTGCTAGGGATACAGCGCCATGCCAAAAAGCTTGTACTTTATCAAGTGCTATGTTTAAGGATTGCTGAATTGATGCGCGCTTCATCCACAAGGTAACAACCTCATACGCGAGGGCAACTGCTCCTACCGCTCCTGCCAATACCCATGCCCATGTACTTCCATCCTGAAGAGATTTAAGAAATTTTCCAAGTGGATTCAACACTAAACTCAATCCATTGAGCAAAAGTGAAAGCATATCAAGAGCAGGCTGCATTAAGGGTTGAATGAGCGAAAATGCCTGAAGGGCTTTTCCTTTAAAATTATCCAGAACCGTACTTAATTGCCCTCCAATAGTTTTGCTCATTTTATCACTCATGCCATAAAACAGTCCGCCAGCACTTGTAGCAGTCTTAAAAGCATTTGAGACCATGTCGGCAGAGATTGCCCCTTTTTCCATTTTGATTTTCAATGCTGCCATCGACTCCCCTGTAGTTCGAGATATTTCCTTCAGTGGGTTAAATCCCGCATTAATCATTTGCAGAAGATCCTGGCCTTGGAGTTTTCCTGCAGAACTAACCTGCGAAAAAGCAAGAGTAAGTGAATTCATTTTATCAGCATTGCCCATGGCGATATCACCAATCATAGCGATATTTGGCATAATAGACTCTGCTGAAATACCAAATTGAAGCATCATTTTCGATGCATTCTGAATTTCTTGCTTGCCGTAGGGAGTTTTGTCGGAGTAATCAGTTAGCTGTTTTAGCATCTCTGCTGATTTCTGCTGACTTCCAAGCAATACATCAAATGAAGCTTTTGTTTGCTCTGCCTCCATGCCGATTTTGATGATTCCGGCAATTGCACCTGCACCAGCAACAATCGGGTTTGTAAGAAAATCAGATCCCGGCATGGCTTGGAAAGCATCTTTCATTGCAGTTTTAAACTTGCTACCATTTATGGTTTCGAGTTTAGAAACATTCTTTTCAAGTTTCTTGATTTCCGAATTGTAAGTGCGAATTGCTCTAAGATTCGATTCTGGAATAAGATCGCGTTCATTTTTCAATAGCGCCAACTTATCGCGAAGCGAACTAACAGAACGCCCCATCCCGGTCATTACTTCCTGAACCTTTACTGCCTGGGTCTGTAGTTTTGAAAATCTTTCAAGGGCAACATTAGAATTAACACCGATCTGTTGTAACTTTGCTGATAACTTATCCTGCAAACTCAGGGTATATTCTAAAATGTTGGCCATGATAAGTCTAATTGTATTGATTTACATTATATTCGGATTATTTTGTATCGCAATTTTTGTCGTAAAATTTGGCCTGCGAATTTTGACTTTACCAACCAGGTTATATCAATTAATCATTTCAAATGGAGTCAACGGCCGTGATGCTGCAATATTTGTGTCGATTATAATTGTTACCGGGGCTTTATTCGGGCTGTTGATTTCTTTATAAATCAGGTAGCAGATTCTTTCTTTCTTACCCACTCCAATTCTTTCAACCTCATAGCCCAATCTGCATCACTTAAGCTGTCGGGATCTGCGATATGCAGATAGTATCTTAATTGGGCATTGATGATTCTGACATAATCAGAATCATCAACCCCGGCAGCTTCTAAAAATTTACGAGTTCGGCCTCTTTGACCTGAATAAGGTCGGACAGCTTCGACGATGCCGCTAAGAATAGATCGTCATCAGTTTTAATAGCCTCACTACCTCCAATAAAACAATTATTGAGCATTGCCTCATTAAACTTCATTGGGTCTGTTTTCCCTGCTACGGATGCGAATCCGAGAATCTTGCGATCAGGTTTTTTCAAATAACAGATGTGGCCATCCACAATAATTCCGAATATCTGACCATGTTTATCTTTCCACTCCTGAATCTGCGCTGGAGTAACTTCTCCAATTAATGATGTTTTTTTCATGTGTTAGGGTTTTTGGTTTTCAATTCTCAGGCAGATAAATGGAAGGGATACCTCCATGAACTTATCGCCTTGTTTCATCTCCTTGGCGTCCTCGGTGAACTCCAGTCCCCTGATCTTATCAACGATCAGCGTGTCGCCGTTAGAAGCATTGCCATAAGCTACAACTGCATCCAGGCGCAATCCCAGGACACTGCCAGAGGTTGATGCCTTACGAAGGGTTTCCAGTTCGCTCTGCAGCAGGGAGATTTCACCCTCGTAACCAATGTTGCCCTTCTGGATATGCAAGGGCTGATTGCCCTTGCCGTAAACCAGTTCCTTTTCCTGCTTCGAGGTATATTTCACCCCACGGAAGCCGGTAATTATGCGCCCGCCCAATTCCAGGGTAAGGTCTGCAAATTCATATTGCCGTGAATCGAACATGTGTGATTGATTTTATGATGTTAAGGTTTTGAATCCGAGTTTTACATCAATGTATTTGGCATAGCCGAAGGGCTTTACCTTCACTACTACATTGAGCTGGTTTGTGCTCACCAGGTTCTGCGTATGATCAATATAGCAGCTCACACCGGTGTCGTTCTGGTCGCCAGGATTGTTGCCAAGCTCCCCGTTGACGGTCATACTGTTGATAATGGCATTTTCAACCTTTGTTTCAATGCTTTTCGCTTTTGTAGCAGCGATGGTTCCGTCGTCATTGACAGGAATCTCATCCAGCAATTCGTTCAACAGTGTGTCGTAAGCGATACGATAAGCCTTGTCAACCGTTCGGCGGGCGGTGAGTGTATGGTAATCATCAGTTGGCAAAGTGCACAGGTGATCATCTGAAAAGAAGTAACCAGTGCGCCCAACAAAGTTGCGCAGGGTTATGTATCCCTTATCGTGAACAGATCCCGGATCGGCCTGCTCAACAGTCTTATCCTTAAGATAGGCTGTGAGTGTAGCAAGAGCGCCATCTTTTACACGTCCGATGTTGCGCTGAACGGGGATAGATGCAATTCTACCGGCAAGTAACCCCATACAGGCATTGTCTGAACTGATTACCGTATCACCAATAAGAATTCCAACCCGGTTTTTTGTGAGCGTACCCTGATCTGTAAGGTTCGCGGGAACACCGGTATAAGCACGACCTTCGATCATAACGAACAAAGGAGCCATCAGGGTAGTTGCAGCCCATTCAGCCAGGGTTTGAGCGGCCAGTACTGCAGCGGCAACATCAGAATCAATACCGGCAGTGACTACAGGAGTATATCCACCTGCAGGGGTACGTGCAACAATCAACCCACGCAAACGGCCATTTGCTGCAAGTACAAGGGCTTTCCCATTTGCCGCGATAGTACTGTCAACCATCTGTGCAAGTGTAACTGTATTGGCAAATGCCATCAGCCATACTTCAGTACCCTCTTCCGCTTCAGCATAAAAATCACTGAAGATTTTCACGATGTTCGGATTGTTGGCCACTGTGATACCGTAGGTCGTTTCCAGTTCAGCAAATGATTTGATGATGTAGGGTGTAAGAAGGGCAAACTTGCTTGCTACAATAGCGCCGGTGCAAAGAATTCCGAGCACCCCGTCCGGGCTCGGTAAAACCGATCCGAGAGCGCCGTTTTCGAAGGCTATTTTAACTCGTGGTAATCCGGTAGGTGTCGCCATTTATACCTCCTCGCGTTTAATGGTTACGATATCTTCAACACCAAGATTTACAGCATGAGCTTTGGCATTATAAAGCTCGATAAAACAGCTTCCATCAGAGGTGAAATACAATTCCGATGCATCGTGTGTTTCGAACACTGTTTTGGCACGTTCAGCCAGTGTTGGCGTGAAGTTATCAGTTTTATCTTTTCCCGTTGAATCCTGGTCCACCGGTATAACTTTCTTTGTCATAACAATCTTTTTTTGATGTTTAAATAGACGATAAGTACGAATATTAAAAGGGAACCAGCCATCACCAGCCAGGCCCATAACGGAACCCTGAATATGATTTTAACCTCTTTGTCAGATGCAACACTGCTGCTTGTTTTCTGCTTAAGTGCATTTTTCAGCCGGTATATTTCCCGGTCCCGATTCACCAGGACATTGAACAAGGAGTCGCATGATGCTGTTACCTGGATTCCTCCGGGTTTTCTTTCGAATTTCAATGTTGCACGCCCTTGTTTTTGAGACATGGGAGCCGGATCAGCCAGGTGTGCAGTATCTGCAACCCAATTGTTGGGGATGAATATTGATACCGAATCATAAGGGGTTCTGATCGTATCGAGGGTGACAGTTTCATTAACCGAAATACTGTCCTGGCTAAAAGAGACTAACTGCTCATGTGAAGCCACTGAGGTTACCCTGGTGGAATGACACCCTGAGAACAGCAGTATGAAACCAAATAACAATCCAAGGTTCATTTTCATATTATGCCTCCTTGCAGTAGCTGCAACTATCCTGTTTACGCTCTACCTTTCTAAGCCTGTCGGCGTGATCATTAATCCTTCGTTCATGCTGCCTCACTTCTGTATCTACAAGCTCCAGTTTGCCATCATGGATTAGTCCTTTTTCGCCGATCAACTTAATGTTCACATTCATTTCCTTCATTTCCGTGAGCAACCGTTGTAAAAAAAAGCCGATTACGACAAGGGCAATCCCTATTATTCCACTGGTCAACCAGGTCTCAAATTCGTTCATCATCAGGCGGTGTAAATAAAAGAGCTTACTTTGAACGGACTCATTTCAGCTCTCTTTCGCTTCGCGGGGGTTGGTTATACTATAATATTTTGGAATAAATCGCGGCATAGTACTTTGAACGCAGCGACTTGGCCAGAAAGCGCATCTGGAAGTTGATCAGGTCACCTTTCCATTCAGGATCCTTATATCTGGCAAACACATCGACAGTTCCAACGGCTTTCATCACTTCATCCTTATGGAAAGCAAACGATGAAACAACGTCGGTTCCAGCGACAGGCGTTGCAGCCCAGGCAGTCTTTACTCCGGTTGCTGAAATAAAGGATGGTGTAATCGAAGTGCGGTAAAGTTTAAAGCCAAAGAGCAGGTTTGTCTGGAGAACACCTCTGTAGGTGGCGATATCTGCCTCAATCAGGTTTGCCTCATGGTAAGGGTTCAGCACCAGTATGCGGCCTTCCTGGGGTACGTCAAGCTGGTCGAACAACAGTTTTAAAGACAGCACATCTGCAAATGTCATTTTCCTTCCGGAGTTTCCATTGGTAACGCCGGTGCAGGCGAATACCGGAGTGTTGGCCGTAGTGCTTGCCGGAGCATAGTTCCAGGCTGCAAGTTTTGTAGCCATGCGCAAAATCTCTTGTTTATGCCCGTAAACCACAGATGACATTTTATCATAAGCAGCTTCCATTTCCTCAATGTTACGCACCACAGTTGTAGTAGTGTCAATCGTTCTGAGCGGAAGATTTAACGCAGTATCAGTCCTGGCAGCGGGAGCAGACGGCACACCGGTGGAGAATGTTGTATCAAGGACTGCTGTGGGAGTGGCTCCGGCTTCGGCCAGATTGATGGTGTTAGAATCTACCAGGTAACTCATGTCCCTGGCTTCGTTTAGGAATGAATTATCAGGATAAAAGCCCTCCATGATAATATCAGTCCAGATTTCCTTTTGAAGTCCGGACATCAAAACCGGGCCATTGCCGGAAAAGGAAAGTAACGTGCCTGCCACCAGGGATGCCCCTGCAGCAAACACGGTTGGCACTCCGACCAACACTGCAATGAATAATGCAACCATAAGATTAAATAACAGGCTGCCAACATTAAACTTCTTCATTTTCTTTTTGATTTTAGGTTAATAATGTATGGTTGGTTCGATTAACGTTTCGACTTATAAGCAGCCTTCAATTCGGCAAACTCAGTCGGGTTTTCGCGCTGCAGTTTCGCCAGGCCAATGGAATCTTCCTTTGCCCATTTGAGATAGTCCCAACCTTGGCGGTCGGCTGCCACTGATTTGGGGTTTTTGATTTTGTCGCTGAAGGTTTGCTTGGCAGGCAAGGTGTCAATCAGGTCTTTTGCCTGTTTGAAATCGGTGGCGGCAAGTTTTTCAAAACTCTCGCGCCTGTCGGCAGTGAGTTTGCCCTCTTTGATGGCACCGTCAACCAGTTCTTTCGCCCTGGTTTCGTTGAACTTTTTCAGCTCTGTAACCGCCTCGTCACGCGATGCAGCCAGGGCCATGATAGCGGAATTCAGCGCTGTCGGGTCGATTTCCTTTGAAACCTTCAGACAGGTGGCCGCTTCGGCGGTTAACATGATTTTGTCCATGGAATTGTTGTTGTTTTTATGAATGATTGAATCAATTGATAATTTAATAGCCTCTTTGCTGGTGATCAGTTCACCTTTATCGTTGTAAAGTCTCAGACAGGTCTGCCCTGAGGGGACCGGCGCCAGGGAGGCTTCCATCAGTTCCCACCTGGTCACGGCTGGCACGAGCCCTAAACCGGGTATGTTTTTAAGTTCTGCATCCTGGATATGTAAGCCCATGGATGAACCCTTTAAAAATCCGCGATCAACCTTCCCGGAAAGTTTCATTGCCTCAGGATCCTCGGTGTCGAATACCTCATCGGCGATAAGTTTACTTCCTTCAACCCGCAGGTTTTCCCAGCGACCGATGAGCTGCTCCTGTTCATGCAGGTAGAGCATCACAGGGTTGTCCTTGAAACGCTCAAAACTGCCTCCGACATTCAGCACCAGGAACCCGTAAGAGTTCAGCCTGCTTTCATCGTTTAACACAAATCCCTTCGCCATGGTCTTTATTTCATTAATTGCGGCAAACATACATTCACAGATCACGAATTCCAAAAAACCTTTCAAGGGTTGAAAGGTTCCTTTCAAGGGTTGAAAGGTTTTTTGCTTTTTCATCTTCAATCCATCATTTTTGTAAAAAAACTATGGCCGCTAAAAAGGGAAAGCCGCGTATCAATACCCGTAGCCCTGAAAAATACGAATATGCATACCTGCTATTCATGCAAACAGTCCCCGCGCAGGATATCTGTAAACGTGTAGGCATATCAGCCCCAACGCTCAAATCATGGAAAGACAGCGGCGGCTGGGAAGGGAAAAGGGCAACCCGTACCATTTCAATGGATGACCTGATGCAGAAAGCCCTGCAGCGCATCAATGACATGCTCGACAATGAAGTGGACTTCTCTGCAGATGCCTTTGCCAAAGCGGTCAAACAACTCAAGGAACTCAAAACATCCAACACGGTTGATGATGACATCAATTGTTTTATGTCGTTCCAGGACTTTCTCATCCAGCAACGGGCAACTCACCGTGAACTCACCGATGAGTTTATAAAGGGCATCACCAGATACCAGGACATTTATATCCAATTTCGTTTAGGCAATGGCAAACTTCCGGGGAAATAAGGAGCTGCAGCTGCGCTGGCAACAGCGTATCGAATGGATCCAAGGGCAGTCATTCACCATATCCGACTCCCCGCAGGAGCGTGATCAGCGTGTTGAACGCGCACGTAAAGACTATTCCTTTTTCGTAATGACATACTTTCCACTGCTGGCACCAAAGAAATGCGGTAAGTTTCAACTGGATGCTGCCAATTATCTCAAGGCAAACGGTGAAACAAAAGCTTTGTTTGAATGGGCACGCGGCCATGCCAAAAGTTCTCATCTGTCGCTGATGATCCCGCTGTGGTTAAAAATACAGCAGCCCCGAAAGCTCCATGTCATGGTACTGGTGTCCAAGAGTGAAGACATGGCCATAAGGCTGCTTTCTGACCTTCAGGCGGAGTTGCAGTACAACCAGGCGTTCATCCATGACTTTGGCCCACAAATGCGGTCAGGCAGTTGGGCTGAAGGCGAATTTCATACCACTGACGGTAGTTTGTTCGTGGCCGTGGGACGTGGCCAAAGTCCGCGTGGTTTGAAAGATCGCGGCAAACGGCCTGATTATATCGTGGTTGATGATATTGACGATGATGAGTTGATCCGCAACCCACGCCGGGTAGGCGAAGCCCTTGACTGGACTCTCTCTGCTTTGTCCGAAACAATGGAAATGGGACGTGGCAGGTTTGTGATGGTTGGCAATCGCATCGGCAAAGACAGCATCCTGAGCCGGTTCGCCACACGCCCGGGTGTGCACCACACGATCGTGAATGCCCTGGATAAACATGGCCTTCCGAGCTGGAGCGAAAACTACACTCCGGAGGAGATCCGGATTAGGCGTGAATTCATTGGAGAGCGCCGGTTTCAGAAGGAATATATGAACAACCCTATCAACGAGGGCAGTGTATTCCAGAAGAAACATATCCAATACGGTCCGATGCTCGACCTGAAATTTTACAAAACCCTGATTTGCTACACCGACCCGAGTTTTAAAAGCTCAGCAACTGCAGACTTCAAGGCAACCATCCTGATCGGGAAAACCCCGGAAGGGCACTTTCATGTGATCAAAGCCTTTGCTGATCAAACATCGGTGATGCAGATGGTATCCTGGCATTACTCGATCATGGAGCATGTAAACGGGAAAGTACCGGTGCTGTATTATATGGAAAGCAATTTCCTGCAGGAGCTGCTTCTTGATGAATTCAAGAAAGCCGGGAACATCAGCGGCCAGCAGATCCCCATCCGGGGCGATGCACGTAAAAAACCCGACAAATTTGCCAGGGTAGAAGCCATGCAGCCCATTTTTGAACGTGGGTTGATTACCATGAATGAAAAGGAGAAGGATACCCCCGGGATGATGGTACTGGAGGAGCAGTTGCTTATGTTCGAGAAGGGCAGCAAGAGCCACGACGATGCTCCCGATGCCCTTGAGGGGGCGATATGGCTGCTGTCACAAAGAACCCGTGCATCAAATGCGCAATACATGGTAGGTAAACGTGAAAACCGTCACTATTAAAACCGAAATATGATTTTACAGATTTTCAATTACACCATTGACCTGAAAAAAAAGTGGTTTGAATTCAGATTGAAGATGGCCATCAGGGAAGCCAACCGAAACGCACGGCTGTTTAATAAAAAATATATGGTGGTTGTGTTTAGCGGCAAACCCTTGGTTTATCAGAAATCTCAAGTAAAAGGCCTGATCAAACGCCGTGTATTTTTTAAAAAAGGGGTGAAAATTGAACATATTGAAAAAAGGGCCTATTACACAACAACATAACCAGCTATGTTTTTAGAACAAACAGAACTTAAATCTGCGCTGTATGAATATCAGCTCAGTGAGATCACAGAGTCAGATCCGGATATTGTCGCTATGGCCATATCGGCTGCCGTTGAAGAGATGAAAAGCTATCTGTCACCAAATAATCAGGTGCGATGGAATGACGGCAGAACCAGGTATGATATCGTTGGCATTTTTGCAGCAACCGGAACCGAGCGTAACCCGCTTATCCTTGAGCTGTGTAAAAGCATGGCTGTTTATTACATCTGCCGGTTGTCAAACGTGGACATCATTGAGGAAAAGTTGCAGAAGCGATACGATCGGGCGATTGACTGGCTCGAAAAGGTATCTGGCACCGGAAAGTCAGCCGGTGCGCCTGCATTGAACCCCGAATTGCCGGTACTTATCATTGACCCGGAAAGCGACCAGGCTTTATCCTTTCGGTTTGGTAGCCGGGAGAAGTTTAATCATGAATGAAACATCATTGAAATGTCATTTAATCTCATCTACAACCAATGACCACAAACAAAAAGGCACGCACAGCCGTCAACCTTAAAAGCGCTGCCACAAGTCAGCAAATTGCTAAAAACCGCAAGGATGGTTATTTTGCTAAAATCGCACCAAAGGCCATCAGTCAGACGCGCAGCGACATTGCCATCTGGAAGGCAGCGCTAAGGCAAGCCATGCTGATTGACAATCCGAAAAGATATAAGTTACACAACCTATACAAGGACATTCAGTTTGACTCACTGCTCACCTCGCAGATTGAAAACCGGAAAATGCAGACCCTTGGAGCATCCTTTACCTTGAAGGACCAGAGCGGAAATATCAATGAGGAAGTAACCGCACTAATCAAATCATCACGGTTTTATTATGACCTGGTGAAAAATATGCTCGATGCTGTGTATGCTGGCACTACGGTGGTCGAATTCATATCTGATGCCAATGGCCTGCGCGTGATCACACTCCCGCGCAACAACATCCAACCCGAAAAGGGGGTTCTGCTTTTTGATGAAACTGCAGATAGCGGCATTGATTTCCGGGTTGCAAAGGAATATGGCACATGGTTATTAGAGTTTGGTGAACCGACTGATTTCGGACTGCTCAATAAAACCATTCCGCATGTTCTGTTTAAGAGGTTCGCCCAAAGCTGCTGGAGTGAACTTTGCGAAATTTACGGGATACCTCCCAGGGTAATGACAACCAATACCGGGGATCCGGTGATGCTTACCAGGGCAGAGTCGATGATGCGCGATATGGGCGCTGCCGCCTGGTTCATTATCGATGAAACTGAAAAGTTTGAGTTCGCCAAAGGATCTGACACCAACGGTGATGTTTACAGCAACCTGATCAGGCTTTGCAATAACGAAATGTCGCTGCTGATCAGCGGGGCGGTTATAGGCCAGGATACAAAAAACGGCAACGAGAGCAAAGAGACCATATCCATCAGCATGTACCACAATCTGGTGAATGCTGATAAAAGGATGGTTGAAGGTTACTTTAACTCGGTGGTACTTCCGGCACTGTTCCTCATTGGGGCTATTCCCGATGGTTTATTGTTTGAATTCGCCCCCCAGGAGGATATCTCAGCACTGTGGAAGATGACCAACGAAGCCATGCAGTACATGGATGTGGACCCGGAGTGGGTTAAAAACAAGTTCGGTATTGAAGTACTTGGAACGAAAACACAAACCCCGGGAAAGGCAGCCTTAAGTTTTTTCGACTAAGCCCCTTTGAGGGGCTGCACAGTCATCTCAGCCATTTGTACCATGTCGGTTGCAGTTGCCATCCGGTACAACTTGCTGCAGGCAGCCAGGACACTCCACGGTTCAACAAGAAGATATTCGATGCCGCTACCAGGCACGTTTACAACAAAAAGGAGTACAATTCAGGCATGCTCAAGGATAAGGCCATGAAGGCGCTATTAGCCGAAACAAACAGGGCGCTGGGCAATGCTGTTGATCATGGACTCAAGGGAAATATGCCCCCGGCTGAAATGGTCAGTAAACTGCAAAATGATGTGTTCGTTTTCTCTGCCTGTAAAACGCATATTGAACTCAAAGAGGTTGGCGCTAAACTGATCGATGAGAATGGCAAGATCAGGAGTTATCAGAAATTCAGCCAGGAGGTGGAAGCCATTCATAAGCAATACAATGAGAACTACCTTCAGGCGGAATACATCTTTGCCATTTCTTCTGCCGAGATGGCTGCCAAATGGAACCAGTTTACGCAGGATGGCGACCGGTACAACCTCCAGTACCGAACTGCCCAGGATGACCGGGTGAGGGATGCACATGCAAAACTGGCAGGTACCACCCTGCCCGTTACCGATCCTTTCTGGGATTCATATTTCCCGCCCAACGGATGGCGCTGCAGGTGTACCACCGTTCAGGTACTGAAGGAAAAGTACCCGGTAGATAATTCCACTGAAGCGATCAAGAATGCCGATGCTGCCACAGTTCAGATAGATTCAAAAGGCCGGAACCGGGGTGAGATGTTCCGGTTCAATCCTGGGAAGCAACAAGTGATCTTCCCACCGAACCATCCGTATTACAAAGTAAAGCAAGGAATTTCATCAATTGTCAATTCACTGATCAAAGACAATAGTATGTCCGGTTTTGAAACGGTAAAATCGTTTGATAATGGAGGGGAAGTCGCCGTTCATGATTTGGTTAACAGAAAGGCTGGAGACTATCAGGATGTACTAACGATCTGCACTCATTTTGCAAAGGGAGGCAGTAAAACAAAGATATTGCCTCAGGTACACTTCAAAAATCCCTTATATAAAAGTCTCTATGGAGATTTGATTGGGACACCTTTTGAAAACAAGTGTCCTGATTTTAAAGTTGAAAATCATTTTTATGAATATGAGAGTCATTCACGCCCTTTTAAACCAAATAAGGTCCGCAAGATGATATCCCGTGGCATTGAACAATCATCAAGAATCGTAATTGATAATTCTGATGGTGCAACGGATAACTACATTTTGAAAACAATTAAAAACCGGCTAAGGGAGGGACAATTAATAAATGAGGTTTGGCTTTTTGAAAAAGGCATGATTAGGAGCCTCTATAAAAGACGATAACCCCACATTGCTGTGAGGTCTCGCGGGAGCCGAATCCGCAGAATCGACCCCACAAATATACAACCATTTTGCCCGATTTTTACATACGCTTTAAACTATTTTTAAACGGCAATGAAACACCAGTTCCTGCATAACTTCATAACCGATCTCAAGGTTGAGCTGCTTGATGAGTTTGATAAGAACTTTGAGCGCAAGGCATTCTTTGATCAGCCCTGGGAAAACACAAAGATGCCCAACCGGCGCGGCTCGCTGATGATGCGCTCCGGAGCACTGCGCAGAAGCATCAGGGCGACCTCCAATGATACCTCTATCCGGTTTATGTCATCATTGCCTTACGCAGAAATACATAATGAGGGTGGCGTGATCACGGTAACTGAGAAAATGAAGAAGTACTTCTGGGCCATGTACTACAAAAACTCTAATGCCATCCGGTACGATGTGAAAACCAAATCGGCTGTTTACGATGCCAGGGCACAAAAACTGACAAGGGAAGCTGCGTTTTGGAAGAAGATGGCCCTAAAAAAGGTTGGCAGCAAAATCAAGGTTGAGCAGCGGCAGTTTATCGGTCCTCACCGCGAAGTTGACCAGTGTGTTGAACGGGTGTTCGACCGAAGTATGAAAGAATTTGAAGAGTTCATTTACAAAACCCTGAAAAAATGAAAACGCTTATTGCAGATTTGAAAACCCGCCTGGCCACTGTACCCGCGATCAAATATCTTGATGAAGATTGGGGACAATTGGACTACTACAGTCCAAACCAACCGGTAAAGTGGCCGTGTGTGATCATCGATATTAACCAGGCAGTCTGGAGCAACCAGGGAGAGCATGTACAGATCGGCCTTGCTCAGGTATCTATCCGGGTGGCCGACATGAAGCTGTCAAATACCAACGTGATGGCCCCGCTTGCACAACGCGCTGCAGCTGCATCAATCTTCGACCTGCTCGCAGCCATCAACCATGTGCTGCATGGCTGGACTGCCGGTTCGGCCAATGGCCCGCTCACCCGCACCCTCACGCGCAGGGTGAACCGTGACGATGGGATCCGTGAATTTGAAATGCTTTACTCCGTTCAGCTTATCGACACCTCGGCAAAAATCGAGTTTGATACCATTGAGGTTCCGCCCAGGATAACCGTAACCATAAAAAAACCCACCGGTTAGGGTGGGTTTTGTGGTCGAAATTAACTCAGGGGTTAATTCATTGAAAAATCATATTTCCAAACAGCCGGAATAACAGGACGAATATCAATCTTTTTTATCTCCATTAATTTTTCATAGGCCGCCATCTGCCTCTCAAGCGCCCAGGTAAAGCGAGCAAGGTCTTTTTTATCCCAGTCCATAAATTCATTTTTGTCACATTTCATACCCCGGCTCCTTTCATCAGTTTATCAATGATAGATAGAACATGAGCCGGTTTCTGCTTAAATAATTTCACTGCGTCAATAATAGACAGTATTTCATCACTGGTAAAGTGGTAAGTATAAGTCGTTGCGCCTTCGCCTTTTTCAATACGGAATAGGTCACGATAAAGTGTCGCAATTTTCTCATAACGAATTTCCAGTGTTGTGCGTTTGAGTAAAGCTTCAATCCACTGCATGTTGGCGAACCACAGTGACACTTTACCATCCTGAATCTTCATACAGTTTTTTGCACCGTAAGCTTCAGCATAGGTTGATCCGCTTCCCCCATTGTAACCCAAAAACTTCATGATCCCACTCATCGAATAATATAGAACACCGTTGGAATAGTACCCTTTTACGGTCATGGAACCAAGTTTAGCAATGAATATCTGGTTTTCGGCATGTGCTGCACTATCAGAAATGGTCTTCTGTTCCATAGCATTTTTCATTGCTTTATGAAAAACAGTTCTGTAAACGTCAAAAACTGCTTTTACCTTTTTTGCAACGAAGAATTCCATGCACTCAACTGAAAGCATAAAAATTTCAGTCGGACGGCCTCCTTTTGGGTTTTCCGCATTTTTGCGTAAAACCTGATAATCATCATCTTCCATAAATGATGACTTCAAAACCCTAACGGCTTCTTCTTTTCGCTTATAGGCGAGTGGCCATACTTCATCAAGATTGACTGGAAACTCTTTACCAGATTGATTTAATTCTAAGATTTTTAGAAAATAGGTTTTCATATGTTCCGGAGCGGAACCTTGGTGCAGGCTCATGGCCTGATTAACTTCTGCTGTTGTCATAGCACAGTTGTTTTTATGGCGAAGCCCCGGTGGGGTGTGACAACACTGATCAGGGATCAGGCTCCAGGTTGTTACCAACTCTGACACCCTCGGGGCTTCGTTTCGTTTGTTTGTAGGGAATTACCCCTGATAGTGTTGTCGGGGGCAAATATACAACAGAAAACAATAATCTGACAAAGAGCGATTAAATTTTATTAACTCATGATTGTTTACAAGGCTGATCTTTCTCCTGTTCGGCCTTTAATTGTCGGATAATAGGAATTGAAAGGTAAGTATAGAGTGTGGTAAGACTGATATGATACTTCGGCCTGATGAAGTTCCGGTAAACAAAAGCCGTGGAGATGCCTGGTTTCTTTTCCTGACAATACAACTCAACGATTTCTTTCATCTGTTTAAGTTTGTTTCTCCGGTTATAGGCCATGTTACGCAGTTTGATGAACGATTTCGCTGACGATGAATTCTCCGAGGTTTTTTTCGTAAGGCCATGCACTCAGATTGATCTCCACCAGCATGGCCTCCATTGCCCAGGCTTGAGCCATGTCGAGCGATAACTTAACGGTTGGTTTGATGGAAAGCATCTTTTTGCGTACACGGTTTTCGTAGATTGCCCACAAAAGGTAAAAGATCGCCTTGCTATCAATGTCGAATAATCGCAAGTTGGCAAGGTATCTGCTCATGATCCTGCCCAGGGCAGCAAGCTGCTCCCTGCTCAGGTTGATCTCCACCTTCTTCATCACCATGGCCACCTCAATCATGCGGCCTCTGGTTTGATCTTCCTGCTGCTGTCTGGTCAGTTGTCCCATAACTCCGCGTTTAAATAGGTTTCAGCGTACTTTTTAGCGGTATCCGGTAATATGTTCGACTCGTACTTAGAAATGAACCTGAAGGCGCGTACCTGGTTTGCTTTGCTCATTTTATTCCATCCGGACAGGGCCTTCTTTTTTGAACTCCGGATCTTCTCATCATACCGGTTCCAGAACATTTCAAAGGTTACTTCCTGGTTGATTTCGGTAATGGTTACAGTGCCTGATTTGAGTTTGTCAAGTTCGATGATCTCGCGGGGCATGTTTTTGAGAATGTAAACCTGCTGTTTTTCGGAAAGATCGGCATGGATCCCATAACCCTCGAGCAGGGTGTTGTCATTGAAAATAAATTCAATGTATCCGGTAAATGATGACGATGTAAGTTGAAAGATTTTCATTGTGGTGGTGTTTTTGGTGTTGATAGTACATTGGTTGTCATGTTCTCAAATTGTTTCACCAGGCGTTGAAGCTCGGAATAGGTGTAGTCGTTCATGGGTTTGTGCAGATATCCGTATTTGATCATCCAACTGTTGAGACGCGGCCAGTCGATTTCATGTTTTCCCCTTGTCTGGCTCCAGATCACCCAGCCGACGTTGTAACAGAGCGACAAAATACGTCGCCGCATCTGCTGGCCTTTGTAATCCACTCCGGAGTGAGTCGGACCATGTTCCTTGCGGGTCATTTTCTCCAGGTGTTTGATCAGCTCATCCGCCTCGAGGTCGCTCAGCTCAGCGCTGTTGTTTGTACGGCCATCGGTAAAGCTGCTTACCAGGTCGCGGCGGTATTTATCCGTTCCGGTTTCGTGGAACAGGCCATAAAGGCGGCGGTGACGTCCGATTGTGTGGTTCATGGCTTTATTCGTCTTTTTTATAACGTTGTGGATCCATTTCAACGATTACGTCGATTTTATTGTCAGCATTTGCCTTAGCGATATACCAATTGGTTCCGAAATGTGTCCAGCCTCCATTGCGGGTTGCCTTGGCAATCTTCCAGCAGCTCTTTCTCGTTTCGTATTGCGAGCGAAGGACTGTCACGCCCTTTCTTACTAACTCAGCACGTTCTATTTTGTCCATAATCAGCGTATATAACAACCACAACCACCCTGATCTTCATCGTGCCGTTTATCAGGCGTAATTTCGTTCTCCGGCACCAACTTTTTACATACAAAACAATGGTTTCCATTCTCTGGAGCATTGTTGGAAGTAAGAATATCCATGATCCCAAGAAAGGCGTGTTTTGCCTCGCGCGGGGTCATGGTTGACACGCGCTCGGCGGTTACAATATTGACCCACTCCCAGCGCAGGGCGTATTCGTCGGCTTCTTTGACGGCGGTTGACAAAGGAAACTGAAACCCGAACTTGCGGCTGATCACAACCATGAGTTCAAACTCCACATCGAAATAGTTCTTCAGGCGATGCTTTACCGGACGCGTTACATCGGAGATATAAGCTTCGCTGGCATCGTGAAGCATGGCTGCAAGTTTATCCTCGCGGCTTTGCACCATGTTTTGAACGAAAATGCTGTGTTCTGCCACGGAATAGTACTTCATGGTATGGCCGTTCCAGCGGCAAAGGTTACTCAGGGAGTGGGCGATATCGACCAGGGTGATCTGATCCGGATCAGGGTTGAACGGGTCGATCATTTTACCCATGAATGTGCGGACTTCTTTTGCTGTAGTTAGTTCCATTGCTGATTCTTTTTAATACATTCCTCCAAAGTTGTCTTTCTGTATGTAGTGCCTCTCCGGCAAAAACTTCTTCACCTTGCGGATTTTTTCGGCTTTTTCATCAGAGAGCAATATGGCAACCGGAGGTATTGCATCAGGTGCAGTTTTTATTGCATCAGGTGCAACATTCTTTGCATCAGGTGCAGCATCCTTTACTGCTTTGTTCTTACGAACTTCACGCCATTCGATCATGTAGCAGCGTTTGCTGCAAAAATTGCTATCTCCGTGCTTTGGGGTAAACAGCGCCCCGCACTGGTGGCAATGTTTCTGCGAAACTTCGGGCGTTGGCTCAATCTCAGCCTGAATTGCTTCTGAAGGTAGTTCTATGGGGGTGGGCTGATCAACAACCGGCTTTTGGTTATGCCTGTCATACCAATCCTTCATATAACACGACTTGGAACAGAAAGGTTTTATCTGTTTTGGAACAGGTACATACTGAGTTCCACAAGTCATACAATGCTTGTATTCTATCCTGCCATCAATTGGAACCGGCTCAGGGAGCGGGTCCATCACTGGCTCAGGTTGTGCAGTTACTTGTACAATTGGCATTGGGCCCATCGGGGTTAACATTATTTCACGTGCCGGTACCTCGACATCGTGCGGATGATGAACCGGCTCAAATGATTCGAGGATGGCCTGAACCTGGTGTCCACCGGAGAGGGAGCGAAGTACCTCCTGCATTTCACTGAAGGTTCCGTTGATGATGATTTGCATTTCCATGGTTAGGTGTTTTAAAAGTGTTTAAAGCGCTGAGAAATTGAGCTCAATCAATTCATAACTGCCATCCGCGTCACGTTCCCAAATGCGGAAGTACGTTTTCGATCCCGGTTTGCGGATCCCGTCGCTTAATATGTTGATGGCTTCCTGAAACAGTGGGTGGCTGATCTTGGTGCGATACTTCATCAGCTGCATGACTTTCTTTGCATCAATCCGGCCACGGGAGGTTGAAAAAGCATCAGTAACCAGGTTCTTTAAGAATTCGATCTTGCTGTCAATGCTTTCATCCAGAAAGGCATCAAGTTTCTCCTTGGATGCCTGGATGGCCAGATCGTCAAAGTCGATGCGTTCACTGATACTCACTTCGATCTTGATCGACCGGTCGAAGTTGAACCATGTGAAGTTTCCCTTGCCATCGGTTTTGGCTTTGTACTCTTCCATGGCCTTCTTGTAAACGTCGCCGCAAAGGCGTTCCATCAGGTCTTTAAATTCCTGCAACTTCTTGTTTACTGCCCTGGCATCCTTTGCCAGAATAGCTGCATTGCGCTCTTTCAACCGAAGCCCGGGGGTAATATACTCAACCGGAACGGTGGTGCCTGATTCATCTGTCCAGGACTTGTCTTTAACTTTCTGTATCATTTAATTGGTGTTTAAAGGGTTAATAATTCTCGTTTTTTGTTGTGATTTTGTGCATGATTTCGCGACCGGCAACCTCATAGCTGCTGTGGATCTTCTCGTACACGATCTCGTCGGGAAATTTGTCGATGCTTGTATGAAGTTTCTCATACCGGTTGCGCAATTCTTTCTGAACATCCTCGCGCCCCTGGTTCCCGGCGTACTTGTACCAGAACACTTCATCAATGAGTGTCCATTGCTGTTTCCACCAGCCCCAGAACAGCGGTTCCCTGAGCCAGAGGGTTAACCAATCTTCACTCATGCCCATGGATTTCATGTAGTCAACAGCAATGTCGAAGATCATGGCATTCATCTGATCATCGGTATAGCCGGTGAGCAGCATTACCTTTGCGCGCATGGATGCGGAGCGGTTCAGGTTGACGGTTTTTATCGTTTCCTTATTCATTGTCGATGGTTTTTGGATGCGTTAACTTAAAGGCGCCTTCATCCCATATCATGTAAGGCTCACCACCACCATAACGGGAGGCGGCAAAAGCCTGGAACCCTTCAACCCATATTTTCACATTGGCATCGAAGCGGATTGAACGGGCAACACGGCCAGCGGGCTGTGATCCCTCAGCATGACTGACCAGGATAAAAAGCTTTGTGCGAAACCGGCTCCGGAGTGTCCGGTAATCGGAATATGTGAGACCGGTGTACTGAATTGAATCGATGATAACCACATCAGGACTTTTCTTTTTTGCCAACCGGTCCATCAGTTCCGTCACTGGCTCTTTGTCCAGCAGAACGAACCGGCGCGACACTTCCTGAATGTTGCAATCTTCGATCGCGTTGCGCAGTGAAAGGGATACACCCTCTTCCAGGGAATCATAAGCCACTTTGCGCCCGAGTGTGGCCAGGTATTTTGCAAGCTGCAGGGCAAAGCGTGTTTTCCCATTGCCTGAGTTGCCCCAAATGATCCACGCGCCTGAAGGTTCCGGACAGCCGATGGCATCAAGCCACTGCCCGGTAAATTCCAGACTCCGGAGATTTGTCCGGTAGAGTTGTTGGATGGATATGGCGCGTTGTATCAGCATGATTAACCTATCTTGCGGAGTTCGTCGGCAATGCGCCTGAGTGAGTAATCGGTACGGGCAAGGAGTTTCTGGATGTCGATGTTGCTTCCTTCAGGTGCATTGGCCTTGATGATCAATGCGGCATGAACGGTTATGAACTTGCGCAGTTCGTCGGCAGTATCGGGCGATGTTTTTTGAAACCTCGAACCATACCTGCTGAACATTTCTGTATATCCTGGGGTCTCATTGTTGATTGATTTTTTGATGGTCGCACGAAGGCCATCCGCGCCCATCATGTACCATCCGCAGCATCCCTCGGTAGCATTCCAAAGCGCTTTCAACTCCTTGAAGGCGTCTCTTTTCAAATCCCCTGCCTCATCGATAATAATTAACGGGGTGGGCGACAGGGAGCGCAGATAAAACACCAAATCCGCGCGCACATTGCTGTATTTCCCTGAATGCCCTACCCCGAATTCCTTTGCAATGAAGCGGACAAGCTCCTGTTTTACCGTAACCTGGCTGCAATCGACATAGATCGCATTCTTGTGTGATCGCACGTAAGCCCGCGCGGAGAAGGTTTTTCCAACACCGGCAATATCGCATAACAACCTACTGGCGGCATGCTCCTGGCAAAACAGAAGTTGATCGGTGATGAATTCATACACCGGAGTGCGGGCAATATTCCACTGCGGGCGGTTGCCAATCTGAATCTCCAGGAGACGGGCCAGCGAAAGCCAGTTCTGGTCGGAGAGCACCCGGTCGTGGTCGCCGTTCTTGATCCTGCTGTATTGCGCGTGGTTGATGCCGATCGATACGGCAAACTTGGCGTCGCTTCCGGCAAAATTGTTGCGCCGATCTACGAGGGCGGCAACGATGCGATGTTGAATTTCAGTTGTGATCATGGTGTTTTGGTGTTTTGTTTAAAGAAGTTCAATATGTGTTAAGTGGTTATGTTCATTTCGATAAATTCTTACTATTTTCTTTTTTTCAAATCGCAGTAACAATGCTGCTAATTCAGTAATTTTATGTTTAAACCTAAGCTTTCGCACAACCTCACTTGATAAATCAATTTTCTTACTCCCATATTTTACTTTCAACTCTTCAATAAACCTGATTGATTTTGCCTTAAAATATTTTAAATTTTCTGCCCCAATATCACTGTCGCTAATGATTGTGGTTTTTTGTTCGTGTTTTTTAATAGTCGCGTATGCGACATATGCATTATGAATTTCGTCTCGAATTAAATGACGTAACTCATCAACTGTAATTTCCTCAATGTGCAATTGCTTTTGTGTTATCATATCTGGTGTTTTTAGGTTTAAAATTCTCTTCTGCTTTTTGAAAGGTATTCCTCACTGGTAAAGTAGCGTGTGTCATCCTCAAGTTCCTGGTAAAAATCAACCGACTTTGCCTCAGGTACCACCAACATTTCCGGAACTATATTTTCAATCAGTCCTGGGTCGGGTTTGCTGATGTCCAGTTTGCGAGTAATCTTCTCCTGAATACCTTGACCTGCTACTTTGAAAAAATGTGATTTACGTTTTGCCTGGTTGGTACGGATCCGCTCATCATTATCAGTGCGTTCCATTTTCGCTTCATTGTATCGCTCGCTCTTGGTGGCCTTCGTTATAAATGTTTCTCCCTGATAGAGGTAAACCTCGCCAATGTTGCTATCAAGATCAGGGACATAGTATGCTTCCACGCTGTAATTGTGGGGCCGCAGCCGGGAGATATTGCCCAGGGTGTCTATAACATACTTTTCGTACATCACCGTGGCGAAGTCGTTGTTGCGGATAGAAGTTTCGGTGCGCAGGCCCAGGTACCTGAATAGCTTATGTTTCTGAGGACGTCCTAAATCCGGATTCATATTCTCGACCAGGACCTGCCACCGTGTTTTGCCAGGGTATAACTTCTGGTTGGGGTGTAATGAATGATTGTATTCCATATTGATTGCCTGATCTTCGGCAATTAAAGTCTCAAGAGGAATGTGTTCCTGTTCATACATTTCTCCTTTACCTGCCTTCAATGTTTTATATGCCCCCTTCTGGAAAAAACGACCTACTCCCTTTTGCTTGCGTTTTTCTACATGGTACTTCTTGAAGTGAATAAAGTGCTCAGCCCTTTTCGACTGCGGAGAACCGGGCTGGCAAAAGGTCACATGTAAAAACATAGCGTTGAGTTCTGCCGTCAGTTCCTTCATTAAATGGTTTTCAACTTCCACTTCGCCAGGCCACATCAACCCATGTTCGTTGGCATTGCGATACATCTGCCTGAAACAATTCCAAATCATTTCATGATCTGGCTTGTTAAGCGAGTACACACACGATAGCACAACCTGAGAAGTAACATCGAAGGCCATGTAAGTATGAACCCATTTGTCGTCACTTGTTTTGCGCGGCAGATCGCGGTCGTCCATGGTAATCTTGCTAAGCGAAAACAATGGAGAGTGGCGATGGTTCATTGGGGTCATCTTTGTTTCGTAATCAATTCTGTTATTACGAAACTTGTTAATGATCATAGCATTGGCCGGATTGTTGATTATGTTCCATACAGTGGATCGGCTGATGATGATATATGTTCCCCGCTTCTGGTCAAAGAAATCTTCTCTGTCGTATATCAGTCCGGTAGCCTTGTCAACGATCTGTAAGGATCCCGCAAGAAACTGCAGGTAATCATCATAAACCCATGAACCGAAAGGAAGGTTTTGTTGGCAAAACAAAGAGATGACCAACCTCTCAACCGCATCGTTCACTTTTTTGGCATTGGCGTTCTGATTTCCCTTATGAATAAGGTGGAAGTAACCATGCTCCATGTAATGTTTGTATTTGTCGTGCAGGCGCAGCGGATGCGTTGGAAGGGTGTGGGGATATCGACTGCTGTCGATCGCGTTGGTGGCATCGCTGATCAGATCCCAAATGCCGGAGGTCTTTTTGCTCAGTCGTTTGTTGCGACCTTTGAGTTCGGTGAAATATTTCCCGATCGCGTTTAAGATGGTGGCGTTGGCATTGTATTCCACCTGCCGGTCATGTTTGATGTTGGTGTCGTCGTCGAAAAGGAATTCGCTGAAGTACTTCGATGCCTGGTGATCCGGCTCAATGAGTTCCTGCAACCGGTTGCGCCTGGAGTATTGCTTTACATCGCCGTACTTCTCGAAGACCCGTTGTTTGATGTCGGTGCGCAGCTGGTCGTAGTTGAGCAGCGCCGGGCATCCCTGGCCGCCACCCTTGCGGATCCGCACGTGGGGGAATCTGGTAACATAATGATCGTAAGCTGCGACACTCATCACCGGTCTTTCCTTCAGGCTGTCGCTGTTGGGGTTGCCGCTGGTGAGGTCGGGCTTGCTTAGGCAGAATATGTTGTTGAAGATTTCCAAGTGCGATTTACGAATTACGAATTACGATTTTGATCCCGGAGGCTGATCCGATCAGCCAGCTACTTGCTTTTTTCCGGGAAGTGCTTACATTTACGTCGTCAAACCTAAAATGAAGCAGTATGGATAAGAAACTTTTAAAACAGATCATTGCACAACAGGTTGTTATTCTTCAACGGTTAGAAAAACTTGAGCATGAAGTCAGGGGTGGTAGCCGCCTTGCCGCACCACAGGCATATGTAGATGAATTGATCCGGAGTGCAGAAAGGATTGTTGATCATATAGAGATCTGAAAAAGATCATATTCCTTAATCCCGTACTTAGCCGGAGTGTGTAGGATTTTCTTGTAAAACAGAATTCCAAGAAACCTATATTCTATGGTTGTTCCAACCACAGCAGATCCTGTATTGGTGGAAGTAATAATTGGCTCAATTGTCTTTGTTATCATGGCATTGGGTTTATGAAATGGTTGAATCTTTGGGAAGTGAATCATATGCGTTAGTGTCGCTCATAATTATCAATTATATTAGTGTCGTCAAACCTTTAAATGAATGCAGTATGAAAGATGATGTAAAAGAACTGTTGTATTTTGCGGTACAGAAAGCAATTACAGCCCATGCAATGGCAATGGCCATAAGGGATATCGTTTTAACAGAGGAACAGAGGAAACTCATTCCGGCGAAATTTGAGAAGTATGCGATGATTGAGGGAGATCTGTTGTTTCAGCAACTGGGTATAAAACTTGATATATCGTCTCTCGAATCCCAGTCTGAAGGTCCATCTTAAACATCAATTCTTTCAAAGCAGATGTGTCCAATTCGTATTTATCTGCCAGATACCTATCGCAGAGGAGGCGAATAAATATCAGGGCATTCTTTTTTTTGAGCAACTTTAGTTCCTGTTCTCTTGAGGTTGATTGCCGGCTGAGTTCGCTGACGATCCATTGAATTTCTGCCGTTATATCGACAATAGTTTGATTGAACATGGTGTTGGTGTTTTAATTGGTGGATGGATCTGTTGATTGATTAATTTGACGAAATTTGTCAACATTAATACTGGCGAGAAGGACAGCCATCTTTTCTATCGCTACATTTTTTCGATTTCCAGCGCACCAGCAGCGTACATACCTTATGGTATAGCCGGTTTTTTTGGCAATTATCTCTTTGTCCTCCCATGATAGATGTTTAGCAACAACTCTCTGGTCTGGATAGTCATAAGTGTAATCAGAAGGTTTCTTATATTCAGTGCCTATTTTAGGACGTCCCATGTTTATTTATTTGACTTTTGATTTTTATCGCTATATCTTTGCCAATCAACGCAGCAAATATAATACAATCATATTGGATATTCCAAGCAAATTGGATTTATTTTACAAAATAAATGGATTTTAGTAGTAACATAAAGTATTTGAGGAAGTTAAAAAAGTTAAATCAGGAGGATTTAGGTGTTAAATTGGGCGTATCTAATACAACAATATCAAATTGGGAGAAAGAAGTTGCCACCCCAGACCTTAATACAGCCTTATTAATATCCAATTTCTTTGGAATATCAGTCAATGATTTATTTTCAAAAGACTTAACGAAAATAGACACCTCCGACATTGAATCACGGAACTTAGCCGATTATATTTCGAAGAATCAATGTGATCTCTGTAATCAGAAAGATCAAACGATAATTGCCCTGAAGGAAGGAAATGCCGCTCTGAAAGAAATGGCGGAATATTACAAGATGAAAAATTTAGAGGTAGACCATGTTAAACCTGCTAAAAAATCACCTTATCAGCAAACAGGATAATTAAAATGTGGCCGTACCCTCCCCAGGCAGACAAATTGCTCCTTTTTTTCGCCCACACACACGTTTTTCAACAGATTTCAAACGACTATTCTGCTGTATGTGATGTAATTCAGCCTGTTACATCGTTATTAGTTCGTTTAGTTTGCTGAAAGCAGGGGCATTAACCCCCCTGTAATACTTCATATTGTACTGTTTTTTGATACATTTTGAGCAGTAAGCCATATTTTAGAGGTCGTTTTTTTTTGGTTTATGACCATCCTCGTGACCATCCTCTCGACCATCCTCTCACCTTTTGTCACGAAATTACCCCATCACCACGACAAACGATGGCACTAAAAAAGGCCCCTGTGGGAGGGCCAGTACTGGAGGCATGATCAGATGTATAAAAATGCGCCGAGATACCGATTAACAGCCTTTTTAGCTATATTTGCGGGGGTGATTAAACCTTATTACAATGCCGGTTAAACTTCATTGCAAACAGCCAGCGTTAACCAGGGCAAAAATGCAACCATAATAGAAGGTAATGAAACCATTCGTATTGAACCGGCGTTTTATGTATTATCTCTGTAACCTGCATTTACGTAGGGATTATCGGCAAATTTTTATTTAGAAGCTTTATGCAGTTTGATTTGGGGGCCTTACAGGTCTATCCATCTTTCCCAACCCGGCAACAAGCAAATTTACCCTGAAGATAAAAAGCCCTGCAGACAAATTTACCTTTAGATTATACAATATAAATGGCAGGGAATGCTTCTCCGGGGAAATTCACAACCCGGAAACTGAAATCTCAACTGAATTTCTGGAGAAAGGGGCCTATTTTGTCACCATACAGAATCATAAGGTTTTACAAACACACAAGTTAATTATTCAGTAATTCTATGATTCTTTGGCGCTGGCAACATGGATACAAAACCAAAAACCGACGGTAAAAAGCGACCCTGAGATCCCATCATCTGTATCTTTCTGGTCGGGATCATTACGTTTTTTAATCTACTTTTGCAGTAAAACCGGGATGCTGCATGGATTGGGTCAATGATTTATTCCGGAAGGAAAAAGCAGCACATTGCAGCACCTCAGCTAAAATTCAAAATGGGCGATAAACATCATTTTCTATGTCAAAGCGAATACTTATTCTGTTTGCACATCCACGGTTTGAGAAATCCCTCAACAACTCTTTGCTGGTAAACCAAATACCAGCATCCCCTCATTTCACTTTTCGTGATTTATATGAGCTGTACCCCGATTTCAACATTGATGTGGATTATGAGAAAAAACTTTTGGAGCAACACGATGTAATAATCTGGCAGCATCCCTTTTATTGGTACAGTGCTCCTCCCCTTTTAAAACAATGGATTGACATGGTTCTGGAGTTTGGCTGGGCCTATGGTCCCGGCGGAACGAACCTGCAGGGGAAGTTGGTATTCAACACGATCACAGCAGGCGGTCAGCGGTCGGCTTACAACAAAGATGGTTATAACCGGTTTACAATAAAGGAGTTGCTTGCACCTTTCGAACAAACTGCCCGGCTCTGTAAAATGTCCTACCTGCCCCCGTTTGCTTTGCATGGCACGCACCGGTTAACCAAAGAGGAGGCCATCGAAACCGCTGGTCAATACAGGAGGTTGCTTGAATCCCTGGAGAGTGGTCATATTCCGGTTGATCAAATGCAATCCTTCTCCTATCTAAACGATTGGGTCATCAACGAAAACCTATAACTGCACACAAATGGACTTTTTATCACAGGCATTGATATATCTGGCAGCTGCAGTGGTATGTGTTCCCATAGCGAAAAGGCTTGGCATGGGATCGGTACTTGGTTACCTTTTTGCAGGCATCCTGATCGGCCCGTTTATTCTTGGGTTTATCGGTAAAGAAGGACAGGACATCATGCACTTCGCCGAATTCGGAGTAGTGATGATGCTTTTTCTCATCGGCCTTGAACTGGAACCCTCCCATTTCTGGCGCTTGCGCAAATCGATTCTCGGATTAGGGTCATTGCAATTAGGGCTGACAACTGTAATCCTGTTCATGATCCTGATTACCGGATTCAGGTGGCAGGAAGCCATGGCCATTGCGCTGGCGCTGTCCATGTCATCAACAGCCATCGCCCTTCAGACAATCAAAGAGAAAGGTTTGTCACAAACTGTTTCAGGACAAGCATCGTTTTCCGTTTTGCTCTTCCAGGATATCGCAGTCATTCCTATTCTTGCGATTCTGCCTTTGCTCGCGGTGCATGGAACCAGCATCTCTGAATCGGGACATCAAACCTTCATCGATCAGTTCCCAGGCTGGTTGCAGGCCATTTCGCTGTTCCTTGCCGTGGGCATCATTTATGCTGCCGGCAGGTTCCTGATTGTTCCGATGCTTCGGTTAATCGCAAAGACACAACTGCGCGAATTATTTACTGCCTCCGCCCTCTTCCTTATTGTTGCCATCGCCATGCTGATGCAACTGGTGGGGTTGAGCCCTGCCCTGGGCGCCTTCCTCGCCGGGGTGGTTCTGGCAAACAGCGAATACCGCCATGAACTTGAAAGCGACCTCCAGCCTTTCAAAGGGTTATTGCTGGGCCTCTTCTTCATTGGTGTTGGCGTTTCCATCAATTTCGAACTGATTGGTTCTCAGCCCTGGCTCATTGCAGGTCTGGTGATAATCGTGATGGCCGTAAAGGCAGCCGTTCTTTTCTTCACTGGCCGGATTTTCAAACTCACCAATGATCAGAACCTGCTTTATACCTTTGCCCTGTCCCAGGTGGGAGAATTCGCTTTCGTCATGTTCTCATTCACCGGCCAATTGAAAATTATCACCCCTGAGTGGATGAGTACCATGATGGCTGTAACTGCCATCACCATGACCATCACCCCTTTGTTGTTGCTGTTGAATGAAAAAGTTATTGATCCCCGGTTTGGTGTTAAGGAAAAACCCATAGATCGGGAAGCAGATCAAATTGAGGTGCATAATTCAGTAATCATTGCCGGTTTCGGTCATTTCGGAAGTACCATCGGGCGTTTTTTACGTGCCAACGGCGTAGAAGCCACCATCCTCGACAATGATTCCAACCGCGTGGAATTACTGCGGAAAATGGGTTTTAAGGTGTACTATGGTGATGCAACCCGACTCGACCTGTTGAAATCGGCAGGGGCGGATGATGCGAAGATCCTCATCGCTGCAATCGATTCGCCGGAAACAAACATGGAACTGGTAACCACCGCCAGAAAATATTTTCCTGATCTAAGACTCATGGTTCGTGCCAAAAGCAGGATGGATGCTTATGATTTGATGGACATTGGCCTGCAGGACATTTACCGTGAAAGCCTGCATACTTCGGTGAAAATGGCCGTGGATGTATTGACAAGCCTCGGTCAAAGGAGCTATACTGTAACACGGCAGGGGCAGAAATTCCTTCAGTACGATGAAGAGGCACTCATCAGGATGGCCGAATTGCGGCACGACCAGAAACAATACATACTTCAGGCCCGCGAAAATTTCAGGATGCAGGAAGAACTGCTGTCACAGGACCTGAGGCAGAACCTGTCGGAGAATGACCATGCCTGGGACAGTGAGGAGATAAGAGAGGGGATTGCTAAAAATAGCGAAATAGCGAAATAGCGAAATGGTGTATCTTTTAATCCTCAATCAACTCCTGTTCAGGAAAAAATAGGCAATATTAAGCACAGTTGCAAAAGTCACCCACAGCAAATAAGGAATATTGATATACGCCGCCAGCGGTTTAATTTTGTAAAAATAAACCAACATGATGATGATTGTTATCCAAAGCACTGAAATGTCAACCAGTGCCATACCTATCATCTTGAAATAGAAGAAGAAAAAACTCCAGCAAAAATTCAACAGTAATTGCAGCATAAAGATGAATATGGCCTGATTACGTGCTTTGCCTGCCTCAAGTCTCCAGATCATGAACAATGAAACACCCATGATTGTGTAAAGAGTTGTCCACACGGGCCCGAAAACCCAGTTGGGCGGATTAAACGAGGGTTGATTGAGCGTGGCATACCATCCGGGGATTGCTTCTGTGGTAAACATCCCTGCTATGCCGCCAATGCCAAGAGGCAACAGAAGGGAGGCTATAAGTTTTACTATCTGACTGGCTTTCATGATGTGTTTAATTTGACTGTTTGAGTATCCTCAAAGCTTCAACCACATGCTTTGTGGCCTGTGCACTGATCATGAAACGAAATTAATCATTTCACACAATCAAATTTAAACCTGACCGGTTTTATTTACCTGATCCATCCGCCAAATCAATGCTGTTATTTTTTCTTATCCGGGGCATTTGAAGTGAAGCAGAGAAATGCAGGGTTGAAACAGAGAAAATGCAAGGTGAATTATTCCAACAAGAAACATTTTATGCATGGAAATAAATTTGGAATGAATTCAAAACCACAATATATTTATATATTTGTTGTAACTAATCAGTGGTTAAAAAATAAGCGTTATTAACATTTATTTGCAGTAATGAACAGGGTGATTTGAAGTTGAAATTTTGACTTTTTGAAATCCAGCACATACTAACAAATATTATTTTAAAAGTTGATAAACAAAC